>CABUOF010000142.1 GCA_902493125.1 uncultured Collinsella sp. | reverse complement strand
GGCGACGGTTGCTGAGGGCGTGGACCTGGCGGCGGCTGCGGGCGGTGCCGCTGGCGCGACCGGCGAGGAGGCCTAATATGGCCGAACTCACGCCGCGTATGAAGGGGCTCGTCCAGCCCTACTTGGCCGGTATTGAGCCCTACGATCCCAACTTTACGCCCACGCGCATTAACCTTTCGGCCAACGAGAACACCTATCCCGTGCCGGCCGGCGTGCGCGAGGCGATTGACGCGGCGCTCGCCGCTACGCCGCTCAACCGCTATCCCGATCCCATGTCGAACGACCTGCGCGACGAACTGGCTGCTTGGCATGGCGTGACGCGCGAGAACAACTGCGTGGGCAACGGCGGCGACGAGCTGCTCTATAACTATCTGCTGGCGTTTGGCGGCGCGGGACGGACCCTGCTCAACTGCCCGCCGTGCTTTAGCGAGTATGCGTTCTTTGCGTCTCTGTGCCAGACCGAGGTGCGCGACGTGTGGCGCGACCCGGCGACCTTTGAGCTCGACCAGGCGGCGGTGCTTGCGGCGGCTCCCGAGTGCAATCTGGCGATCGTGACCTCGCCCAATAATCCCACGGGTGACGTGGCACCGCTCGACTTTGTCGCGGCCCTGTGCGATGCGTGCCCCGGCATGGTCATGGTCGACGAGGCCTACGTTGAGTTTGCGGACGATTCGTTTGGCGCGGCTACCACGGCGCAGGGGCTTATCGCCGAGCATCCCAACCTGGTGATTCTGCATACGCTGTCCAAGGCGTTTGGCGCTGCCGGCACGCGTCTGGGCTATGTGATCGCGGCGCCCGAGGTCATCGATGTGTTTGCGGCGATTCGCCAAATCTACTCGGTTAACGTGCTGAGCCAGGCCGCCGCGCTTGCCTGCGTGCGTGCCCGCGATGCGTACGCGCCCGTAGTGGCACAGGTTGCATCCGAGCGCGAGCGCGAGCTGTGCGCCCTACGCGCAATGGCTGCCGAGGGTCTGCCCGTGGAGGCGTGGCCGAGCGCGGCGAACTTTGTGCTCGTGCGCACGCCGCATGCCACGCGCGTGCGCGAGCGTCTGCGCGACGAGTGTTCGATTTTGGTGCGCGACTTTAGCTACGCGCCGGGGCTCGCGGACTGCCTACGCATTACCGTGGGTACCCCGCAGGAAAACGACGAGGTGCTGGCCGCGTTTGCCGCGCTGGTGAAGGAGGAGATGTAGATGGACCGCTATGCCGAGGTGACCCGCAAGACGGGCGAGACCGACATTGTCGTCAAGCTCGACCTGGACGGGAGCGGCGTGTGCGATATCTCGACCGGCGTGCCGTTTTTCGACCACATGCTCAACGCCTTTGGCCGCCATGGCCTGTTCGATTTGACGGTACACGCGGTGGGCGATGTTGAGGTCGATGCGCATCACACCGTCGAGGATACGGGTATCGTGCTGGGCGAGGCGTTTTGCCAAGCGCTGGGCGACAAGGCGGGCATTACGCGCTTTGCCGACGCGGCGATTGCCATGGACGAGACGCTCGTGATGGCCGCCGTGGATATCTCGGG
>CABUOF010000141.1 GCA_902493125.1 uncultured Collinsella sp. | reverse complement strand
GCCCACCGCGACGAGGCGCTCGGCGCGCTCAAAGTCGACAGGCAGGCCCTCAAAATAGGCGGAGAACTGCTCGCCCGCCCACGCGGCGGCAACCGCAAGCTCATTCGTCGACGGCGGCAGCGCCGAGAAAAACCGCTCCGTCACGCGACGGCAACCGATGTCCAGCGAGCGCGTTCCCTCCAGCGCAAAGACCCCGCGCTCCGGAGCGTATACGCCCGTCGCGAGTTCCGTGGACCCGCCGCCCGAATCGGCAACAATGATGCGTTCGCCGGCAAAGTCGTGCGCCACACCAAAAAACGTCAGGCGTGCCTCGACCTCGCCCGGAATCACCTGTGGTTCAAGCCCCAGATCGCGCAGTCCGTCCAGTAGCAGCGCGGCGTTGGACGCATCGCGCGCGGCGCTCGTGCACGTGGTGCAGACGCACGCAGCCCCAAAGGCACGGGCCTCGTCCACAAACATCCGACACGCAGCGAGCACGCGCTCAACGGCCGCCTCGCAAAAGCGGCCCGTCGCGTCGACGCCCTCGCCCAGATCGGTAATCTCGGTATGCTTGGACGATTCCACGATCGCCCCGGCCTCGACCTGCGCCAGCACCAGTCGCGACGACACCGTTCCCAGGTCGATCGCGGCCACCTTGTATCGTTTGCAATTTGTCATTGCGGGCTCCCCTCCGGGCGCTACTCGCCGTTGGACACGACCGTCTGACCCTCGACGCCGTTAAATCCAAACAGCATGTCGAGCGTCTGAATGTACCACGGCGCGTCCTTGCCGACCTCTTCGATCTCCTTGGCCACTTCGCTGGCCTTCTTGGCGTTCGAGGACTTCTGGCTCGACGAGGCATCCGAATCGCCGTCCAGGCCCTGCACTTCAATCCTCTTCTCGCCGGGCATCACCAGGCCCAGGTCCTCGGATGCCGCGTCCTTGATACCCTCCTCCGAGAGCAACTTGTCGACGCTTTTTTGCAGCTCATCATTGTATTGCTGGCGAATCTCGACCTGCTTGGCCAAGATATCGCTCGAACGCTTTGCCACGTACAGGTCGCGCACGGGGAAATACAGGCTCATGAGCGCCAGAGCCACCACGATACCGATAAACAGCGGACGCAGAGAGCCATGCGTAAAGTCATAGATCGCCTTGACCACCGCGTTGTCGTTGGCGTAGCGCATAAAGTCCGAGCCCGAAAAACGGTTCGAGGGCCTGCTCGACCTATCGTGCGTTTGAGCCGACGAGCGCTGAGCATGCGACGAACGTGCCGGGCGCACTGGTCCATCTGTCGAAGTATTCACTTGAGCATTGGGGCGCGAGGTACTTGTCGGGCGCTGCATGGAGCGGTCGGCGCCGGCGTAGGCGGACCCACCGAGCTGCACCGTGCGCGCACGGCGAGGCGACGGCTCACGCGAACCGGCGGAATAGTACCTGTTGTCGTAAATCTGATCCATGTGCGCCTTGTGCGGTTGAGGTTTGTTTGCGCTAAGTATTCTAGTTATAGCACGAGAGCCCGCACCGCCTTCGCCAGCCTTTGCTCGACATAAAAAAGGCGCTGAGCCATATGGCCCAGCGCCCAATGGCGGCCATCAGAAGTGGGGCGGAGCCGAGTCAGCCCCACCCCGCGC
>CABUOF010000140.1 GCA_902493125.1 uncultured Collinsella sp. | reverse complement strand
TTCACACAGACAATCAATTGAGATAATTATGTTTACCCTGAAAAAAGTCATTCTCTCTGCCTCGCTTGCGCTGACCGTGAGCTCCGTGGCATTCGCACAGGCTCCGCAGACGCAGATCCAGAAGGAGTCTTACAGTATGGGTGCTACGTTCGGCAACGTCATCGCCGGGCAGGTCTATCGCCAGACCGAACTGGGCGCCGAAGTCGACATGACTGCGATCGTCCAGGGCTTCAACGACGCTCTCAAGGGCAAGAGCGAGCTTTCCGACGACGACATGCTGAAGATCCTCAACGTGCGCGCCGAACAGCTCAACAAGCTCGAAGAGGCTCATCTGGAAAAGGTCGCCAAGGCCAATTCCGAGAAGTCCAAGGCTTACCTCGCTGAAAACGCCAAGAAAAAGGGCGTGATCACGACGAAGTCCGGTCTCCAGTATGAAGTCCTGACCGAAGGCAAGGGCGAAAAGCCGCGCGTGGAAGACGTGGTTACCGTCAATTACGTCGGATCCTTCATCGACGGCAAGGAGTTTGAAAACACCTGGCAGACGAAGGAACCGGCCCGCTTTGTGATGATGTCCGTGATTCCGGGCCTCGCCGAAGGCGTCGCCCTCATGACCGAGGGCTCCCGCTACCGCTTCACGGTGCCGGCCGAGCTCGCCTATGGTCATGACGGCGCAGGGCAGATTCCGCCCGAATCCGCCCTCGTCTTCGACCTGCAGCTCGTCAAGGTCGAAAAGGTTGGTGCTCATCAGCAGAGCTTCGGTATGCCCGGCATGTCCGGCGGCATGTCCAAGGAAATGATGGACAAGATGAATCCTCACAAGTGAGGATGAGTCGTAGCAATCGCATGGAGAACGCGTGATGAACATGCTTGCAGCCCTCTTTGCAGGGGCCGCGCTTCTAGCAGGAGCGGTCCTCGCAGGCTACCGGATCCGGACCCGTGGTCCGACGGCCGCCGGCAAGAGCGTGTTCCTCGCCGGTTTCGCCGGCTTGCTGCTCGTCTCGAGCCTCGGCGTCTACGCAACGCTTGGACGCTGGAGCGACTGGGAAAAGGCGGAGGTCGACCACGACGTCGACTATCTCCTCGCCGCGAAGCTGACGGATGCGCGCCGGCAGGTCCAGATGACCCCCGGCAGCGCATACGCCCAGCAGCAGCTCGCACTGGTCTGCCTCGAGGTGGGCAAGTACGAGGATGCGGTCTCGGCGATCGACCGAAGCATCGGCATCGCGGGAGAAACTCCCGAGCTGCTGGGCATCAAGGTCTTCGCCCAGTACTACCGCGACGGACGACAGTTCGCCCCCGAAACGCAGGCCGCCGTCGAGCGCGTGTTCGGCAAGAACCCCCTTGAGGTTCGAACCCGGATGCTGCTCGGTCAGGATGCCTTCCTCAAAGGCAGATATGCCGAGGCGGTGCGCCACTGGCGGATGCTTCTGGATGCGGGCGCGGCTCCCGACAAGGAGCGGGCCCTCAAGACTGCGATTGCCAAAGCCGAAGCCAGGATGACTCGGTAAGCAATTTAACCGACAGATTCTCCTAACCCCGGGAGGTCTGTCAATGGAGAACATCGTGAGCGAAAAGATCGACAGGAGAAAATTTCTCGCTGGCGCCGGTGCTGGCTCCCTGGTCCTCGTGTCCCTCGGCGGATGCGGTTCCAGTCAGGTCCGCCAGC
>CABUOF010000139.1 GCA_902493125.1 uncultured Collinsella sp. | reverse complement strand
GGCGATCAGGGCGACGCCCAGGACGGGCACGTTGGCGTAGGAGCACAGCAGGAAGTACTCGACGCAGCCCCAGATTCCAATTCCCCAATGAACGGCGTAGATGCCTTTGAGGTTTCCCTTGAGGGCGAACTTGTCTGCCATATCGACAAACACAGGGAACAAGGCATTGGTAATGTTGCCGATCGTCAGCGCAAGGACGGCGATGGGCATGGCGAGCGCGATGGCCGTCTCGGTACCCTGACCGAGCTGAATGGCGAAGGCGCAAGCGAGCACGCCGCCGACGGTTTCGTTAGGCGGTACGTAGGCGCCGATGGAGATCGAGCCCATGAACAGCAACTCCAGACTGGCGCCAACGGCAAGGCCAGTCTGCAGGTCCCCCAGCACCAGGCCCACGAGCGGGCACAGGACGATGGGGCGGAATGCGTAGAGGGTGCCGAGTTGGTAGTCGAGACATCCAAAAGCTCCGACTAAGCCGACGAGGATTGCTTGGACAAGCATAGTTCCTCCCAATAAGGAATCTCGAACCGTCGTCACTCCCGTCGCGCGCGTTATTGATATCAATCCGGGAGTTTGACCACACGGTCCGAACCGCACCTGGCGTGCTGCTAACACCCATACCAGGCACAAATGATTTGATACCAATTATAGGTATGCAGGTTCGCCTTATTTAATACCAGTCGCTCAGCGGGGTGTTTTTTACCGTAAACGGCAGACGCATCCCATTAGGCACGCTCTTTGTTTCGATGGCGGACAAGCGCCACCAGAAAGCCGTCGCCAAAAGCATCGGATGCCAAGTTGGCCACAATCACCAAAACGATCATCGCCGCGCCCAAGAACTCGTTCCAGCTAAAGACCTCACCAAAGAGGAGCGCCGACCAGCAGGGAGCGAGCACGACCTCACTCATGCAGACCAAGTTGGCCGCAAACGCGTTGGTGCGCGCAATCCCCTTGGCATACAGCACACTCGCAAGGCCGCTGCAAAAAAGGCCATGCACCAGCATAAGCCCCCACTCAAAGGGTTTCACGGAGCCTAGGTCGCCGGCAAAATAGACGATCGGCAGTATCGAGATGCCGCAGGAGATGAGCGAGGACACCATGGGCGACGCATCGGAGCGAGAGTTCAAAAAGAAACACAGCCCAAAGGTGGCGCCCGAAATGACGGCAAGCAGGTTGCCGAGCATGCCCTCGGCACTCAAATCGCCTAAAAAGAAAAGTCCCATACCCGTAAAAGCAACCACCACGGAGGCAATCTTCGCAGGCGAGGGCAACGTGCGAGTTGCGAGCGATTGATACACGATAACGAAAATCATCGAGGTGTACTGCAGAACGATCGCGTTGCCGACCGTCGTGAGCTGGTTGGCAAAGTTAAACGTGGTGCCCGTCACGAAGTTGCAGACGGCCACAAGGACAATAAGACGGCTGACGCGGAGGACGGGCCTGCCAACGAGCAGGATAAAGAGCGCCATAAATATTGCCGTAACGGCACCGATCAAAAGAGCTGACTGCGAATTGGCGCGAACGAGGATGCCGATAAAACTCCACAAGAGCGCCGTGCCAAATAGATACATCGCCCCGCTCACGCCATTATCGGGTGGATTGTCAGATCGAATCACGAAGCACCTCCAGCTAGCTTTCGGTAATAAAAAACGGCGACCGCAATGGGTCGCCGTTTCCCTTGGGGGCAGAATAGAACGTAGGAGCCTACGCCAGCACGCCGAAGAACGCGCCGATGATGCCCACGACCATGGTGGCCACGATCAGCACCATGGGGTTGATCTTCTTGGAC
>CABUOF010000138.1 GCA_902493125.1 uncultured Collinsella sp. | reverse complement strand
GGCCCGTGGGTTATACCCTAAGAGCAAACCACCCTTTTTAAGGGTGGTTCTGATTTGTCCTATGGTGTAGCGGCTAGGAGCGGGTTTCCATCTTGGCGTGGCACTTGGGGCAGGTGACGCGGATCTTGCCCTTGCCCTTGGGGACGGAGAGCATCTGGCCGCAGTTGGGGCACTTGAGATAGGCCGTGGTCTTGCGGCCCTTCCACATCTTCTTGGCTGTGCGCTTGGCACGTTCAAAGTCTTCCTTGCTAGTACCGGCTGCGCGCGAGGCGTTGGCCGCTGCAGCTCCGCCGCCCAAGCTAGCTACAAACTTGCCCAAGCCGGGTACGTTTGCAGTCGCGGCGACAAAGGCCTCGTTCTCCTTGCGACGTGCATCGATATTTTTGGACAGGCCGCGCAGCACGCCAATCACGATTACGGCGATGGCAATCCAGCTGAGCCACTGGATACGAGCCATCGAACCGATCATGGCGATGATAATGCCTGCGAAGCCCATCACGATGGTGAGTTCGTCAGCGCCATTGCGGCCCTTCATAAAGTCATTCATGCAAATTGCCTTTCATTCGATATGCCGCACGCCTTTATACCCGATTTAGAGCAAGGGGGACAGGTTAATCTGCACCAATGTGGTGCAAACGTACCTGTCCCCGGAATACCAAGACGGTGCAAAGAAGTCTGTCCCCAATGCCCCAATTACTTGGAGAGTTTGTCGACGACGCGTTCGATTTCGGCGAGCTTGGCGGCTTTGAGGTCTTCGTCGCCCGATTCGATTGCCGAAGTCACGCAGCCCTCGATATGCGCCTTGAGCACGTCGGCGTTAATGCGCGCGAGGAGCGCCTGTGTGGCCATGAGCTGCGTGGAAATATCGACGCAGTAGCGGTCCTCATCGACCATCCGCAGGATGCCGTCGATCTGACCGCGTGCCGTCTTGAGCATGCGGGTCACCGATTTATGGTCTGCCATCATAGCGGGTCCTCGTTTCTGGTCGATTTTCCAGATGCCCCGTCAGTTGCGGTGAAATAGTTCTTGTTTGCAGGCTTGAAGCGCTAAAACAGGAACTATTTCACCGCAACTTCTGAGGATTGAGTAGGCGGCGCCTGCTACGCGGCGGTCACGGACAGGGCGTGGAACTTCTCGCCGGCGCCCTCGACGGCGGCGGCGAGCTGCTCGGCGGTCACGGTGTCGGCGCACTCTACCTGGACGGTCTGGGTCTCGTGATCGGCGTCGGCATCGGTCACGCCTGCCACGTTGAGCAGCGCCGTCTCGACAGTGGCGTCGCAGTGGCCGCACATGAGGCCAGACGTTTTAACGATGTAGTTCATGATTATCTCCTTTTCGTTGAGTACCTAAAGTTGCGGTGAAATACGGACTAAATAGCGGTTTAGCTAAGCATGTTACGCCTTATTTCACCGCAACTGATGGTTTAAAGGTTCGCAGACGCAGGGCATTGCTTACGACGCACACGCTCGACAGGCTCATGGCCGCGGCGCCGAACATCGGCGAGAGCTGCCAGCCGGTGAGGGGGAAGAACACGCCCGCGGCGAGCGGAATGCCGATGCCGTTGTAGAACAGTGCCCAGAACAGGTCCTGTTTGATGTTGCGGATCGTGGCGCGCGAAAGCTCGATGGCGCGGGCGACGTCCATGAGGTCGCTGCGCATGAGCACCACGTCGGCACCCTCCTTGGCGATATCGGCGCCGGTGCCGATGGCAAGGCCCACGTCGGCGCGCGCCAGGGCGGGGGAGTCGTTGATGCCGTCGCCCACCATGGCGACCTTACTGCCCGCATCCTGCAGCTCGCGCACGTGGCGCTCCTTGTCGGCGGGAAG
>CABUOF010000137.1 GCA_902493125.1 uncultured Collinsella sp. | reverse complement strand
GCCTGGCGCCCAAAAACCTGTATGACGATATCGTCTCCGCCGCTACGAGCCACGAGACCGCCTACGTCACCTGCACACGCGCCCTCAAGCGCATGCCGCGCGAAAACGAGGTCGTCGTTGCCTGCGTGGGCGATATTACGGCCGAGACCTGGTTCTCGGTGCTGGCCGATTATCCCAACGTGAGCGTGTGCCTGCCGCTGGGCGTGTGCGATAAGTGCCGTAACACCGGTGGCGAGGACATCCTGGGCGAGGCGATTGCTACCGCCGAGGAGTGGGCGGGCACGGGTATGGGTCTGGAGGTCGATCCCAAGAGCCTCAAGTGCCATAAGCGCCGCGAGTACGAGCGCAAGGAGTACATGGAAAAGATTGCCCGCACCACGGGCCTTACCGTGACCAAGCTCAACCCGGCGACGGCGGCGCTGGCCTCGGTGACGCAGAAGTTGAAGGCCCACCGTCACCAGATTACGCAGCTGGAGCGCACGCTCAACACCATGTGCGGCACCACGACGACCAAGCGTCGCCGTACGCTTACGCACGGGCGCCAGCTGGTACTCTCGACGCTGCAAAACCATCCCGAGCTTGCCCAGAACATGCAGGTGAGCACGCCGGAATGCGATTTTGACAAGTGCACGTCGTGCGGTGAGTGCGTCAACGTGTGCCCCACGTTCGCCTGCGATTTGGTGGGAAGCGGTCGCTTTGCACTGGAGTCCACGTATTGCCTAGGTTGCGGGGCCTGCGTCAAGGTGTGTCCCGAGCATGCGCTTAAGTTGGTTGAGCATGATGCATCCAACCTGGTCGTCGTCGATCCCGAGGCCGAGGAAAAGGCCGCTCAGAAGGCCAAGGCCCACGAGGAGGCCGAGAAGGTCAAGGCCGAGGCAAAGGCCAAGCTCGACAAGATGCTCGATCAGGTGGAGAAGCTCGCGGACTAGTCAGCGAGCTCCATCTCTGCTTCATTTGCGCCGCCGCGGTGTCCGGATTCGCCCGGATGCTGCGGCGGCGCTATACTTATGCAGTTTGAAGTACCTGTATCAAAAGGAGCTGTCGTGTCCCTTTCCATCGGTATCGTGGGCCTGCCCAACGTGGGCAAGTCGACGCTGTTCACCGCGCTTACCAAAAAGACCGGCCTTGCCGCCAACTACCCGTTTGCCACGATCGACCCCAACGTGGGTATCGTCGACGTGCCCGATAGCCGCTTGCAAAAGCTTGCCGGCATCGTTAACCCGGGTCGTATTGTGCCGGCGACGGTCGAGTTCGTCGACATCGCAGGTCTGGTGAAGGGCGCTAACGAGGGCGAGGGCCTGGGCAACCAGTTCCTGGCCAACATTCGCGAGACCGACGCCATCTGCGAGGTCGTGCGCTACTTTAAGGACCCCAACGTCATGCGTGAGGTGGGCCGCACGGGCGAGTTCGTCGATCCCGCCGGCGATGCCGACACCATCATGACCGAGCTCATCCTGGCCGACATGGGCACGCTCGAGAAGCAGCTGCCCAAGCTCGAGAAGGAGGCCAAGCGCGACAAGGAGCTCATGCCCAAGTTTGAGGTCGCCAAGCGCCTGCTTGCCTGGCTCAACGAGGGCAAGCGCGCCGCGTCCATGGAGATGACCGACGAGGAGCGCGCCGCTGCCAAGGGCTTGTTCCTGCTCACCATGAAGCCCATCCTGTATGTGGCCAACGTAGACGAGGACATGCTCAACGAGGACCTGGCGCCCATCGATGGCGTCAAGCCGCTGCCGATCTGCGCCAAGATCGAGGCCGAGCTTTCCGAGCTCGATCCCGAGGACGCTGCCGACTACCTGGAGAGCCTGGGCCTGGAGCAGCCCGGTCTGGACGTGCTCGCTCAG
>CABUOF010000136.1 GCA_902493125.1 uncultured Collinsella sp. | reverse complement strand
GGCGTGGTCGGTCAGGACCTCGATCTCGCCGGTCGCGAGCTTAGTGTTGGTGGTCTCCTCGCCACGGGCGCGCACGACGCCGTGGATCTTGATGGGCCACTCGGGACGCATGGTCTCGGCAATCTTAAAGGCGTCGCCGTCGGAGTGCTCGGGGTCGAAGGTGAGCTGCGTGATGCCCTCGCGGTCGCGAAGGTCGCAGAAGATAAGGCCGCCGTGGTCGCGGCGACGGCTCACCCAACCGGTGAGGGTGACCTCTTCGCCCACGTTCTCGAAGCGAAGCTCGCCGCAGGTACGGGTGTGCATAGAATGCTCATCGATGGGACGGGTCTGGCTCATACCAGTGATCCTCCTTTATGGATCTGTGCCGCCCCGTGTCGTTCCGGGCGGCGTCGTACAGATTTGCCCAGCCTGCGTAAACCGCGCAGCCAGACATGGCGTTCTATGTTATCGCACCCGCGTCGATGTGCCGCGAAAAAGTGGCCCATGCCCAAAGACTTGACGGAGACGAAACAATTGACGCGGCCTGGCCGTCGCCCAGGCGCGCCGCGTGCGACAATGTGCCCCAATACAACTGCACTCGGAAAGGCCCGCCATGACTGCACGCCTCATCGTTATGGATATCGACTCCACGCTCATCAACCAGGAAGTCATCGACCTGTTGGGCGAGGAAGCCGGCGTGGGAGAGCAAGTTGCACAGATCACCGAACGCGCCATGCGCGGCGAGCTTGACTTTAAGCAGGCGCTCGAGGAGCGCGTGGGGCTGCTTGCCGGCTTGGACGAGAGCGTGTTCGAGCGCACCTTTGAGCGCGTGACGTTTACCTCCGGCGCGCTGGAGCTTGTGCGCTCGGCGCACAGCAAGGGCTGGAAGGTCGGCGTGGTAAGCGGTGGCTTCCATGAGGTGGCCGACAAGATCGTGGCCGCCGCGGGCATCGACTTTTGCCTGGCTAACCGCTTGGAGGTCGTGGACGGCAAGCTCACCGGCAAGTTGGCTGCCGACATTGTGACCAAGGAGTCCAAGCTCATCCAGCTGCTGGATTGGGCAGTTGAGTGCGGTGTCGACATGGCCCATACCGTGGCAATCGGCGACGGCGCCAACGACATCCCCATGATTCAGGCCGCGGGCACGGGCATCGCGTTTTGCGCCAAGCCCAAGACGCGCGAAGCCGCCCCGTTTGCCATCGACGAGCGCAACCTGATGCTCGCCATGGACATCATCCTGCGTGACTAGCCGATCCGTCTAACAATTGAATCAGTCTGTCCTATAGTTTCCGAACAATTTTGTCTTAGTGTTCGGAAACATACCCTTTGAGTGCTAGACTTTGCGCCGTCGAAGGGAACATATATGGATAAGCAAGATCTTGAGCAATTGCTGAGCGATGTTGCCGGCGGAGCAGTCACCCCGGCAGTCGCCCTCACGCGCATCCAAACGGCGCCAACCGCCGATCTGGGTTTTGCACAGCTCGATCTTTCGCGCGGAGTGCGCCAGGGAGCCGGCGAGGTTGTCTACGGTGCCGGTAAAACCGCCGAGCAAATTGCCGCCATTATCGAAGCGCTGCGCGATGCCGGCCAGGAGCGCATCCTGGTCACGCGCCTGGATGCCGAAAAAGCAGCCCGTACCTCGGAGCTCCTCGACAACGGCATCGACCTGGGATATGTCCCGGACGCACAGCTCGCCCTCGTGGGCGGCAAGCCCTCCCCTACCGGCAACGGACGCATCGTCGTCGCCTGCGCCGGCACGAGCGACTTACCCGTCGCCGAAGAAGCCGCGTTGACGGCCGAGTTCTATGGCAACGAGGTCGACCGCCTCTACGACGTGGGTGTCGCCGGCCTGCACCGTCTGCTCGCGCATGCCGAGGAGCTTGCTCAGGCGCAGGTGGTCATCGCCATCGCCGGCATG
>CABUOF010000135.1 GCA_902493125.1 uncultured Collinsella sp. | reverse complement strand
GGGTCGCTTCGCGTGGCCACCAAGTATCCGCGCATCGCGAGTGCCTGGTATGCCGAGCGCGGCGTGAACGCCGATATCGTCTCACTGCACGGCAACATCGAGCTGGGCCCCATCGTCGGCATGACCGATCGCATCGTGGATATTGCCGCCACGGGCGCCACGCTGCGCGATAACGACCTGGTCATCACCGGCCGCATCATGGACTGCACGGCCCGCTTCTTTGTCAATCCGGGCGCCGCACGTCTGGATCCGCGCGTACGCAATCTGGCAGATCGCTTGGCGGCTGCCGTGAAGGACAAGCATTTTGAGCCCGTCGCGGGCTCGGCACAATAGCGCGAGCGCGCACGGGCGCCCCAACGTACGGGCTGCGGGCCGACTGGTGCCGCTGCCCAGTCGCTCGTTTTTCGAACACAACCTCGACCGATAGGGGATACCGATATGAAGACCATCAAGCTTGCTCCCGGTGAGCGCCTCGTTACCAACCAGCTCAACCGCAAGGGCGTGCTGCCGCAAAACATCGTCGACGCCGCCCGCGATATCGTGGCCAACGTGCGTGCCAACGGCGATGCCGCGGTGCGCGATTACTGTCAGCGTTTTGACGGCGTCGAGCTGCAGAGCTTCCGCTTGCCGCAGGAGCAGATCGATGCCGCGCTCGAAGGTCTCGATCCCGCTTTTGTCGCTGCGCTCGAGAAGGCCGCGCGTCAGATTCGCGAATTCCACCAGCGCGAGGTCGAGCAGAGCTGGTTTACCACGCGCCCGGACGGCACGATACTCGGCGTTAAGGTGACCCCGCTCGCGGCGGCTGGCATCTATGTGCCGGGCGGTCGCGCGCAGTATCCCTCCACGGTGCTCATGAATGCCATTCCCGCCAAGGTTGCCGGCGTCAAGCGCGTGGTTATGGTGCCCCCGCCGCAAAAAGACGGCCTGATCAGCCCCCACACGCTTGCCGCGGCAAAGCTCGGCGGCGTGGACGAAATCTATATGGTGGGCGGCGCTCAGGCCGTGGCCGCGCTGGCGTACGGTACCGAGACCATTCCGCGTGTCGATAAAATCACCGGTCCGGGCAACGCCTTTGTCGCTGCGGCCAAGCAGATTGTCTCGGGCGACGTGGGAATCGACATGGTCGCTGGCCCCTCCGAAGTCTGCGTACTGGCCGATGCCACGGCCAAGCCCATGGTGGTCGCGGCAGACCTGATGGCCCAGGCCGAGCACGATCCGCTGGCAGCCTGCTATCTGGTGACTTGCGACGAGCAGTTTGCGCGCGAGGTCGAGGCTGGTATCGATATTCTGGTGGCGCAGTCGCCGCGTGCCGAGATCACGCGCGCCTCGCTCGACAACGAAGGCACCATCGTGGTGGCCGCCGACATGGCTGCCGCCGTCGAGGCCGTGAACACCGTGGCGCCTGAGCACCTTGAGCTGCACTGCGAGGATGCAATGGGCCTGCTCGGCGGCATTCGCAACGCCGGCGCCATCTTTGTGGGCGCTTGGAGCTCCGAGCCGCTCGGCGATTATGTTGCCGGTCCCAACCACACGCTGCCAACCGGCGGCACGGCCATGTTCTCCAACCCGCTTTCGGTCGAAGAGTTCGTTAAGCGCTCGAGCGTCATTTGCTATACGCCCGAGGGCCTGCTCTCTGACGCTCCCGCCACACAGCGTCTAGCCGAGGCCGAGGGCCTGTGGGCGCACGCGCTTTCTGCTGCCCTGCGTCGTCGCGTGCTGGAGCAGGGCGAGGATGCCGTGAGTGCCGAGTCACTGGCTGCGGCCGACCTGACCAAGGTCGCCTGGCCGGGCGACGCCGTGACGACGGTTGCCGAGGGTGTGGACCTGGCGGCTGCGGGCGGTGCCGCTGGCGCGACTGGCAAGGAGGCCTAATATGGCCGAGCTGACGCCCCGCATGAAGGAGC
>CABUOF010000134.1 GCA_902493125.1 uncultured Collinsella sp. | reverse complement strand
GCGAGACATTGACCTTCTGGTCATGCCTCGCCTTTTGAATGACAAATTGTCGCCCTGGGCGGCGCGCAGCGTCGGCCGGTTACGGCGTTTGGCAAAACGCCGTAACTAACGAGCTCCGTACTGCTCGTAGTAAGCGTCGATGGCGGCCTTGAGCTCGTCGTCGATGACGACCTTACCGTCAATCTCGTGGTTGTAGAGGGTCTCGACGACCTCGGCCATGGAGACGATGCTCGCGACGGGGAAACCGTACTTGGCCTCGATCTCCTTCTGCGCGGTGGTCACGCCACCCTTGCCGACCTCCATGCGGTTGAGGGACACGATCAGGCCCTTGATCTCAACATCAGCAGCAGCCTTAACCTTGGGATAGGTCTCGTCGATGGACTTGCCGCTGGTGGTGACATCCTCGACCATGACCACGCGGTCGCCGTCCTGGGGCTCGTAGCCCAACAGGTTGCCCTTATCGGCACCGTGGTCCTTGGCCTCCTTACGGTCGCAGCAGTACTTGACCTCCTTGCCGTACAGCTCGTGGTAGGCAATTGCGGTCACGACGGCCAGGGGAATGCCCTTGTAGGCCGGCCCAAACAGCACGTCAAAGTCGTCGCCAAAGTTATCGTGGATAGCCTGGGCGTAATACTCGCCCAGCTTCTTGAGCTGATAGCCCGTCACGTAAGCGCCGGCGTTCATAAAGAACGGGGACTGACGGCCGCTCTTGAGCGTAAAGCTGCCGAACTTAAGGACGTCGGACTCGACCATAAACTTGATGAACTCTTGCTTGTAAGCCTCCATGCGGGCTCCTCTCGTAATCGCGTACGTGCTCTCCAGTTTAGCGCAGGCAGGGCGTCGATGCGGGTGCGCTTTGAGGCCACGGCATTCTGTAAGAGCTTTGTCGGAGACGATGGTTTTCTGAACAATGGGGGTTGACATGTCAAAACCCCTCATCAAGAATACGGGCGGATTGAAACGGGTACGAGATACCCAAAGCGCGCTGCGCCCGGCCTTAAGGAGGTGTGCCATGGAAGGCAGTCCTAGTCGAAAAACCTGCATGTCGCCCTCGGCACGCCGTGAGGATTCCGTATTCGCATAAGCGCCACGAACCGATCGTCAAAACCACCACAAAGGTGCCTGTCCCCTTTGTGGTGGTTCGCGAGCTTGACGTGAGCGACATCTAGGTTTTTTGAAGCAAATACGACACGTACGCTAACTCCCTTCAACAAGGAGGACCCTATGCTGATGCTCAAAACCGCCACGGTACTCGAAGCTATCTCCAAGCGCCGCCGCACGGCGCGCCCTGCCGCTCACACCGGCCTGTCCAAGAACACCATATTCGCCGCCACCCATAGCGCCGAGGACGCCCTCGTACTGCTTGACGCCACGGCAAACGGCCTCACCGCCGAGCAGGCAACCGAGCGCCTGGACGCCTCCGGCCCCAACACCATCGAGGCACCGACCAAGACGCTCGCCCGCCGCATCGCCGACGCGTTCATCGATCCCTTCGCCGGCATCCTCGCCGCGCTCGCGCTGGTCTCGCTCTACATCGACGTGCTCGCCGTGCCCGAGCCGCAGCGCGACTCCTCCACGGTCATCGTCATCGGCATCATGCTGCTGGTATCGGGCGGCATGAAGTTTATCCAGGAAGCCCGCAGCGGCAATGCGGCAGAGGCCCTCAAGGACCTGGTCTCCAACACTTGCACCGCCCTGCGCGACGGCGAGCGCGTCGAGATCCCCTTCGACGAGCTCGTCCCCGGCGATGTGATCCGTCTCTCTGCCGGCGATATGGTGCCGGCCGATGCCCGCATCATCACCGCGCGCGATCTGTTTGTGATCGAGTCCGCACTCACCGGCGAGAGCGAGGCCGTCGAGAAGACCACCGCCGTCACCGTCGTCGAGGGCGCCGACGGCTCCGCACTGC
>CABUOF010000133.1 GCA_902493125.1 uncultured Collinsella sp. | reverse complement strand
GCTAGTGGGGTCCCAAGCGGTGTAGCCACGGGCCTCGAAGGTAGCACGCAGACCGCCGTTGGGGAAGCTCGAGGCATCGGGCTCGCCCTGGATGAGGTTCTTGCCCGTAAACTTTGTAATGGCGGTGCCGTCGTGGTTGGGCTCCAGGAAGCTGTCGTGCTTCTCGGAAGTAATGCCCGAAAGCGGCTGGAACCAGTGCGCGTAGTGCGTCGCGCCCTTGGAGATGGCCCAGACCTTCATGGCATGGGCAACGGCGTTGGCCACATCCAGGTCGAGCGGCTCACCGCCCTCGAGGGTTGCAGCAAGGCGCTTCCAAATGTCCTTGGGGAGGTAGTCCTTCATGACTTCCTCAGAGAACACCATGGTCCCGAAGCGGTCAGTAAGTTCGGCCATACGGAACTCCCTTCGTATCGGCACCGCGTGAGAAGCGGTGTTGATTACTAACGAACGAGTCATAGCTTAGACTCGCCGTGTTTCCGCGACATTACCGTTATGTTGCCGTCGCGAAACCAATCAATGAGGTTACCCTATCGAGGCGGCGTTGCCACCCTCAACAGTCAATCAACTGCATAAATTGCAGACCTCTCCCCATGGTTTAAGGGTGGTCAATGTAGGATGGGGCTCTATTAACTGGTATTTCGCATCAGATACCATTCAATATAGCCCCATCCTACATTGACCGCTCTGTTATAGGAAATGCCGATAGCAAGGCATCTTTGATTGGTATCCCCAAATAGCGAGTGAAACTCCACCGTGGCACAGTGGTGCAGTAGAATCCTTACAACACATCACACTATTACGTATCTAGAGGAGCACGATATGCGCGTCGACGAGGTTTTTAAGCAGGCAGCATCCCAGGGCACCGCGCCCGTTTCGTTTGAGATGTTCCCGCCCAAGGGCGAGCTGACCCTCGATACGGCTCGCGAAGTGGCAGGCAATCTGTGCAAGCTTTCGCCGAGCTTTGTCTCGGTCACCTGCTCGGCCGGCGGCTCGGGCAACGGTGCCACCACCGCCCCCATCGCGCATATGATTACGAGCGAATTCGATACGCCCTCGGTAGCGCACCTCACCTGCGTTGGCCGCACCCACGCCGACATCGCCGCCAAGATTGACGAGTATCGCTCGGCCGGTGTGGAAAACGTGCTAGCTCTGCGCGGCGATCTGCCCGCTGGCGCGACTGAAGATGACAAGCCCGCCTCGGACTACGCCTACGCCTGCGACCTCATCCCTGAGCTCGTCGACGCCGGCTTTTGCGTGGGCGCCGCAGCCTACCCCGAGGGCCACATTGCCTGTGAGGATCTCAACCTCTCGGTCGAATACCTCAAGCAAAAACAGGACGCCGGCGCGAGCTTCTTTGTGACGCAGCTCTTTTTTGACAACGAGTGCTTCTACCGTTTTCGCGAGCTTGCCGACAAGGCCGGCATCACCGTGCCCATTACCGCGGGCATCATGCCGTTTATGGGCAAGTCGCAGATCAGCCGCATGGTCTTTATGTGCGGCGCGTCGCTGCCCTCCCCCGTCATCAAGATTCTCGCCAAGTACGAGAACGACCCCGAGAGCCTGCAGGCGGCCGGTGTAGATTATGCTGCTCGTCAGCTTTGCGACCTTAAGGAGCACGGTGCCGACGGTCTGCACCTGTACACTATGAACCGTCCTGCGATCGCCGCAACCATTATGGAGCGCCTGGGGTAATGGAAAAACCGCACATCGATACAACCGCTGTCGAAGTGCCGGCCGACCTTGCGTCGCCGGCGCTTTACCGTGTCGATGCTGCGCACCATCCCCGTGTCGACCGTGCCGAGATGCTACGGTATCTGGGTTACGGCGGCCAGCAGATTGAGCCCGAGCTGTCGCAGCGTATTGAGCTTGTGGTCGAGCGTCTGGAATTGGACATTGAGCCCCGTGGCGTGCGCCGCGTATTTGCCATCG
>CABUOF010000132.1 GCA_902493125.1 uncultured Collinsella sp. | reverse complement strand
ATGCGGCCAGCTGCGGGATCTTTGTTGCGTTCGTACAAGCAACCCAACATATATATCTGAATTTGGATGGGAGGGGCTTGTTGCTGGTAGGGGCGTTGGGATGCTGTCGACACTTTGGGATGCGTGGCGGCTTGGGTTGGGACGATGCTTTGGGATGAGCTTCTTACTTAGTTGAAGAGGGGCTTTGTGGCTGAGAGGTAGTCTTTGGCTACTTCGGCCTTATCTGCTTGAAAGTTGTGCCAGGCCCACCATTGGACCATTCCTACGAAGCTTGAGGCTATGTGGTGCAGTAGAAAGCTGCGGTCCATGGTGGCGGCGGGGCCGTTTGGGTCGGTAGGGATGGTTTCGGCTGCGCGCGACATGATGGTCTTGCGTAAGCAGTCGGCGAAGACGCGTGAGCCGGCGCCGGCTACGAGGGCGCGTACGCCCTGACGACGATCCCAGAGGTTGTTGAGGATATGCTCGACCTGCACGAGTGGGTCGTCGAGCGGCGTACCATCGTCGTCGAGGGCGTGGGTGCAGATGTCGCTCACGAGCTCGGACAGTAGGTTGTCTTTGCTCTTAAAGAGGCCGTAGAATGTCGCGCGGCCTACGTGAGCGCGCACGATGATGTCGCCGACGGTGATCTTGCCGTAGTCCTCTTCGCGTAGGAGTTCGGAGAACGCCGCGACGATGGCGGCGCGGCTTTTTGTCTTGCGGGCGTCCATGGCTATGCGTCCGCGTGAACAAGCAGGCAGCGGAGCGTACCGGAGCAACCCTCGTAGGGGCGTTTGCCGGCGCCGTAGCCGACGGCTTTGATGCGGTAGCGGGCCGGCAGGTGCTCGGACGTGCGCAGTGCGGCGACGATGGCGGCGCCCGTGGGCGTCACGAGCTCGCCGGCGACCGGTGCGGGCGTGAGAGCGATATTGCCTGCTTGGCATAGGTTGATGACGGCGGGCACCGGGATGGGCATAAGGCCGTGGGCGCAGCGGATGGTGCCGTGGCCCTCGGAAAGCGACTCGACCACGATGTCCTCAATACCCAGGTCATCGAGGCAGATAGCGACAGAGCAGACGTCGACGATGGAGTCGACGGCGCCTACCTCGTGAAACAGGACGGTGTCGGGCGTTTTGCCGTGGGCCTTGGCCTCGGCGGCGGCGAGTGCGGTAAAAATGGCGAGCGCGCGACGCTTGGCGCCATCACTCATCTGCGAATTCTCGATAATTTCAGCGATGTCGGCTAGTGAGCGGTGATGATGGTGGTGGGCGTGATGATGGCCCTCGTGGTCATGGCCGTGGGCCTCATGATCATGTTCGTGGCAGTGACTGTGCTCGTCGTGCTCATGATGGTGGTGCTCGTGCTCGTGCGTGTGCTCGGCAGCTGCTTCGTTGCCGTAGAGCCAGGCCATATCGTGGTCGTGGTTCTCGAGTCCCTCTGCAAGCTGGACGTCGAAATCGCAGGCGTCGATGCCATGCTTGTTTGCACGCGTGACGGCGATCGTAAAGCCGTCGACCGGCAGTGTGGCGAGCTGTTCGCGCAGGTGCTCCTCGCTGGCGCCCAGATCGAGCAGGGCCGCGACGGTCATATCGCCGCTGATGCCTGAGGTGCCGTCGATGATAAGCGTGTGCTGATGATTGGACATGGAATGCTCCTTAGCGGGCGCGGGGTGTGCCGGCGCTCAGATGATTGATAAGACTTGCCTGGTAGGCGGCGCCAAAGCCGTTGTCGATATTGACGACCGAAACGCCGCTGGCACAGGAGTTGAGCATGGCGAGCAGTGCGGCTACGCCACCAAAACTTGCGCCGTAGCCAACGCTGGTGGGAACGGCGATGACCGGACAGCTCACCAGACCGCCGATAACGCTCGCCAGCGCGCCCTCCATGCCGGCGATGGCGATGACCACCTGCGCCTGGGCAAGTTCCTCGGCATGCGCGAGCAGGCGGTGCAGGCCGGCGACACCTACGTCGTAGAGGCGGTCGACCTCGTTGCCAT
>CABUOF010000131.1 GCA_902493125.1 uncultured Collinsella sp. | reverse complement strand
GAAAGCACTTAATGTGCTTTCCGTCTTGCGCAGGACTGTAGAGCAGCAAACTTAAACAGCGGGCGGCCCGTTCCGGGAATCCGCTCCCGCGCACAGGAGGGGATTCCTTTCGCCAAAAAGGGACAGGTTAATTTTGGTAGGTTATTCCTGCTTGAATTTGAAACATTTCGTTCGGTCAAAGCGTATCTATGGTGAGGGCCTCAGCAAGAATCATTACCGTCACCGGGAGGTGATTATGGAAGAACAAGCATTTAGACAGGCGGTCGAGGATCACCGGGATGTCGTGTTTCGAATCGCATTGACGTACCTGCGCGATCGTGCCGACGCCGACGATGTTGCCCAGGATGTCTTTCTTAAGCTGCTTAAAAGCGATGGACATTTTGAGAGTTGGGAGCATCTTCGCCGATGGCTTATCCGGGTCACGATCAATGAATGCAAATCGCTCTTTCGAAAGCCATGGAGGCGCGTGGAGGATATTGAGAACCTAGCCGATTCGCTCTCGACGGCACAGGATGAGACCAAGGCTGTCCTGTCAGACGTTATGCGACTTCCGGAACGATTCCGTATTCCCATCGTGCTCTATTACTATCTGGGCTTTTCGACCTCAGAGATTGGCGAGTTATTGCATGTGCCAGCCGCGACCGTTCGAACGCGTTTGGCTCGCGGCAGATCGAAGCTCAAGTTCATCCTAGAGGAGGGCGACCGTGAAATCCAATCAAATCAAGCAGGCCTTCGAGTCCATCCAAGCCGATAGCGATCTTGCTGACCGTGTTCTTTATGCCGCTGCTGGTGAGCCGCTTCGTCGAAAGGGTCACGCGAAGCCTCTGTATGTTGCCGTAGTTGGATGTCTTGTCGGAGTGTTGGCGACCGGAGGGGTCGCCTACGCCGTTGTCAAATCCGCCTATTTTGCCTCAGCCTGGGGAAACCACGGCAAAGGGGATTCCATCACCTGGACCAACGGCGGCTCATCGGGGACTAAATACACCTACACCAGAGAGTTTGGTGATGGCATCGCGCCCCAAAGCCTGGAGGGTGCAGTCCAGAAGGTTAATCTGTCCGTCGAGGGTAACGGCTATACGCTCGATATCCATGAGATGGCTATCGATAAAAACGGTTGCGGTGCCGTGACGTTTACGCTGTCCAATCCAAATGGCGTTAACTACTACAAGCCAGCAGCAGAGACAGGCGAACTTGTTCTCTATGGTGAAGAAGAACAAGGCATCGGCACGCCCAGCATGAACTTCGGCGAGGAATGGGCTGACACACGCTGCACCATTGATAAGGACACATCAAGCGATACTGTCATTAATGGCACGATGTACTTTGCTTCTATGGATCGCGAGCGAGGTTTTCAACATGCGGTCACCTGGAATATCTCGTGGACCGAGGGCGAAGGCGAGGATGCGAAGCCGTTCGAGGCATCGACGCCCGAGTTTAGCGTTGGAGCGTACGTCGATACAAAGGAACTCCGCTCCGATGACTCGCCTCTCGAGATCAGCCCGTTTTCTATCCAGACACACATCGATGATCTGGGCTATGAAGCAGTTGATAATAAGCTGACCGTCAGCTACAAGGATGGATCGGAGCAGATTATCGAAGATGACGACGCAGGGGTGTTCAACTTATATTTTTCTTATGCGCGCAATAGCGGAGAGAACATCTGGGTGCCAACGAAGTTGATTGATGTCGACCAAGTGGTCTCAGTAACGCTTGAGGGCACGAGGTGCACGTCAACAGGAGAGACCGAAACAGAACTACCCTTTACTATCATCTATTCGTAAGATTTGGGGCCGCTTCCTACTAGGGGAAGCGGCCTCTTTTGCGTTAAATGGAAACGCCGCCGATTTCCACGCGACAGATGAGAGCAGATCATCGCTGGAGTGCGACGTTTCCCCAGATAAAATCGACCAAAATAAACCTGTCCCTTTTTGGCAGGTAACGTTGCCCCAACGAGCACGTCGGATTCCCGGGCCGGGCGGCACAGGGGTTAAGTTTGTCGCGAGTTCCGCACGAGCCGGAGGCCACTTA
>CABUOF010000130.1 GCA_902493125.1 uncultured Collinsella sp. | reverse complement strand
GAGCTCGTTGAACGCCGCGTCGTCGGTTACCGGCAAGCCGGAAAGGAGCCGCCGCGCCGCCAACACCATACGCACCCAGATGGCCATCGCCTTAAGCCCACGTACGTCGAGCGCCTCCCGCACCAGCGCCATCTCATCGTCGCGCTCGTCGGTTCCCGAAAATGACCCGTCAAAGAGCTCCACCAGCATGCTGTCGGCCCGTATAACAATCCCCGCGATGTCGAGCTCGCAGTCGTAGGCCTTGCTCGTTTTGAGCTGCTGTAGAACGCCGCCGTCATCTCCCCGCTCGGTCAGACAGCGCTTGACCTCGATATGAGCAGACAACATATCGAGTGCGGTATGGGACGTCTCTATTTCTGGCACGGCCAGGTTCGTAGGAAGCCCAAGTCCGTTGTCCCCATAGCAAACAGCCGTCAGTGTCTGGGCCATCCTCCATGAAACTGGGTCTATTTCGCAGGCCGCCCGTTCGCCCCCGCGCTCGATGACCGATGCCATATAGCGAGCAAGCTTTGTATTGGACACGCTGACCGCTGCCAGATATACGCCAAGCGCCTCGGCAGGCGTTGGCTCTGGAGCCGGATCGTCGGCATCGATCGTGCCCAGCGCCGCTCGGCAGATATCGGCCCCGTGCCCCGTCAGAGCCAGATCGACCCCATACTGCCCAGCAAGTTCAAGGACCGCTTCACGGTCCAAAAAGGCGTCCGCCAGGCCCATCGCCGCATCGCATCTACCCGCCTTAAGCAAAATCCGGGCCGCCCTCGGAACAAGTTCGGGGCGAATCTCGGCCACCAACTTACGCAAGCGCAAGCGTCCGTTATCCTCCGTGCCCAGACACGTAAAACTCCGCTCAGCGGGATCCAAGCCAAAGATCGGGTAGTCGCGTACAAAATAGGACTGGTCGACCATCGACAGCCTCACCCCGCAAGCCTCGAGTTCTGCAATATTGCCCTCGCCCATCAAAACCATGAGACATGCCACGCAAAACAGCGCATTATTGTCGAGCGAAGCCAGATCGACAAGTGCCGCGCCATATACGTTGACAATCTCGTTTTCGAGCAGACCGGCTACATCGCCTTGGCCATACAGACCCGTCTGCAATGCCGAAACGAGCTCGGGCACGCCCTGCGTGAGCTGATAAAAGTCGAGCGATGTGCTGATCGAAAACGCCGATGCCCACGCCGAATACTCATAGGCATGCACCTTGAGCATCTGCGCATTGATCTTAACCGAATCGCCCAGCCCATGAATCAGCTGACGATTTGAAGGACGGCAGGAGATAAAGACCCCTATCCCCATAGCGCGCAGGCCGCGAATCCTGTCGATGAGGTCTTCGGTATCGTGCTGATCGAGGTTTGGCACATTATCAATCGCGATAAGGGAGTGCGGTTTGTCTTTGAGTTCTTCGGCAACCACCTCGAGCTGCATAAACACCTCGCGCCCAATGGCGCGATCGGCCTCGATAATCCGCACGGGGCCTCGCGTCGGGTCGCATTTAACCTCATGGGTGTACTGAAGCAGCACCGAGGTCTTCCCAAACCCGTCGGGCGCATAAAGAACCACGATGCCGGCCTTTCGGCCCTTGGCGATAAGCTCATTCATCAAGCGTTCGCGTCGCACCATATAGCCTCCGCCTAACGGCATCAGCTCGAGGTCGTCTATACCGCTCAAATCGTTTACCATGCCCGCTCCTCAACTCGACCGTATGGACACTGTAGCCGCAAGACCATACAAGCCGCGCTATGAATAGAGCGACCTTGTGTTTTAGGTTGTCTTTTGGTACGCAAGCGGCAAGTTTTTGTACAGCGAGGGCCGATTGTTATTAATCCCCCGACTAATCGGTCTTTAAGCAGGTAAATGAGCTTGTCAGCTTGTCCCATCTAAACGGCAGTGTAACGCAAATGAACAATGTTCAGCTATGTCATTCAACTCGCCTAGCACCCGCTACCGTCTACGACCTTCTAGTGGCATTTTTGCATAGAATCTGGTATAGAATGAATCATGCTGTTGGGCATCCGGCATTCGTCAAGCTTGCGGCAAGTTTTTAGTCAAGTGGGCAAAAAGGGATAATCAGAACCACCCTTAAAAAGGGTGGTTTGCTCTTAGGGTATAACCCACGGGCC
>CABUOF010000129.1 GCA_902493125.1 uncultured Collinsella sp. | reverse complement strand
CTTAAAGGCCTCGCGACCCTCGACGTCGATCTGCAGGTCGTGATAGCGCTGATGCGTCTCATAGTGAGCCCCGGCTTCGGGACGCGTCGTGGGAGCCATGACGTTCGCAAAGACCTTGTCGCCCAGAATCGGATGGCTGCCGACCTCGAGCTTCGCCGGATCGTTCTCCTCGAGCCAATCGATCAGCACGTCGAGGCCCTTGAGCATTCCACGGTACTCCTCGATATCGCCCAATGCACCGTAAATCATCTAAATCCCCTCTCGGATCGTTTCTTTGGCGGCTACTCGGCAAACGCATTACCGACGCTGTTGCCACCCACATGCGTCTCGACCAGGGTAAGGTCGGGATTGAACACGACAGTGTCGGCGTCGCGCCCCGGCATAATGCTACTGCACCTGTCGTCGACATGAGCTAGCAACCGATGCCGGGGCCGCAGCACAAGCTCCTACAGCTCGGTCACGACAACGCCGTTGTAAACCTCGTCCCAACGATCCATAACCAAGTGGCCAGTCATGGGATCCATGGCATTGAGCTTGCCGCAGGTGTTGGCGGTACGCAGCACCGTCTCGTCGTCGGCGCCGGCAGCAATCGCATGTGCGAAGCCGGCAATGGTCGAATCGCCAGAGCCCGTAGCGTTAACGGCGGGGATATCGGGGGTCTTGGCGCGGAACGCACGGCCATTGTGGAAGCCAACTGAGCCGGCAGCGCCCATGGATACGACGACCCAGGGGATATCGGAGAAGCGGGCGTCAGAGGCGAGCGCGGAACGGAGCTCGTCCACATCGTCGGTGGTAAAGCTCGTGCCCAGAAGGCCGTTAATTTCGGTCAGGTTAGGCTTAACCAGCTCAGGCTTGACCTCGGACTTGAGCGCAGCCTCAAGCGAGGCACCCGAGGTATCGAGCAGCACCTTGGCGCCGGCGTTCTCGGCAATGCCCGTGATCTTGGCGTAGTAGTCCGCCTCGACGCCGCGGGGCAGCGAACCCGAGATGGTAACGACATCGGCCTTGCTCGCAAGCTCGGCGAACTTGGCGGTAAAGGCATCGAGTTCCTCGGGGGCAATCGTCGGGCCGCTCTCGAGCAACTCGGTCTGGTTGCCAGCATGAAGGATATTGAGACAGATGCGAGTCTCGCCCTTGATGGGCACAAAATCATTCTTAATGCCGTTGGCATCCATGAGCTCGGCCATATAGGCGCCCATATGACCACCAAGCAGGCCGGTTGCCACAACATCGTCGCCCAGCTGGCCCAGGACGCGGGCCACGTTGAGGCCCTTACCGCCGGCGGTCTTTTCGGGCGTCACGCGGTTGACGTCGTCGATAATGAGCTCATCGAGCTGATAGCGCGTATCGACGGACGGGTTCATCGTAACGGTGAGGATCATTTCTAGCTCCTTATCTCGCAGGCTCCTTATGCCTTGCAAAACGAATTGGCTACATGCGACTACAGAATCTCGATCGTGAACGAGCGCACGATGGTTTCTTTGGGCTTGGCGATAAGACAGCCGCGCTTGTGCTCAAGCACGTCGTCCTCATCGGAGCAGGTCGAAAGGCCGCCCCAGGGTTCAACTGCCACAAAATCGCCCTCGGGCTTGCTCCACACAATGAGATATGGGAAGCCCCCAAAGCTCAGGCGGACGCCCTTGTCCTCGCCCTTCTTGGAAAGCGTGACCTGACGGCTCTCGAGCACGTCAAAGATGGTCTCCGCAAAATCGAAGAGCTCATGCGACAGAGGCAGCGTCTTTCCCACCATAGGGTTCTTGGAACGATTGACCACGTCAATCAATCCCGTCGAGGGAACGGCGGTGCAAAGCTCCGCAGCCTCGTCCTTCTCAAAGCGCAGCTCGTAGTCCGTATAGGACTCACCCTCATCGAGCGGACACCTAAAGCCGGGGTGTCCACCGATAAAGAACGGCATGTCCTCGGTGCCCTCGTTGGTCACCTCATAAGTGACACGCACGGCGGCGTCCTCGAGCGTATAGCGAGCGACAAGTTTAAACGGATACGGATAATCGCTCAGCAATGCAGCGTTATCCTCGGATGCCAGGCACATAGCCAGCTCGTTTGCGCTTTGACTCAACAGCTTCCACTCCTGCTTGCGCGCAAAGCCGTGGCGGGCGAGCTTCACATGATGCCCGGCAAA
>CABUOF010000128.1 GCA_902493125.1 uncultured Collinsella sp. | reverse complement strand
TTCGCTCCTGCACCACTTGGCTGGTGCGGCGGTTTGGCGTTGGAACGGTTCTTTCTGATATATGCTGGTTGCGGCTCTTCTTTTGGGAGGAGTCGCTTTTTTGTTGCTAGGAGGTTGGCCCGTGGCTGATGATTTGATTCGTTCTGAGCTGCTTGCTGCGGATTGGAATGGCGAATGGATGCGCCTGCAAGCTGCTCGGCGACGGGCTGATGATTCTTTTGAGTGGGATAAAAGGGCTCGGCATTTTCGGCCGTTGGAGACTGCCCCTTATGCTCGGGATTTTATAAAGCTGTTGGCGTTGAAGCCTGGTGAGTCGGTGCTTGATATGGGGTGTGGGGCTGGGTCGATTGCTATTCCGCTTGCTCAGGCTGGGCATTCCGTGATTGCTGCCGACTTCTCTCCTGCCATGTTGGGCACGCTTGATGCCGGCATTGAGTATTACGGGCTCGAAGATCTTATTTCGCCGCTTGAGCTTGCTTGGGATGATGATTGGGATTTGGTTGGACCGGTCGCGAAAGCGGTGGATGTTGCCTTTGCCAGTCGCTCTGTCACCACGACCAACCTAAAAGGCGCGCTTGCTAAGCTTGATCGTACGGCTCGTCGGCGTTGTGCTGTCACGATGGTCGCCAACTCCAGCCCGCGCTATGACCTGCACGTGATGAACGCCATCGGCGCCTCGGTTACCTGCAGTAATGGCTTTGTGTATGCCTTCATCATCCTCATTCAGATGGGCGCGTTGCCGCAGGTTACGTACTTTGAATCGCCTCGTCGCGATACCTTCGATAGCCTTGAGGCAGGTGTGGCAGACTTCTCCCGCATGCTTGAGCATGGCAACGAGGATAAGGTCGACCGTCTGCGCGACTACATCGCCCAGCACATGATCGAGAATCCCCATGCCGGTGAGCCGGGCTCCAAGGGCGTGCCGCAGGGGCGCTATATGCTCGATCATGTCCGCAAGGTTCGTTGGGCGTTTATTGCATGGGAGCCGGTTTCTGCGCCCAGCTCATAGCCTGTTCGCAGCCCGCACCGCCCACTCACTCGGCATCCGCATTCTTTTTGAACTGGGCAAACACGCTCCACACCGCGCCGTTCCTGCGCTATCGTGGGACAGCTCACGTAGATTAAGGCCCCGTCGCGGGGCGCCCCATACATAGAAAGCGAGAACCCATGGCACTGACAGGAGCCCAGGTCAAGCAGCTTCGCAGCATGGCCCATCACCTCAACCCCGCCATCATCATCGGCAAGTCCGATGTCAACGAGGGCACCGTCGAGCAGACGGTCGCCTACCTGGAGAAGCACGAGCTCGTTAAGTGCTCCGTGCTCGATGGCTCCAGCCTTTCCGCCCGCGAAGCCGCCGAAGAGCTCGCTGAGCGCTGCCACGCCGAGGTCGTTCAGGTTATCGGCCGCAAGTTCTCGCTGTATCGCGAGTCCTCGCGCAAGGACATCGAGAAGATCAAGCTCGTCTAAGAGCCAATGATCCGGCGAGCCAACACTTAGCAAGCTTACGGGTGCCCAAGTACTTCGGGTGCCCGTTTTTTATCGCTCGACCAGCACGCGATTGAGCCGCCCCTCCACCAAGCGCTCGTATAGACGCCGCGTCTCGGGCTCGGGCACGCCATTGACCTGCTCCCTCAGATGGTGCATATGCCCGCTGTATAGCTCGACGATATCGCGCCGCCGCCCCGCCGCACTGTAGACGCGCATGGCGCAGCGCACCATATCCTCACGCGCCGTTTCCTGCCGAAGCCCCGACTCCGCCAGCCAAATCGCCGACTGCAGATCGTTTTCTTCTAGAGCGGCATTTGCTCCCTTAATCATGCAATCGATGTACTTTGACTGCATAATGCGCCGCATGCGCAAAAAGTAGGTGGGATTACAGCCATTGGGAACATACAGCGGTCCGGCATAAAGCTGCTCAATTTTAAGGCACAACTCGACCAGATGGGGCCCGCGCGCACCCGTGCGATTTCCCAAAACCTCGCGGCTTATCTGGTCAAACAGCCGTACATCGGTCTTGACGTAGTCGCTGTTGAGTCCGATGCATTCATTTTGGATGAGCACACACGACTTGCCATCCGGCGTCGGCCCCAAAGCCGACCGCAAGCGCGATATCGTCGAGTACAGGTTGTTGCGGGCGCTATTGAACTCGGCATGGGGCCACAGCTCCATGGCCAGCG
>CABUOF010000127.1 GCA_902493125.1 uncultured Collinsella sp. | reverse complement strand
CGATTAGAAATCGATGTCGGTGTCGTAGTAGCAGGCCTTGAGGATCTTCTCGAAGTCGGCAGCCTTGGTCTCACGCGGGTTCTCCGGCGTGCAGGCGTCGGTCTCGGCGTTCGCGGCGATCTCGGGCAGCTTGGCGAGGAACTCCTCCTCGGAAACCATCTGCGGGTTCTCGGCGTCGACCTTCACGCCACCATTCGCGTAATCCTTGATGGACTGCGGAATGTTGAGCTGGTCGTTGAGGTCGCGAATCTTCTGGACGAGCGCGGCGATGAGCTCCTCGTTGGTCTCGCCGGGAAGGTGCAGAATCTCCTTGGCCACGTAAGCATAACGCTCGGCAGCACGGGGATCCTTGGAGTTCCACTGGATGACCTTGCCCAGGTACATGGCGTTAGCAGCACCGTGGATGATGTGGCCGTTCTCGAAGGCAGCACCGGTCTTGTGAGCCATGGAGTGAACGATGCCGAGCAGGCCCGAGGAGAAGGCGATACCGGCGATGCACTGAGCCTCGTGCATGTGCTGACGGGCCTCATGGTCGCCAGCATAGGACTTGGGCAGCCACTCGACGATCTCGCGGATGCCGTGCAGAGCGTTGGCGTCGGTGAACATAGAGGCGAAGGTGGAAACGTAGGCCTCCATGCAGTGGGTCAGAGCATCCATGCCGGTGTGAGCGCACAGCTTGGCGGGCATGGTGTAGGTGAGCTCGGGGTCGACGATGGCGACATCAGGGGTGATGTTGAAGTCGGCCAGCGGGTACTTGATGCCCTTGGCATAGTCGGTAATGACGGAGAAGGCAGTGACCTCGGTAGCGGTACCGGAGGTGGAGGAGATGGCGCAGAAGTGAGCCTTCTGACGCAGCTCGGGGAAGCTGAACGGCTGGATGATGTTATCGAAGGACTCCTCGGGATACTCGTAGAAGACCCACATGGCCTTAGCGGCATCGATGGGCGAGCCGCCGCCGATGGCGACAATCCAGTCGGGCTCGAACTCGCGCATGGCCTCGGCGCCCTTCATGACCGTCTCGATGGACGGATCGGACTCGACGCCCTCGAACAGCTTGACCTCCATGCCGGCCTCTTTGAGGTCGGCCTCAACGTCCTGCAGGAACCCGCCGCGGCGCATAGAGCTGCCGCCAGAAACGATGATGGCCTTCTTGCCCTTGAGGTTCTTCACCTCGTGGCGAGCGCCCTCACCAAAGTACAGATCACGAGGATTGGTAAAACGTCCCATACTGTGCCTCCTAAACAAGCCCCTCTTAGACTTGCGTATATAACGGAGCACCCAATTGGCTCCGTTAGGACCGTTTTGCGCGTTGCCGGCGATGACAATGCGCGATGTCTAAACGTCTCAACGCTCAGACAAACATTATTCTACCGTTCTAGTTGGTCAGTTATTCACCTAAAGCCGACAATGATGAAACGTTTTTCTATCCCTGAAGACCCTTGTGGGGCATTCATACTCCCAAGCTGGGCAAACGTTTTATCAAGGTTGACCACATATCCCGGGCAGGACGGTGCCCCTCCAAAATGCGCCCCGTTCGCCGCCAAAAATCGACCGTTTGCGGCACCGTGATACCACTCAGTCGTCCAAGGTGCCGACATTTGTGCGACATCCGTCTTCGTGGTGCAAAGGTGCATGTCCAAGTGCGGCACCCCCGGTGTGCCACATGCGGGTAAACTAGAACCTTATATAGAGACATTTGAACCCTAACCGCAGCAAAGGAGGCCCCATGGCATTCGATCCCATTCAAGAGGATTGCCATCGCCTCGTTCTTGAGGCCTTGCGCCGCGACAATATCCCGCTCACCGACGGTGCCGCCGTAGAGCGTCTGATGGAACAATTCACCCGCAACCCCGCACCGCTCATCGTGCACGACCGCGACCGCGCCGGGCACCTCATTGCCAAGGTGGTCGAGGCTGTCGACTACCGCATTCCCTTTATCCCTGACGATACCCAGGCAGAGCAAGAAGAGACAGCTGCCGAGAACATGCTCCGCGAGGCGGCCGCACTCGATCCGGCCAACTGGGACGCTCAGCGCATGCTGACGGCACTCACCGCCGAATCCAACGAGGAATACGTACAGTACCTGGTGTCCAAGTGCGATGAGGTCGAACACGACCTGGCGCTCAAAATCGCCTCGGCACAGGACCCCTACGAGCGTGAGGCCGCAGGCGACCTTACGCGCCGCCCCTATCTGCGCTGGCTTGCCGCCTTGGCATCGCGCGCCCTCATTAGCGGCCGCTATCGCATGTCGCTCGAAGCCGCGAATCGCAGCTTGGACTTTGCGCCCAACGACCCC
>CABUOF010000126.1 GCA_902493125.1 uncultured Collinsella sp. | reverse complement strand
CGAGGAGCGGCGTGGCGAGGTTCGCTGCCGTGCCTATGGCTGCATCGAGACCAGTGCCGGAAGTCCGCTCGCGGTGCGCCTGTCGCATATCGCCCATGACCTTAAGGATGTCGTTGAGCGTTATCGACCCGACACGGCTGCTGTCGAGAGCATCTACTTTGGCGCCAACGTTCGTTCCGCCATCCCCACGGCGCATGCCCGCGGTGCTGCGCTTGTGGCGCTTTCGGAATGCGCGCTCGAGATTGGCGAGTACACGCCCATGCAGATCAAACAGGCTGTGGTGGGCACCGGCGCCGCGGACAAGCGGCAGGTCGCCTACATGGTACGCACGCTCACACAGCTCGATCACGACCCGCATCCCGACCATGCCGCCGATGCCCTGGCCTGCGCCATCTGCCACGTAAACCTCAGCCGCACCCGCGCCCTCACCGGTGGCGAGTTCTATCAACAGAGAGGAACCGGATACTGATGATTTCCCAGCTCCATGGAACGCTTGTCGAGGCCACGATGAGCTCTGCTGTCGTCGATGTGTCGGGCGTTGGCTTTGAGCTCGGCATCTCGGGCAGCACTGCGGCCACGTTGCCGACGCCCGGCGGCGAGGTCCGCCTCTACACGCGTATGCAGGTGCGCGAGGACGCCATGACACTTTTCGGTTTTTCCTCTAAGGATGAGCGCACGATGTTCGATCGGCTCGTGTCCGTCTCGGGCGTTGGTCCGCGCTTGGCGCTCGCCGTGCTTTCCACCTATACCGTGGGGCAATTGTATTCGCTGGTGATGGCCGAGGACGACAAGGGCATGGCCAAGGTGCCCGGTGTGGGCAAAAAGACAGCTCAGCGTCTGATCCTGGAGCTCAAGAGCACCTTTGCCAAGGACAAGGGCTTTGTGCCGGTCGACGTGATTCCCGGCCAGATTACGATGCCCGTGCCCGCTGCTGCTCCCTCGGCCATCGATGATGCCCGCGCGGCGCTCCTTTCCATGGGCTTTAGCCCGCAGGAGACCGATGTTGCCCTGAGCGGGTATGATGGGCAGAATATGCGTGTCGAGGATCTGCTCGGCGCGGCGCTTAAGCGACTCGGAATGGATGCGTGATGTGGGAAGCCGATGACTCTCAGGACCTGTGGACGACGCCCGGCAACTCGCCGGCGGCATCCATGGCGCACGGCGAGCGCATGGTGGGCTCGGAGCTAACGCCCGAAGACCTCGATGTCGACCGTACCCTGCGCCCTCAGCGCCTGGACGACTACTGCGGTCAGGAACATATCAAGCAGAGCCTTCGAGTGCTGATCGAGGCGGCGCAGAGCCGTGGCGAGACGCTCGACCACGTGATCTTCTCGGGCCCTCCGGGCCTGGGCAAGACCACTCTGGCCACCGTTATCGCCAACGAGCTGGGCGCTCAGATCAAGACCACGAGTGGCCCTGCCATCGCGCGCACGGGCGACCTAGCGGCCATCCTTACTAACTTGCAGCCGGGTGATGTGCTGTTTATCGACGAGATCCACCGCCTCAACCGTTCGGTCGAGGAGGTCCTGTACCCCGCGATGGAGGACTTTGCCCTCGATATCGTGATTGGCAAGGGTCCGGCGGCGCGCTCGATTCGCCTGGATATTCCCAAATTTACGCTGGTAGCGGCAACGACCCGCTCAGGCATGTTGACAGGCCCGTTGCGCGACCGCTTTGGCATTTCATATCGCCTGGATTACTACACGGTCGAGGAGCTCGCGCAGATTGTGACGCGCTCGGCGACTATCCTGGGCGTGACGATCGATCATCCCAGTGCACTCGAGATCGGCTCGCGTTCGCGCGGTACGCCACGTCTTGCCAACCGCCTGCTCAAGCGCGTGCGCGACTATGCACAGGTGCGCGGCAACGGTCCCATTGAGCTCGATATCTGCCGTCAGGCGCTCGAGTTCTTCGAGATCGACGAGCTCGGTCTGGACTGGATGGATATTCGTATCTTGGAGACGCTTGCCAAGACGTTCTCCGGTCGTGCCGTGGGACTTACGACCCTTGCCAGCGCGGTGGGCGAGGACCCGGGCACGCTCGAGGATGTCTATGAGCCCTATTTGCTGCAGTGCGGGTTGATGATTCGCACGCCGCAGGGCCGTCAGGCAACCCTTCGCACCTTTGAGCACCTGGGGATTGAACCTACCGTTTAGGGCGCTTTGTTTTGGCGGGCTGTTGGACTATCGCTGGGCATCGGGTAAACATATCGCCATTCATCGGTTACGGGTGTTTTACTATTGCGCGCCCGTGCTATGCTGAATTGGTCTTTTTCTCATTCGGTAACGAAAGGACCGCCCATGCCTACTGACATCGAAATCGCACGTTCTGTCACGCCACTGCCTATTACCGAGGTGGCCAAGAACGCCGGCGTCGACGTTAAGCACCTGATTCCGTACGGCTTCGACAAGGCTAAGGTCGACTATTCACTGCTCAACGAGCCGACTGATCACCAGGCCAA
>CABUOF010000125.1 GCA_902493125.1 uncultured Collinsella sp. | reverse complement strand
GCTGCCGAGGTCGGTCACTGCCGCGTCTATCCGTCGGGCGCCATGACCCGCGGTCTTAAGGGCGAGGCCATGTCCGAGATGGGCGATATGGTCGCCCACGGCGCCGTCGCCTTCACCGACGACGGTCGCGGCGTGCAGGGCGCGGGCATGCTCCGTCGTTGCATGGACTACGGCAAGATGTTCGGCAAGGTCTTTATGAGCCACTGCCAGGACGAGGACTTGGTCGGCCACGGCCAGATCAACGAGGGCAAGGTCTCGACCCGTCTGGCCCTCGAGGGCTGGCCGGCTGCCGGCGAGGAGCTCCAGATCGCCCGCGACATCGAGATCGCCAAGCTGACCGGTGCCAAGCTGCACATCCAGCACATCTCCACCGCCCATGGCCTGGAGATCGTGCGTGCCGGTAAGGCCGCTGGCGTTCAGGTTACCTGCGAGGCCACCCCGCATCACATGTTCCTGACCGAGAACGACCTGGACGAGACCTACAACACCTCGCTCAAGGTCAATCCGCCGCTGCGCACCGACGAGGACGCCGAGGCCATCCGTCAGGGCGTCATCGACGGCACCGTCGACGTTATCGTCACCGATCACGCTCCCCACACCCCGTGGGAGAAGGCCCGCGAGTTCGAGCTTGCGCCCTTTGGCATGATCGGTCTCGAGACCTCGCTGTCGCTCGTGCTCACCGAGCTGGTCAACACGGGCAAGATGAGCATGGGCCGCATGGTCGAGCTCATGGCCATCAAACCGCGTGAGATCCTGGGTCTCGACCAGGTTCAGGTCAAGGCGGGATCCGTTGCCGACCTGACCGTGTTCGACCCCTCCGCAACCTGGACGGTTGGCGAGGACGGTTACGAGTCGCGCGCCGAGAACTCCGGTTTTGCCGGCCGCACGCTCACCGGTCGTGCCACCGATGTATTTGTCGGCGGTAAGCAGACGCTCGCTGACGGCTGCATCTGCTAGCATAGCCTTATCGCTTTTGTGCGCGGCGCCCTTGCGGTGCCGCGCTTTCTATTCGTTTGGACCATGCAACCGCATGGGGGATTGGAGCGTCTATGCCCACACCTTCCACTGCACGCATGCACGACTTCGAGGTCGTCTCGAACCAGGAGATCGCCGACGGCATCTTCTCGCTCGTCATCTCGGCCCCCAAGCTTGCAAGTGCGCTCAAGCCCGGTCAGTTTGTGAACATCGCCGTACCCGGCGATGCGTCCTCGCTGCTTCGCGTGCCCCTGAGCTACTACCGCGCCGACGCCGTGGCCGGCACCGTCGAGCTGTGGTACGCCGTCGTGGGCGACGATACCCGTCGTTTGTCCCAGATGGGTCCTGGCTCCACCTCCAACCTACTGGGCCCCGGTGGTCGTGGCTGGATGGTACCCGAGGGCACCAGGAAGGCCCTGCTCGTCGCCGGTGGCATCGGCGTTCCGCCTGTGCTGTGTCTTGCCGGTATGCTTGCCGAGCAGGGTGTTGATGTGGACGTGTGCTTGGGCTTTGGCACCGCTTCCAAGGCCGTGGGTGTCGATGAGTTCCGCGCGCTGGGCGCCACAGTTAACGTGTGCACCGATGATGGCACGCTGGGCACGCACGGTTTTTGCACCGACCCGGCAGCCGAGCTGCTCGGCGAGGGTGGCTACGACTATGTGGCCAGCTGCGGCCCCGCTGTCATGATGAAGAAAGTCGCCGCCGCTGCCGCCGAGGCCGGTGCGTACTGCGAGGTGTCGCTTGAGCGCATGATGAGTTGTGGCTTTGGCGCCTGCAACACCTGCAATGTCGAGACGGTCGACGGTATGAAGGGTGCTTGCATGTGCGGCCCCGTGTTCGATGCTTCCAAGGTGGTGGTCTTCTAGTGGGTACCGTGAACATGGCCGTCGATTTCGGCGGCGTCAAGATGCAGAACCCCATTAACACCGCAGCCGGTACCTTTGGCTACGGCTGGCAGTTCCAGAACTTTTTTGATGTTTCCCAGCTGGGCGCCATCACCACCAAGGGCTGCGCTGCCGAGCCCTGGCCCGGCAACCCCGCGCCCCGCATGGCCGAGATTCCCGGCGGTATGATCAACTCCGTGGGCCTTCAGAACCCCGGCGTGGCCGCCTTTGCTCGCGAGTCCGGTCCGTGGCTCGAACAGCTGTCCAAGGACGGCTGCCAGGTCATCTGTCAGGTTGCCGGCCACTCCGTTGACGAGTTTGTCCGCGCACTCGAGATGTATGTCGAGCTGTGCCCCTGGGCTGCCGGCTACGAGATCAACGTGAGCTGCCCCAATATCGCCGCCGGCGGTGCCGCCATGGGCTCCACGCCCGAGGGCGCCTCTTCCGTTATGGCTGCCTGCCGCAAGGTGACCGATAAGCCGCTGTTCGTAAAGATGGCGCCGGTTAACGTTGCCGAGATTGCCAAGGCTCTCGAGGCCGCCGGCGCCGACGGCCTTTCGGTCATCAACTCCATCCAGGGCATGGCTATTGACGTGCACACTCGCAAGTCCCGCGTGGCCAAGCCCAAGGGTGGCCTTTCGGGCCCGCTGTGTCACCACATCGCCGTGCGCATGGTCTGGGAGGTCGCCCAGGCCGTCGATATCCCCATCAACGGTGTCGGCGGCGTCATGACGGGC
>CABUOF010000124.1 GCA_902493125.1 uncultured Collinsella sp. | reverse complement strand
CCCCTGCTGGCCCTCGAGCTCCTCGCGGCGAAGCTGCGACTGGCAAATCTCGCGGTAGAGCTGGCAGGTCGTGTAGAGCTCATCGTGCGCGCCCAGGCCCGCGACCGAACCGTGGTCAAGTACGCAGATCATGTCGGCGTCGCGCACGGTCGAGACACGCTGGCTCACAATCACCGTGGTCAGCGGCAGCCCGCCCTCAGCGGCACCGCGCACGCTGCGCTCGCGGATGGCATGACGAAGCGCCGCGTCGGTCTTAAAGTCGAGCGCCGAGGCAGAATCGTCCATGATCAATATCTGCGGCGAGCCCACCAGAGCACGCGCAATGGTCAGGCGCTGGCGCTGACCGCCGCTGAAGTTCTTGCCGCCCGCCTCGACCGGGGCGTCGAGCCCCTGCGGCTTGTTGCGCACGAACTCGCTTGCCTGCGCCATGTCGAGTGCCGCCCAGAGCTCCTCGTCGGTCGCGGCTTCATCGCGCCAGGTCAGGTTGCTGCGAATGGTGCCGCTCACCAGCGACGCGCGCTGCGGGACGGTCGCGACCACGTGGCGCAGCTGGTCGAGCTGCCAGGCACGCACGTCGGCGCCCATCACGCTCACGCTGCCGGTGCTCGCATCGTACAGGCGCGGGATGAGCGAGACGAGCGTGGACTTACCGCTACCCGTGCCGCCGATAATGCCGAGCGTATTGCCCAGCGGGAGCTCCAGGGTCACATCGTTGACGGCGTTGGCAGCGCCGGTGCCAAACGAGAAGCTCGCATGGCTCAAGCTCAGCGCAGGAACTGGAGCGACATTGCCCGGCTTGGGCAGCGCAACCGACTGATTGCCCTCGTCGGTGATGCTCGGCTCGCAGTTGAGCACCTCGTTGATACGCGAAGCACTCGCGCTCGCCTTGGTAAAGACCACGACCAGGTTGGCGACGTACACGATGGAGGTCAGGGTCTGCGTCATGTAGTTCACAAACGCCATGACCTGGCCCTGCGTGAGCTCACCCACGTTGACCTGGATGCCGCCCACCCACAGGATGGCGCACACGCCTAGGTTCATCACCAAAAACGTTACGGGGTTAAGGATTGACGAGAGCTTGCCCACCGCGATGGCAGTATTGGCCTGGTCATCGGCGGCTTGGGCAAAGCGCTCGCGCTCGTGGCCCTCGCGCACAAAGGCGCGAACAACGCGGGCGCCCGAAAGCCCCTCGCGGCAAATGAGCGCGATGCGGTCGAGCTTTGCCTGCAGCTGCTTGTAATACGGAATGCAGCGCGCCATGACAAACCAGAACACCAGGCCAATGGCGGGCGTGCAGATCAAAAAGATGATGCCGAGCTTAAGGTCAATGGCAAGGGCCGCGCACATGGAGCCCACCGCCAGGAAGGGCCAGCGGATGAGCATGCGCACGCCCAGCGCCACAGCAAGCTGCACCTGGTTGACGTCGTTGGTAATGCGCGTGATGAGCGACGGCGTGCCAAAGCGGTCGAGTTCGGCATAGCTCAGTTTGTTGATGTGCTCGTAGAGCGCGCCGCGGATATCGGTACCCATGCCCTGCGAGGTGAGCGCCGCCATCTTTTGGCAGACGAGCGTAAACGAGATGCCGATCACGGCCATGGCGGCAAGCAGCATACCGTAGTGGACGATGGCGTTCGCGTCGTGCGCCCCAATGCCCTTGTCGATCATTTTAGCGATGACCAGCGGTGTAAGCAGGTCAAAGATCACTTCGATCAGCTTGCACGCAGGGCCAATCACCATATAGCGGCGAAACTTGCCACCAAAACGCCTGAGCAGCTCAATCATGTATAGGCGCTCCCTATCATCATCCACATTCAATTCGAATCATGATAGTACCGCCACCCCAAAGGAAGCGTAAACAACTCGTCATTTCTAACGGGATTCGGTTTCCAAAGAAGCGGAGAGCACACGCACACCCAGCCAGTGTCGGGTCGACTAGCTTGGTATACTTACATTAGTGCTACCAAGTTAGTCGCCGACCCTTGAAATGAGGTGCCGAGATGAACGACATTCTCGCAAGAAGAGCAAGACGAGCAACTGTGGGCATCGCCCTTTCCGCGGCACTTGTCGCGGGAATCGCCCCCGTAGCGGCGATCGCGGCAGAAACCAGCTCCCCCACCGGTGCAGTTGCCTTGCAGACGGAAGATGCGGCCGCCGCAAAAGAAAAAGCGCATGCAGCCATGCAGGAAGCGCTCAAAAACCTCGAGGCCGCAAAAGACGCCGCAAGTCCCGAGAAACTTGCGGAAATCGATGATGACATTGCCAGTTTTCAAGAGATCTACGACATGGTGGTGGCGGAAGCCGCCAAACGGAGGGAACCCCTTTCCGCCATGCAAGCGAACGTCGATGCAGCCCAAGCCAAATACGATGAGGCCCACAACCGGACAAGCGGCCTTCAGGCAAAATTGGATAAGGCACTTGAAGCACTCGGCGACGAGGAGCCCAGCACAGCTATTAAGGAGCAAATAAAGCAGTTGCGCAGTGAGATCATGTCGGCAGAAAGGCGAGAAGAATCTTGTGAAGATGATCTTCACCGCTACCAACGCCGGCTCGAAAGCCAGGAAAAACAGGTTCAGTATTTCGGAAGTGAGGCGGAGGAAGCCAAAGCCCACATCGACGAGGAAACAGCCAAGCGAGATGCGCT
>CABUOF010000123.1 GCA_902493125.1 uncultured Collinsella sp. | reverse complement strand
CGCTCGGCCTGTCCGAGAAGCCGGTAAGCTTTAGCCCTAAGGCATACGACACGCGCGTGACCGGCAAGGACAAGGACGGCAACGAGGTGCGCGCCTGCGACGACAAGCGTGTCATCGATCCGGCCCTTAAGGAGAGCGCGCTTTTGACCGGCGTCTTCAACCGCCTGGCCCGCAGCTGCTTCTACGGCGTCGCCGTCAAGGAGGGCGACGAGAGCCCCTATCGCAACGGCTGCATTCCGGCCGGCGCCGCCTCTGCTGCCGTGGTCGAGGCTGCCGAGCAGGCCGCCCTTGCCTTCGAGCAGGCCATGTACAAGTTCGAGACGCACCGCGCGCTCGCCGTGTGCGACGACTACCTGCGCGCCGCCAACAAGCGCTGGAGCGATGCCTCCAAGGCCGCCAACAAGCTCGAGGGTGAGCCGGCCAACGCCGCCATGAAGCAGGCCCTGGTCGACGCCTTCACCGAGCTGCGTGTGGCAACCGTGCTCATGCACGGCATCGTCCCGGCCGGCTGCGAGCTCATCTGCGAGTACTTCGACGTCGACCCGGTTGCCTTCTTTAGCTGGGACAACATCTTTGCCTCCACGGACGAGTTTGTGGAGAGCCTGGGCGAGAAGCCCGGCGAGCACCGCGTGAAGCCGCTGCCCCCGCGCTTCGACTTCTTTAGCAAGCACGAGAGCCAGTACTAGGCAACCGCAACGCGCCCGGGAATGATTATCCTGGGACGGGGATTAAAAAATCATTCCCGGGCGCCACAGTACAGTCTTTTTGGGACGGGGATCATTAAATGATTTTTTAATCCCCGTCCCAGAATAATCATTTCGGTGGAAGGAAAGACGGATGTCCAAGCCGCGTCGTCGTAAGCAAAAAAAGCAGGTCAAGCCCGAGCTCAAGCTTAGGCAGTTTGCCGCCACCGAGCTTTCCGACCGGCTTGCCGCCCAACACTCCGCCGTCGACCTGCCGCGCTTTATGGTCGACACGGTTGCCGGTGCCTATACGCCTGCCGATGCCGAGCTCATGATCGAGGGCTTTGGCGCCGCAGCCGCGCGCCCGGTCACGCTGCGCGCCAACACGCTCAAGGCGACCGCCGAGGACATTGCCGCGGCACTCGACGCCGCCGGGATCGCCCACCGCTCCGTCGCGTGGTATCAGGATGCCTTCATCCTGCCCGACGCCCAGGTATCCGACCTGTGGGACCTCGACATCTACCGTGACGGCAAGATCTACCTGCAGAGCCTGTCGTCCATGATGCCGCCTTTGGTGCTGGGCGCCCAGGCCGGCGAGGACATCCTGGACATGTGCGCGGCCCCCGGCGGCAAGACGACGCAGATCGCCGCCCTCACCCAGGGACAGGCGCACCTCACCGCCTGTGAGATGAGCATTCCCCGCGCCGAAAAGCTCGAGGCAAACTTGGGCCGCCAGGGCGCCAAAAACGTGCCCGTCATGCGCATTGACGCACGCGAGCTCGACGAGTTCTTCCGCTTTGACCGTATCCTGCTCGACGCCCCCTGCACCGGCACGGGCACCGTCATCAGCGGCAACGAAAAGAGCCTGCGCGGCCTCACCGAACAGTTGTTCGTTAAGTGCGCCCGCTCGCAGCGCGCGCTTCTGGACCGCGCCATGGGGGCCCTCAAACCGGGCAGCACGCTCGTCTATTCGACCTGTTCGATCTTGCCGCAGGAAAACGAGGATGCCCTGCAAGAGGCCCTCGACAAGCACATGGACTGCGAGCTCATCCCCCTCGACGGCACGCCAAGCGAAAGCGAAGCGCGTCGCGCCCAGGGTGCCGGCGAGGATCCGCATATCGAGTGCAACGCCCTTACCGAAGCCATTGCCGAAGGCCACGTCTCGGCCATTGCCAACGGCATGCCCGGCACGCTGACCATTCCGCCCAGTCGCGACTTTGAGGGCTTCTATATCGCCCTGGTCCGAAAACGCAGCTAGCGCACGGATTCAAAACTCAACAAGCTATCGCCGTGCGCGCCTGTCCTGCTGGTCCTTATGCCGCGCAAGCGCTTCACGCTCCTTGCGCTCAGCCTTTTTGCCCTTAATGGCCGTGACCGCAAAGTAGATGACCGCGGCGGCAACGATTGCGCCCACACACAGGCCAATCGAGCCCAACATTGCCGAAAATTCCATACCGCGTCACCTCTCTTTTAAACGGGACTTTCAAGATAGCACCTCGATCCCCGCCACCACAGCTCCTTCACGTTCGCCTGCCCTTCGGTCTAACGGATGGCGCGGTGGGGAAAAATCAACTCGTCAAACGATTTAGCATTCGCAATTCCGGCTGCATCGTGCCGGCCGTCGTCACACAGAATCGAGTCTCCATGGACACCCTCAACGACCTAAACGAGCGCGTCGACGCCTTTGTCGGCACCAGCTCCTTCGACACGCCTGCCGCGGCAAACGACCAAGCTCCCATCGATGTGCCCGCCGAGGTTCACGAGGACATCGTCGCCTCGGTCGATTTCTCCGAGGTCGAGCTCGCAGACGAGTTCACCGAGCCCCAGGTAGCCGTGACCCCCAACGGACTGCTCCCCATGGAACCGCTGCCCATCGACGGGCGTTTGCGCAAGGCGGCCCTTCGCATGCCCGACGAGATCGAGGAGGCCAGCGGCTTTACGCTCTTCGGTCGACGCATCAAGTCGCTCATTTACACCACCGACGTGGCCGTCATCCGCAACTCCAAT
>CABUOF010000122.1 GCA_902493125.1 uncultured Collinsella sp. | reverse complement strand
GCCACATCACGTGCCACGCGTTTGTGCCGCACGAAAAAGGCGCCGCCCCTCTCGCTGAACTGCGCCCCAAATCTTGGACGCATTAATTAAAACTCGCGGCTATGCCGCCATCAAGGACTGATTCCGGAACTCCTCCGGGGTCAGTCCTTTCAGTCTCTTCTGCCTGCGGCGCGTGTTCCAATGGACGATGTAGGCCTCCAAATCCGCCTTGAACGACTCGAAGTCGTCCCAGTCGCGGCCCCGGAAGAATTCATCCTTCATGTGTCCGAACAGCCCCTCGGTGCAGGCGTTGTCCAGGCAGTTTCCCTTGCGCGACATGCTCTGCACGAAGCCCGCGCCGCGCAGCCTTTCCACGTACCTGGCGCTCTGGTATTGCCAGCCCATGTCGGACTGCATCACCGGATGCGCGCCGGCGGGCACCAGCGGGACGAGCATGTCGAGCATCTCGTCCTGCTGCGCCATGTTCGGCGACTCGGATATCGACCAGGCGGCGATCTCCCCGCTGCCGAAGTCGTAGGCCGGCGCGAGGGAGGCCTTGCCGAACGAGCACTTGAACTCGGTGACGTCGGTGCCCATCTTCTGCCACGGGCCGTCGGCGGCGAAGTCGCGGCCGATCACGTTCTCGAAGGTCTCGCCGACCACCCCCTTGTACGAGTTGTACCTGTGGTAGTCGGTCTCTCGCCGTATGCCGCAGCGCAGGCCCATCTCGCCCATCATCTTGAGCACGGTCTTGTCGGCGACGACGGCGCCGCGCTCGGCGCGCAGGCACATCGCGATCTGGCGGTGCCCGCACCCGTTGGGCGTGCGGGAGAATATCTCCCTGGCGGCGTCCCACAGCTCGGGCCTGGTGGGATTCTTCGGATGCGCCAGCGCGTAGTAGTAGGTCGAGCGCGCCAGCCCGGCGCATTCCAGCAGGTCGGAAAGCGCGAATCGCCCCGAAAGCTCGCTCACGGCCTCGGCCCGCGCCCGGGCAGCAAGCCCAGCTCCGCCTTCAGGGCTATCGATTTTTTTAGGTACGCCACCTGTGCCTCGAGCCTTCTCACCTCGCGCTCGAGCTGCTGCTCGCGCGTCGCCGGGGCGGCTTCGGCCCCCTTCGGCCTGCCCTTGGGCTTGGGCCTGAGCGCCTCGGCCCCGCATTCGCGGTACTTGCGGCACCAGGAGTCCAGCGGCGATTTCGACGCTATCCCGAATTCCCTCATGACCTCGGGCTTCGCCCGCCCTGAATCGACCACGGCGCTCGCCGCGGCCACCTTGGTCTCCCAGTCGTACGACCTCGCCTTTCCCATATCAAGCAGGACCTCCCGTCCGACGGCGCGAAACGTCTCGTGCCATTTTCTCACGGCGCAAGACGGGATTCCAAGCGCGCAGGCAACGGCATCGCGGCCGAGCCCCCTCTCGAACATGTCGGCGGCAGCAGACCTGACGCCTTGACCGTATACGGTCATAAGAAAACCTCCCATTCCTCTGGAGAGGGTAAGATTTCTTGGACACCAAGTTAAGGGCGAAAGGTGTTCTATATGACCCAGAAGAGGAAGCGTTACGACAAGCAGTTCAAGATAGCGGCGGCGCGGGTGGTCCTCGGCGGCGAGATGAGGGCTGTCGACCTTGCGAGGGAGCTCGGAATCAAGGACTCGACGCTCAGGCGGTGGGCGCAGGAGTACGAGGAAATGGGCGAGAACGCCTTCCCCGGAAACGGCAGCCCGAAGGTCAACAAGGATTACGAGATCGTGAAGCTCCGCAAAAGGATCGAGGAACTCGAGCGCGAGAACGAGCTGCTAAAAAATTTCCGGGCCTTCTTGAGTCAAGACCATGCGTGAGGTGCGAGTTCCTCAAAGAGCATAGGGGCGAGTTCGGCCCCATCAGGAAGGCATGCGGGATCTTGCGCGTGTCCAAATCCGAATACTATGACTACGTGAAGAGGAGGAAATCCAACGCACAGATCGAGCGGGAGGCCCTGGAGGGCTTCGTCGCCGAGAGGTTCGATCTTCACAAGGGCCGCTACGGGTACCGCCGAATCAACCGCGAGCTCAGGCGCGACGGCATCGTCGTCAGCGAGAAACGAGTGCTCGCCGTCATGCGCAAGCTGGGGCTGCAGGCGAAGGGGGCGAGCAGGAAGCACAAACGCGCGAAGGCGGTCGAGATGGGCGACCCGCGCGTGAACCTCGTGGACAGAGCGTTCGACGTCGAAGCCCGCAACAAGCTATGGGTGGGCGACATTACCTACATCGGAACGGGCGAAGGATGGCTCTACCTCGCAGCTGTGATCGACGCGTTCCACAGGAAAGTCGTGGGCTGGTCGATGTCCGAGCGCATGACCGAGAAGCTGGTCACGGATGCGCTCGAGCAGGCAGTCGGAAGGGAGAGCCCGCCCGACGACTTCAGCCTCGTCTTTCACGACGACCAGGGTTCCCAGTACACTTCCCGGGCGTTCCAGCGCTGCCTCGAGTCCCATGGAATCGCCCAATCCATGTCGCGGCCAGGCAACCCATGGGACAACGCGCTCGCGGAATCCTTCTTCAAGACGCTCAAGCGCGAGCTGGTGAACGGCAAGGGCTACAAGACGAGGGAGGAGGCGAAGCAGGACGTGTTCAAATACATCGAGCCCTGCTGCAACAGGCAGAGGATGCACTCATCGATCGGCTATAACGCCCCGTGCGACCTAGAGCGAGATGTTGCCTGAAGAAGCTTATTTTTCCGTCCAAGAAACCTTGACCAGTCCACTCCTGACCGGACCAAACGGTCCAACTATTCGTCCGCACCTCCGCCTAATCCGTTTTGTTCAAATCGAG
>CABUOF010000121.1 GCA_902493125.1 uncultured Collinsella sp. | reverse complement strand
CCGCAGGTGCGGTAAGGGCTACCGCACGGGCCGATACTCAAAGCCCATTGTGGCACCCCGAGCCCGCGGAAAGAAGCTGCGCCGCGGGGGAGGCGACCCCAATGGCTTTCTCATATCGTCTTTTGGTGTCAATTCAAATGTTTTTCAACCCATCCCCTTAATAACTTGCGGTGAAATAGGGACTGAAATGGCTGTTCAGAGGCCTATTCAGTCCCTATTTCACCGCAACTTATGGGTGGGGATGGCTACGACGCGAGCGTGGCGATGACGGCTTCGTCGCCGGCGTATATTAGGGTGTTGCCGTCGGGGATGATCGTTTGGCCTTCGCGCTTGAGCATCACCACAATAAACGGATGCTTGCCTTGCGGCACATCGCGCAGGCGCTGGCCGGCCAGGCGACCGTGGGGCGTCACGGTGACCTCGCGCAGCGTAACCTCGGCACGCTCTTCGAACGTTGGGGCGGCCATCACCAGCAGATCGCCTTCCTCAATCACGGTGTCGCCATTGGGCAGTACTGGGTGCGCCCCGTCGCGCAGCACCAGGACCACGAGCATGTCGGTGGCGCTGCCAATGTCGGCGAGCGAGCGTCCGGCAAACGGATGTCCAGCGCCCACCTTGAGCTTTACAAACGACATACCGTCCTCGTCGCGGTAGTCGTTAAAGGTGCGGCGTACGTCGCCGGTCGCATCGATCATATCGAGTTTCTTCGCCACCGCCGGCAGCAGCGAGCCCTGCACCACAATGCTCGACACGGCAATCACAAAGACCAGGTCAAACAGGTCGTGCCCACCGGGAACACCGGCCACAACGGCAAAGAGGCTAAAGACGACCGAAGCCGCGCCGCGCAGGCCCGCCCAGCTTACGAGTGCGACCTGGCGAGGATTGGTCTTAAAGGGCGCCAGCAGCAGACCGACGGCGATGGGGCGGCTCACGAAGAGCATAAACGCCATGAGTGCCAGGCCCGGCAGCAGCATTTGCGGCAGGCGTGCGGGCGTGACGAGCAGGCCCAGCAAAAAGAAGATGGTCATCTCGGCCATCTCGGTGAGGGTGTCAAAGAAGTGCGCCAGCTCGGCCTTACCGGTGATGTCGCTCGCGCCTAGCACGATGCCGGCAAGGTATACGGCCAAAAAGCCGTTGCCGCCCAGGTAGCTCGGCAGCGCGTAGGCGACGATCGCCACGGCGAACAAAAAGATGGTCTGCGCGCCCTCGGCCGTTGCGTGTGCGCGTTCAATCAGACGGCCCGCCGCCCAGCCGAGGGCAAGGCCCAGGCCTGCGCCCAGGATAATCTGCTTGGTCAGCAGTGCGGGAATGTTGATGTCGCCGCCGGCCGCGAGTGTGGCGAGCACGGCGGTGAGCATGTAGGCGACGGGGTCGTTGGAGCCCGATTCGACCTCGAGCAGCGAGTCGGTGCCGCCCCTCAGCGAAAGGCTGTGCTCGCGCAGAACGCTAAAGACGCTGGCCGCGTCGGTGGACGCCACGACCGATCCCAGCAGCAGGCCGCCGATCCAGTCGAAGCCCAGCACAAAGTGGGCGAATACGCCGGTGATGCCGGCAGTGATGACGACGCCGAGCGTGCTCAGCAGCACTGCAGGTATGATGACAGGTTTGGCACGGTCGATGTTGGTGTTAAAGCCGCCGTAGAACATGATAAATAGCAGCGCCGTGCTGCAGACGGTTTCGGTAAGCGCGTAGTCGCTAAAGTCGATGTGCGCCGGACCATTGACGCCCAGCAGCATGCCGAGTGCGATAAAGATAAGCAGGGTGGGGAAGGGGAGCTTTTTGCCGACGGGTTTGATGGTCAGGCACAGAATAATGACGAGGCCGATAAAGAGAAGGATCTGGTTCATGGATAGTGTCCGCTCCTGGGTGGTTGGCGTGGCACGGTCAGTTGTCTACGGTTATTTGTACCCAAAGATGGTGGGTTTATGGGGTTGGATTGCGGGCATGCGCGATACCGTCATAGACGGCTGACGTCTTTGCCTCTGCTCGGAAACCCTTTCCAGCTTTATTGCAACGGAGTACAATGGGTAACGTTTAAGTTCAACTTGAAGTTTTAGTTGCGGATCCGGGCTTCGGCCGTAATGCAGGGAAAGGCGTTCCATGGCGATCTATGTGACATCTGATGCTCACGGGCACGTGCGCGCGCTGGACGAGGCCCTTTCCAAGATTTCGCTGGCGTCCGACGATACGCTGTACGTGCTGGGTGACATGATCGATCGCGGGCCCGATCCAGTTGGTGTTATTAAGCTCGTGCGCTCGCTGCCCAACGCTCGCGTGCTCAAGGGCAATCACGAGCAGATCATGCTCGACGCCATCATTGGCCAGGATCCGCTCGATGCCGAGACCTGGGATATCAACGGCGGTTGGACTACCCGTCAGCAGCTCAACGATATGGAATTTGAGGCGTACGAGGAGCTCGTGCGTTGGATGGCGACGCTGCCGCTCTACGCGGTGGTCGAGACTGACGAGCGTCCGTACCTGCTGGTACATGCCGGCATCCAGACCGAGGCGGCCCGGGCGTTTTTGCTTGAACATGGGGTTGATTGTGCCGATGGTGCGGGGGCGGTGGATGCCGATCGCGAACTGCTGAAGCAGATGCTTGCCGTGCAGTCGTCCGATGACCTGCTGTGGATTCGTCACGGCTATTGGGATGCGCCGACGGGGCTGCTTTCTGCCGAGGGCAAGGGTCCGGTCGTGGTGAGCGGCCACACGCCCACGGTGTCGCTTGGGCGTTATTGCGAGGTGGGCGGCCTGGCGGGACTCGATGAGGAGTCGGGCCGTGGGCAGATTGTGCACCTGGGCGGCGAGGATACCGCCGGCGTTCCCGATCGCATCGACATCGACTGCGCCGCCGCCACTGGGTCGGAGTTTGGCCGTGTGGGCATCCTGCGCCTAGACGACGGGGCTGAGTTCTACGCGAACATCAACCCGGGCGAATAATCGGCGCAAAGGGTAGCTAATTTGGGACGGGGCTTTTTTGACTACTTTTGCCCTTCTGCCCATCAAATGATTTTTCTGGGACGGGGATTAAATAAGGCTCTGTTAGACCAGGATTGACATTCCGCCCCGTCATCTTCTTGCGATTGCACA
>CABUOF010000120.1 GCA_902493125.1 uncultured Collinsella sp. | reverse complement strand
GCTCAACGTCGTGGGCCATCCCTATCTGATGGAGAGCTGCAACCCCACCATGCGCGGCATCAACGACCGTGTCCGCTACGCGCGCACGGTCGAAGAGGAGCTGCATCGCCTGCTCGCCGAGTAGATATTTGGGGTATGCCTAGAAATCTACTGTTTGCTGCAGAGTGCGGAAAGGTGGATTTTAAGGCATGTCCCAAACATCTACCGGCAGTCGGGGCAGAGACCCTCGAAGATGGTGTAGTGCGACGTGACGTGCCAGCCGATTTGCTCGGACGCCTTGGCGTCGAGCTGGGCATCGAAGGGGAGCGGTACGTCGATGACGCGGCTGCACGAGGTGCAGATGATATGCGCATGCGGCTCGATCGTGCGATCGAAGCGGCTGCCGCCCGGCGTCTTGATGGAGAGGATCTCGCCGGCGTCGGCCAAGAGATTGAGATTGCGGTAGACCGTACCGCGGCTGATTTTGTCATCCTGTGCGCGCACGACGTTGTAGATTTCGTCGGCGGTGGGATGGTTATAGCTTTGGCGCACAGCGTCAAGAACCAGCTTTCGCTGCCTGGTATTCCTTCTTTGCACCGCCATGCGCCTCGCCTCTTTTCTATCAACGGTCGTAGGTAAATGATACCGTATTTAGCACACAATACTAATAACGAGGAATGAAACCGTCTTCATTGGCAAGTGGGGCTCGGGCCTGGGCGTCTACGAGGCGAAAACGCGTTCCCATGCGCTCGTAGGAAGCATGAAGCGCCTCGAGATGAGATAGGATGTTTGCCGGAGCTCCCTGTATCTCCATCTCGACCGAGCCGTCTTCCATGTTGCGCACCCAGCCGGTGAGCGTGCGTGCCTGCGCGAGGTTGGTGTTGGTAAAGCGAAAACCAACGCCTTGGACTTGTCCCGCCCAGCGCAGGAAATAGCGCAGGGGAGTGTCTTGAGTGGCCTCGTCGCTTGCGAGCACAGTAAGCCTGCGGCGCAACTCGAGCTCGATGTTTGATGGTTTTTGAGGCTCTCGACTGCCGCCGGTGACGCTGGAGAAGAACGTATCGAAGAAGCCCATCGCTAGGCCTGCTTGCCTGCGTCGGACGGGAAGGTAATGCCGGCCTGCTGGCGCACGGCATCCATGATGCGCAGTGAGACGAGCGTGACATCGCGGTAGTGGCCAAGCTCGTGGCGTCCCGCCGGGGTCTCCCAAATCTCTTCCTTAACGTTATCGATGCCGCCGATAGCGGTGATAAAGTCTGTGAGTTCGTATTCCATAGTGTTGCTCGATTTGGGCAGGTCGAGCACGCGGCCGTTGTCGCCCTGTTCGCGCGGTGCCTCGGTCGCCGAGCCGCGTACGACATCGCCGCGATAGTCGATGCGGACGTTGCGGGGCGTGGACAGATGGTCGATCTGGATAGTGCCACGCTCGCCTTCGATCTGCGAGGGCAGCAGGTCATTCGTTATTTTGGAGTGCGCGAGCTCGACGGAGATACGGCCACCGCCGTAGCTGGCGAGGATGGAACCGCAGCCGTCGATGGGGCCGTGCGTGAGCTGTCGCGTGGCGGGGTCGAGCAGAGTAGCCATGCTCGTAAGGCCGGAGGGCATGCCGAAAATCTCGACCATGGGCTCGACGGTGTAGACGCCAATGTCCATGAGGGAACCCGATGCCATATTGCAGTCGAAGATATTGGTGGCGCGTCCCGCGAGAATCTCGTTGTAGCGCGAGGAATACTTGCCAAAGCGCAATGAGGCGCGGCGGATGGGGGCGATCTCGCCCAGGGCGTCCTCGATGGCGTGGAAGGCGGGATCGTGGAGGGGGCGCATGGCCTCGAGGGCCACGACACCTGCTGCCTCGGCAGCGCGGAAGACTTCCAGCGCCTGCGCTTCGGTGGCGCAGAAGGGTTTCTCGACGATGACGTGCTTGCCACCGGCGATGCAGGCAAGGGCCTGCTCGTAGTGAAGTGCGTTAGGGCTGCCGATATAGACGGCGTCGACGTCGGCGGCTACCGCAAGCTCATCGAGTGACGTAAAGTTTCGCTCACCACCGCGCTCGGCGGTAAAGGCAGTACCGCGATTGGCGTCGCGTGAAAGCGTGCCCACAAACGCGGCTTGGTCGTTGGCGTTGACGACCTGGATAAAGTCGTCGGTAATCATGGATGTGCCGATGGTTGCGATACGCAACATGTGTCCCCCTTGCGTTGTTTGGCTTACAGGACGAGTGTAGCGCGGGAGGACACAAAAGCGTGCGAAAACGCCGTTACAGGTCGCTCTCGTTAAAGCCGGCGTCGATATCGAGGTTGCTGCCGTCGGCCGCCGTGGTGGCAAGCTCGTCGCAGCGCTCATTGAGCTCGTGGCCGGCATGCCCCTTAACCCAGTTGAACTCCACTTTGTGTTTGCTCTTTGCGGTGAGCAGGCGCTCCCACAGATCGCGGTTCTTGACAGGCTGCTTGTTGGCGGTCCTCCAGCCTCGTTTTTTCCAGCCGTCAATCCAGTGTTTGTTGAAGGCGTTAACGACGTACTGCGAATCGGAATGGACCTCGACCTTGCAGGGGCGGTTAAGTGCCTCGAGCGCCACGATGACCGCCATGAGCTCCATGCGGTTGTTGGTGGTCTTGGCGTAACCGCGCGAAAGCTCGGAGGTGAAGGTCTTGCCGGCGGGGTTGGTGTATTTGAGCACGGCGCCGTAGCCGCCGCGTCCCGGATTTGATCGGGCCGAGCCGTCGGTATAGATGATGACCTTCACGGGCTTCCTTTCGTTGGGTACGTTTCGTGTGAGTGACCATTGTAGCGCCATGCCCGCCGGGGGCTAGCAATCTACGATTTCTATCCCGTCTTCCGACAGTTAGTTGGCATGGATGATGCGGTTGAGCTCGTCGAGGTATTGCTGCAAGAGGGGAGAGGGCTTGCGCTCGTCGTGCATGATATAGCCTACGTGCATCGCTGGGGCGTCTGCTAACGGGATCGATGCCATACCCCATTGCATTTCATTGGAGAGGACACCGGTCGACAGGGTGTAACCGTTCGACGTGATAAGTAAGTTAGTAAGTGTTCCGCGGTCCGAGATTCGTATGTTGCGGTCGCAAGGGATATAGCTAAAAGGTTCCTCGGCGTAATAGAAGGAGTTTGAGGTTCCCTGTTCAAAGCTGTAGCGCGTATAGGGTGTGAGGTCGGCAAGGGACAGCTGCGGGCGGCGGGCAAGCGGGTGGCGCTCGCTAACGAA
>CABUOF010000119.1 GCA_902493125.1 uncultured Collinsella sp. | reverse complement strand
ATCGAAACACATCTCCACCGTTCCTTCAACTGGGAAAACGGCGCCCCCGGACCCCGGGAGGGGCCGCGGGGGCGTTCAGCTAACTGCGGGAATGGCCTATTTGCTCAATGTGTTCGGCTGAGATCGGAAATCAACCCAACACATAACAGGGTGGCTACCCGTACCTTACACAACGGTAAGGCAAGCGTAAGCCATATCGATGGTAGCCGACTCGTCTTCTTGCGACTATAGATGCCGTAGACTAATCGCAAGAAAGGACTCGGTATGCAAACCACGCACATGGCGACCCCGGTACTGGAGGTCGCGCATCTCGAAAAGGCATATGGAGCGCTGGGCAACGTGACCCGTGCGCTCAACGACGTCAGCTTTACCGTCAACCGCGGCGAATTTGTGGGCATCATGGGCGCTTCGGGCTCGGGCAAGTCGACGTTGCTCAACTGCGTGTCGACCATCGATAGCGCCACGAGCGGCACGATCCGCATCAACGGGCAGGACGTGACGCGCATGAAGCAGGCCAAGCTCTCGCAGTTTCGCCGCGAGGAGCTCGGCTTTATCTTCCAGGACTCCAACCTGCTCGATACGCTCACGGCACGCGAGAACATCGCCCTGCCGCTCACCATTGCCCGCACAAACTCGGCAGAGATCTCGACCCGCGTGCAGGATGTGGCAGCGCGCCTGTCCATCAGTCAGGTGCTCGACAAGTATCCCTACCAGATGTCCGGCGGCCAGCAGCAGCGCGTTGCCGCGGCTCGCGCGCTCGTCACCGACCCCACCATGATCATGGCTGACGAGCCTACCGGCGCCCTCGATTCCAAGAGCGCCCGCCTGCTGCTCGAGAGCCTGGAGGCCCTGAATCGCCGCCTGCGCGCCACCGTGCTCATGGTCACACACGACAGCTTTGCCGCCAGCTACACGAGCCGTGTGCTGTTTATTCGCGACGGCAAGATCTTCACCGAGCTGCGCCGCGGCGACACCGACCGCCGAGAGTTCTTCGACCGCATTATGGAGGTCGTTGCCATGATGGGCGGTGAGGGCTCCGATGCTCTGTAAACTCGCTTGGGGCAACGTCCGCCGCGCCGGCCGCGACTACCTCGTTTACTTGTTGACGCTCACCCTGGGCGTCACGGTCTTCTATGCCTTTAACACCGTCTCGATGCAGGTCGACATCGCCGGCATCGAGGAAGCGGGCTTGTCCGAGGTCATGGGTACCATGCTCGGCTACCTCACGTACTTTTTGGCCGGCGTCATGGCCTTTTTGATGGTGTACGCCAATAACTTCATCATGAAACGCCGCAAAAAGGAGTTTGGCCTGTACCAGGTACTCGGCATGGGGCGCGGGCGCGTCGCCACGATTATGGCGCTCGAGACTGTGATCGTTTCGGTCGGCGCCTTTGTCGCCGGCATCGTGCTGGGCGTGGGGCTCTCTCAGCTCATGGTATTCTTTACGGCCTCGCTCTTTAAGACACAGATCGCCAATTTCCACTTCTTCTTCTCGGTGCATGCGTTCAACCTGACCCTTGCCTGCATGCTCGTAATGTTTGTGCTCACGTTGCTGCTGAACCTTCTCGCCGTGCGTCGCACCAAACTCATCGAGCTTATGGGTGCCGAGCGTCGCAACGAGAGCATCAAGACACGCAACCCCTGGATCGCGATTGCCATCTTTGCCGTGAGCGTGGCGCTGGTGGGCGTGGCCTATTACCGTCTGCTACGTGATGGGTTCCCGGTCACCGCGACGGACAGCAAGCTGCAAGAGGCCATGAACCAGTTTGGCATCACGACCGCTATGGTTACCGTGGGCACCTTTGCCCTGTTCTGGGGACTCTCGGGCATGCTCATCAAGCTGCTGCAGAGCCTGCGCGGTGTGTATTGGCGCGGCCTCAACATGTTTACCGTGCGCCAGCTTGCGGCCAAGGTCAGCACGGTGTGCTTTTCGATGGGCGTCATCGCGATGATCCTGTTTTTGGCCATCACCTCGGTGACGTGCGGCATGTCGATCGCCAACGTGATGAACGAGAATCTGGAGCGCTATACGCCGGCTGATATGTCGCAGACGTATATCTACTACACGCCCGATGATCTCGACCGTTACAAAGAGTATGCTGACCCGTCTGAGGCCGATCGTATGGTGCCGGCCGACGCAACGGTCGACTTGTACTCTGCGTGGCATGGTGAGCTTGCCGATCCGGACAATGATACGGAGAGTATTTATGGTAAGTCGGCGGACAACAGCGTCGAGACCGGCAAGAAGGTCAATATCGCCGATGTTGCCGGTGAGCATGTGCAGATCGATTCGTATCTGAGTTATCCGCTTGGCGGCTCGGATCCTTCGGTGACTCCAAGTGAGATGTGCAAGATCATGGGCGAAAAGCTCCCGAAGGCGCTCGAGGGTAGCAACGCCGACACGACAGGCCTGTCTGTGACGCCGGCAAGTCAGTACAACAAATTGCGTCAGATGATGGGCAAGGAGCCGGTGAGCATTGGTCGCGACCAGTACTTGCTCACGTGTGATATGGGCGGCGAGCTGGTCGACATGTACACCAAGTATATGGCTGGCGGCCATGCCCTTACCTTGGGCGGGCATACGCTCAAGCCCGCTGGCGACAAGTCGGACGAGGATACGGCTGCCATCGCCAACTCGGCGATGGGCAGTAATCCGGGTACCGTCGTCGTTGCCGACGAGCTGTTGTCCCAACTTAATCTGCAACCGTATTCCAGTAGCCTGCTCGTTAACTACAAACAGGGGATGGATGCGACCGAGGCAGACGAGAGCATTAAATACACTGCGCTCGACAATCTGCTCGTTGACGGCAAGGAGCCGGGGTCGTGGGGACTCTTTATCACACGCTCCGAGATGTACACGCAGGCAGCGCAAATGAACGGTCTTATTAGCTACCTAGCCATCTACATCGGCTTTGTATTGGTCGTTGCGTGCGCGGCGATACTGTCGATCCAGCAGCTCTCCAATGTGGCCGACGGCAGCCGCGGCTATCGTGTGCTGGCGCAGATCGGCTGTGACGACCGCCAGATCCGCCATTCGGTGATGGCACAGCAAGCGGTGTTCTTCCTGTTCCCGTTGGCGGTGGGCTTGGCGCACTCCTTTGTGGCGCTCAAGGTGATTATCGACCTGGTGAGCACGTTCGGTCATATGAGCATCGGCGGCACGGTGGGCCTCACCTGTGCGATCTTCTTGGCATCCTACGGCGG
>CABUOF010000118.1 GCA_902493125.1 uncultured Collinsella sp. | reverse complement strand
ATTGTGCTGGGCGAGGCGTTTTGTCAGGCGCTGGGCGACAAGGCGGGCATTACGCGCTTTGCCGACGCGGCGATCGCCATGGACGAGACGCTCGTGATGGCTGCTGTTGATATTTCGGGCCGCGGGCAGGCCTACTGCGAGCTGCCCGTGCCGACCGAGCGCGTGGGCAGCTTCGATACCGAGCTGGCCGTCGAGTTCTTCTACGCCTTTGCGCGCGATGCCAAGCTCACGCTGCACGTGCGCGAGCTGGTGGGCGGCAACTCGCATCACATTATCGAGGCCGCCTTTAAGGCCGTGGGCCGCACGATGCGCCGCGCCTGCGAGCTTGATCCCCGCGTGCAGGGCATCCCCAGTACCAAGGGCTCACTGTAACCGTCACAAGAGTAAAACCACCACGAAGGTGCCTGTCCCCTTTGTGGTGGTTTTGGATGATGAGAAGTGGAGGGGTCGCGTGGGCGAACCGAAGATCGTGGTGGTCGACTACCACAAGGGCAACTTGTCGAGCGTCGTGCGCGGGCTTGCACGCGCCGGTGCCGCCGCCTGCACGTCGGACGATCCGGAGCAGATCCGCAACGCCGACGGCCTGGTCATTCCGGGCGTGGGCGCGTTCTATGACGCGATCGCCTTTATGCGCCAGAGCGGCGAGGCAGACGCGGTGCTCGATGCCGTCGCCGCCGGAACTCCGCTGCTCGGCGTCTGCCTGGGTCTTCAACTGTTTTTTGAGCGCGGTAATGAGGGCGTTCCTACGGGTGAGGCCGCGGATGGCAGCGCCCCCGAGCAGGATGGCGGCCCCTGGGTCGATGGCCTGGGTATTATGCGCGGTTCGTGCACGCGCCTGGAGTCGAGCCGCCTGAAGGTGCCGCACGTGGGCTGGGACCAGGTGCACATGACGCCCGCCGGTGCGGCCGATCCGCTGCTTACTGGTTTTGCCGAGGGTGCCAACATGTACTTCACCCACAGCTACGCGGTGGCCGACGATTCCGATGCCGCCGATGTGCTGGCGCGCACGCACTATACGCGGAGCTTCCCGTGCATCGTGCGCCATGGCAACGTGTGGGGTTGCCAGCTCCATCCCGAGAAATCCTCCGCGCTGGGTCAGCGCATCCTTAAGAACTTCGTCAACATCGTCGAGGAGGCCGGCCGATGATCCTGTTTCCCGCAATCGATCTGATCGGCGGCAAGGTCGTGCGCCTGGAGCGCGGCGACCGGAGTCGCTGCAAGGTATATTCCGACGACCCCGTGGCCGTTGCTCGCTCGTTTGCCGAGCAGGGCGCAAGCTGGGTGCACGTCGTCGACCTGTCCGCTGCCTTTGGCGAGGACGAGGACACATGCGCTGCCAACTCGGCGGCGATTAAGGCCATCTGCGGCGTCAACGGTCTGTCCGTGGACGTGGGCGGCGGCGTCCGCTCGCTCGCGCGCATCGACGAGTTGGCCGGCTACGGTGCGCGCCGCATCGCACTAGGCACGGTGCTCGTGACCGAGCCGGGTTTTGCCGAGGTGGCGGCCCAAGGCTTTGGCGAGCTGTTGGTGGCAGATATTGCCGCACGCGACGGCCAGGTCAAGGTGAATGGCTGGCGTGACGGCGCGGGCGTGGCGCTCGACGACGCCGTGGCGCAGCTTTCCGAGCTGGGTTTTAAGCATCTGGTGTATACCGACATTGCGCGCGATGGCATGCAGACGGGCATCGATGTGGCGGCGTATCGCCATGTGGCCGAGGTCGCGGGCTTTCCCGTCGTGGCATCGGGTGGCATCTCGACGCTCGACGACATCCGCGCGCTGGCCGCAGTGGGTGAGGGCGCGATTGAAGGTGCCATTACCGGTCGCGCGCTCTACGAGGGCAACTTTACGCTGGTACAGGCGCTGACCGCCGCCCGAGGGGAGGAGTAGCCCATGCTTACCAAACGTGTGATTCCCTGCCTGGACGTCAAGGACGGCCGTGTGGTCAAGGGCGTCAACTTTGTGAGCTTGCGCGATGCGGGCGATCCGGTGGAGCTGGCGCGCGCCTACGACCGCGAGGGTGCGGACGAGGTCGTCTTCTTGGACATTACCGCCACGAGCGACAACCGTGCGACGACCATCGAGATGGCGGCGCATGCGGCCGAGGAGCTAGCCATTCCCTATACCGTGGGCGGCGGTTTTCGCGACCTGGCGGGCATGCGCACCATGGTTGCAGCCGGTGCCGACAAGGTGTCGCTCAACTCTGCCGCCGTGCGCGACCCGTCGCTGATTAGCCAGGCTGCCGCGGCGTTTGGTAGCCAGGCCGTGGTCGTGGCGATCGATGCCAAGCGCGTCGGTTTGCCCGGCGCATCTGGTGCCGACAAGTGGGAGGTCTTCACGGCGGGCGGCCGCAACGCCACGGGCATCGACGCGGTGGCGTGGGCCGAGGAGGCGGCTCGTCGCGGCGCCGGCGAGATCCTGCTCACCAGTATGGACCGCGACGGCACCAAGGCCGGATTTGACCTGGCGCTCACCCGCGCCGTGGCGCGCGCGGTGCCGATTCCGGTGATTGCGAGCGGCGGTGTGGGCGCGCTCGAGCATTTTGCCGAGGGCGTGATTGAGGGCGAGGCCGATGCCGTGCTGGCGGCGAGCGTCTTTCACTTTGGGACGTTCAGCATTCGCCAGGTGAAGGAGTATATGGCGTCGCAGGGCATCCCTGTGAGGCTGGACTTTTAGCGCTGCGGCTTGCCCAGGCACCCGACCTTCCGGCTCCAACCCTCCTCGCGTACTTAAGTACGCGTCGTCGGGCTTGTCGCTCGGAATCTCGGGCACCTGGACAACCCTCGCCGACCTGTGGGATTTCGTTTGTTGCTTGGGAGAAATGATGACTGAGGTAATAGAAGCGTCTGATCTTACGTACGACGCCCGTGGGCTGATTCCTTGTGTTGTTCAGCAGTATGACACCGGCGAGGTGCTTATGGTTGCTTGGATGAACGAGGAGTCGGTGGGGCTGACGCTCAAGACCGGTACCACGTGGTTTTGGAGCCGCAGCCGTCAGGAGCTCTGGAATAAGGGCGCGACGAGCGGCAATATGCAGGAGGTCAAGGAACTCTGGGCCGACTGCGATAGCGATACGCTGTTGGTCAAGGTTGACTCTCCGGGCCCGGCTTGCCACACCGGCAACCGTACCTGCTTCTTTAAGAAACTCGCATAGGGCGGGCGCTCGATCAGGCGCTTGGCCAACCAGAAAGGATTGAACCATGGGTGTGCGCACCG
>CABUOF010000117.1 GCA_902493125.1 uncultured Collinsella sp. | reverse complement strand
AGCCTGTGGAGCCGTCAGACCGGCGCATTCTTGGAGGCGTAAGCGTCTCGGACGTGGGACAATTGTGCCCATAAGTTTATTGTGCCGTTGAGCCGAGGAGTCGTTATGCCACGCGAGACCAATGCCGCCAAACGCGAGCGCGCCGTTGAGGTGTGTGAGCGCCTCAACCGTCGCTATGGCCCGGTCGAGTGCTTTTTGGACCACGAGAATCCCTTCCGCCTGCTGATCGCGGTGTTGCTCTCGGCGCAAACGACCGACGCGCAGGTCAACAAGGTGACGCCGAAGCTGTTTGCCCAGTGGCCCACGCCCGAGGCCATGGCCGGGGCGAGTGTGGCTGACGTGGCAGACACCATCAAGTCACTCGGCTTTTATAAGAGCAAGGCCAAGCACGCCGTGGAGGCCGCGCAGATGATCGTCGCCGACTATGGCGGCGAGGTGCCGGCCGACATGAAGGAACTCGTGAAGCTGCCGGGCGTGGGACGCAAGACGGCGAACATCGTGCTCAACGTGGGGTATGGCATCGTGGAGGGCATTGCGGTGGACACGCACGTCAACCGCATTGCGCATCGCCTGATGTTGAGTCCCAAGACACATGCCAAGGAGCCGCTCAAGACCGAGCAGGATCTGCTCAAGATTTTGCCGCACGAGTATTGGGAGTCGGTCAACCATCAGTGGATCACCTTCGGTCGCGAGATCTGCGACGCCCGCAAACCCAAGTGTGACGAGTGTCCGCTGGCAGATTTGTGCCCCAGCGTGCGCGTAGCGGGGTAGGGCGGAACGCATCTTCGTCTGGCGTTTTTTGCGGGGCTGGGTTTGCTCTTGAGCCGGAGTCCTCTCCATGCGCTACCATGACAGGCAATGAAATCCGCCGCATACCCGCCGAGCTTGCCCCGGCGGGCTTTTGGCGTTGCAATGCCGGAGGAACAGCATGCTCATTCACCGTATAGCCGCGCAGCTCTACACTGCCGAGGCGCTGCAGACCGTCGAGGCCGGACTCGATGCCGGCGAGGACGTGACGCTGGCTGTGTCGCAGTCGGGCCGCACGCTTATGGCGGCCGCCCAGTTTGCGCGCCGCCCGCGTCCCACGGTCTACATTGTGAGTGGCGAGGATGCGGCCGATCGCGCCGCGCGCAGCCTTGCCGCCTACGTGGGCCTAGCGCACGTGTGCCGTTTTCCCGAGCGCAAGGACTATCCGTGGCGCGAGCAGGCGCCCGACGATGCCGTGGTGGCGCAGCGCTGCGAGGCACTGGGACGCATCGTGCGCGGAGACAATTGCATCATGGTCGCCTCGGCTCGCGCGCTGCTGCGTTGTGTGCCGCCGGTCGAGAGCCACTATTGGGAGTCCACGACCTTTGCGGTGGGCGAGGAGATTCCCTTTGACGAGGTGCCGCAGCGCCTGGTGGGCATGGGCTACACCAATGCCGGTGCCGCCGATGCGCCCGGTCTGTTCCGCGTGCACGGTGACACCGTCGAGGTGTTTCCCGCGCAGGAAAAGGCGCCCGTGCGCATTGAGTTTTTCGGCGATGAGATTGACCGCATCCGCCGTATGGTGAGCTCCACGGGCCAAACCATCGGCAACGAGGACAGTATCGAGATCTTCCCCTGCCGCGAGCTGGCGCTTACCGACGATGCCGTCCACAACATGCACGTGGCGCTCTACCGTGCCAGCCAGGACGACAGCAAGCTGGCGGCGCTGCTCGAGATGGTGGATACGCGCATCGTCACGCCCGAGCTCGACCGCTTTTTGCCGGTGATGTACGGCCAGACCGTAAGCCCGTTGGCACACGTGAGCGGCAAGGCACTCGTGGTTCTGTCCGAGCCGCGCTCGCTGTTCGACGACTGCCTGCGCGCCTACGAGGATATTGAGGCCCGTGCCGGCGAGGCAGGGATTGACCGCCTGGATGGTCTGTACGTGCGCGCCCAACAGCTCGATTTTGGTGCCCAGCAGCGCCTGAACTACGTGAGCCTCATCCGTGCCGGCGGTGCGGTGACGGCCGAGCTCAAGATTGAGCAGCCGGCCATCGCAGGCTCGGACAACCGTTTTATGACGCGCATCCAGGAGGTCGTGGGCAAGCGCTATGCCTGCGTGTTTGCCATCCCCGACCGCGGTGCGCGCGAGTCGATGGAGCTCACCTTTGGCGACGAGGGCATTACCTTTGAGGAATCGCTGACCGCGGCGCCCGAAAATGTCGGCGCTATCGGCGACCGCGTTCGCGTGGCAGCGGCGGATTCCGCCGATCGTGCCGCACGCCAGGAGGCCCATGCTTCCATTCGCGAGCGTAAGGCCGACGCGCTCAACGCCCGCTCGCTCGAGGCGGGTGCCGACCAGGCTGCCGCCGGCGCCGCCGTGCCCACTATTTCGCGCGGACGTGTGACCTTTGTCGATGCCGCCTTGCCGCAGGGCGTAGTGGTGCCCGATGCCAACCTGGCCGTGTTCTCGATCGCCGATCTCAACGCCCGCATGGACGCCAACCGCGCGCGCAGCCGCCGCAAGGTGGACATTACGCAGATCACGTTCCCGTTTAAGCCGGGCGACTACGTGGTGCACGCCACCCACGGCATCGCGCTCTTTAGCGAGATCGCGCGCCAGGAAGTGGGCGGCAAGGAGCGCGACTACTTTTTGCTGGAATATGCCGACGGCGACAAGCTCTACGTGCCGCTCGAGCAGGTCGACCGCATCACGCGCTATGTTGGCCCCGACGGCGATAAGCCGCGTCTGACCAGGCTCAACACCGCCGACTGGACGCGTGCCACCAACAAGGCGCGCAAAAACGCCAAAAAGCTGGCGTTTGACCTGGTCGATCTGTATACGCGCCGCTCGTCGATTACCGGTATCGCCTGCCCGCCCGACACGCCCGAGCAGATCGAGATGGAGGAGAGCTTTCCTTACGACGAGACGCGCGACCAGCTGGAGGCCATCGCCGACATTAAGGCCGATATGGAGGCGCCCAAGCCCATGGACCGCCTGCTGTGCGGCGACGTGGGTTTCGGCAAGACCGAGGTCGCCCTGCGCGCAGCCTTTAAGTGCGTGGACTCCGGCCGTCAGGTCATGGTGCTCTGCCCCACGACCATTCTGGCCCAGCAGCACTACGAGACGTTCTTTGAGCGCTTTGCCCCGTTTGGCCTCGAGGTCGAGGTGCTCAGCCGCTTCCGCACGCCGGCGCAGCAAAAGCGCGCGCTCAAGGCGTTTGCCGAGGGCACGATTGATGTACTCATCGGCACGCACCGCTTGCTTTCTGCCGATGTGAACCCCAAGAACCTGGGCCTGGTGATCATTGACGAGGAACAGCGC
>CABUOF010000116.1 GCA_902493125.1 uncultured Collinsella sp. | reverse complement strand
CCCACGGCAGCCGCCTTGCGCGACACCTTCTGGGCTTGCATCAGCGCCGGCAGATGCGTGGGCACACCGTCGAGCAGGCCCTCGGGCGCAGCCTCGCCCGCCGCCATGGCCTTGTCCTTGGCGGCCTTCTCGGCAAGCTTGACCTCGTCCCAAATCTTGAGCACCTCGTCGGAGCTCTCGGCATCCGCATCGCCGAACACGTGCGGGTGGCGACGGATGAGCTTGGCGTCGATATCGCGCGCCACGTCGGCCAGTGTAAACTCGCCGGCGTCCGCCGCAATCTGTGCATGCAGCACCACCTGCATGAGCACGTCGCCGAGCTCCTCGCGCAGATGCGCCACGTCGTCTGCCTCGATGCAATCGAGCGCCTCGTAGGCCTCCTCGATCATGTTCTTGCCGATGCTCTGATGCGTCTGCTCGCGATCCCACGGGCAGCCATCGGGCTGACGCAAACGCCAGATGGTCTGCACCAGATGCTGCAGCTCAGCCGACGCGTCGACCAGCGTGGACAGATCGCGCGAGCCCTCGGCATTTTGCTGAGCCATGTGCTGCGCCATGGTTATTCCTCCTCCAGGATCACGTGACTGAACGCGCCACCCTCGTAGATGCCGTAGCTGTGCGCACCGTCCTTGGGAATGCTCACGCTGCCGGGGTTGAAGAGCCACAGGCCCGGGTGCGCCTCGCTTGCCTCGTTAACCTTGATGTGCGTGTGGCCGTAGACGAGCGCGGACCCCTCGGGCAGCGCGGGCGCGTGGTCGATGCTGTTGTGCATGCCGGCGCCAAAGACGTGGCCGTGCGTCAGGAACAACTCGCGGCCGGTCTCGTCAAACAGGGTAGCGTAGTCGGCCATGACAGGGAAGTCGAGCACCATCTGGTCGACCTCGGCGTCGCAGTTGCCGCGCACCGCGATGATGCGGTCGGCCAGGGCGTTGAGCAGCGGAATCACACGCTTGGGGACGTAATCGCACGGCAGGTCGTTGCGCGGACCGTGGTAGAGCAGGTCGCCCAGCAGCACGATGCGGTCAGGCTGCTCGGACTCGATGGCGGCGCAGAGGCGCTCGGTCCAATATGCCGAGCCGTGGATATCGGAGGCGATGAGGTATTTCATGGGGAGTCCTTTCGAAGCGGAGTTGATGGGGGCTGAATACGGGGTCCGGCGGATGTGGAGCCCATCTACCGTGTTACTCGAATCGCAGCGCCGCGCTCTGAGCCGCCTGCATCACGCGTTGGAGCGGCACGTCATGTTCGCGGGCAAGGCGAGCGCAGTCCTCGTACTCGGGCGCTGCACGCTCGCTGCCGTCGGGCAGGGTGGCCACCTTGACGGACACCTCGCCCCATGGCGTCGCCACCTGCTCAAAGCGGCGTGGTAGGCAAACGCGCTCCATGACCTGGCGACGAATGGCGTTGGTCGTGGTCTCCAAAAAGATAATCGTCTGCAAGCGCTCGATATCATCGTGCGAGCAGATTACCTGCAGCTGCCAGCCGGGGCGGCCCTTTTTGCAGTAAAGCGGCAACCAATGCACCTCGCGGGCGCCGGCCTTGCGCAGGCAATCGGCAGCGTAGGCAAGCACCTCGGGCGACGCATCATCGATGTCGCACTCCAGCTTGACGATAGTTTCGGGCGCATCAGTCTCGCGAGACAGCGGGGATGTGCTATCGCATTGCATACGGTCTGGATCCTTTCCGCGCGGGCTCGTTTTGTTCACCCAAACGCTAGCACATCGGACGTGGCACAAGCGTGACTTTCGTCCGTCGCCGCCCTCGCCCCCATCCAAACGTGTACGTCAGCCTCCAAACATGTCATTTTTTGTCGGTTTTGGAGGCTGACGTACACGTTTTGAGAGCAAGCGAGGCCGCACCACGCGCCGCGCAACCTTTCCAATCGATTTCGATCCCCGGCGTGCCCGGCGTGTTGAGAGCTGCGCCATTACAATGAAGCGGATTCGCTTGACGCAAAGGAGCCGCTATGCCCATGTGCCCGCTGGTCGATTGCCATACCCACACCTCGTTTTCGGACGGGCATGCCTCGTTTGAGGACAACGTCCGTGCCGCTGCTGCGGCCGGCTGCCGCGTCATGGTCTCGACCGACCATCTCACCCTGCCCGCCAGCATGGATGCTAACTGCGAGGTGCAGGTTACTGAGGGCGACCTCCCGGCGCATCGTCTGGCTTTTGAGGACGCTCGCAATCTTGCCGCTCAGATTGCGCCAGAACTCACCTTTATCTACGGTTTCGAATGCGATTGGTACGAGGGCTGCGAGCCTTTGGTTGAGCGCTGGTCCCAGGGCGCCGTCGTGCGCCTGGGCAGTGTGCACTGGATTGGCAACCCAGGCGATATCATGGCCGGTGCCGCGGGTGCGGCGGGAACGGAAGACGTCGCTCGCCCCGATACACCCGATTCGCGCTGCGGCTGGATCGACGATGACACCAACCTGCACGTTTGGGAAAACCTGGGGGTACGCGGCGTGTGGGAGCGCTATGTCGATGACTGGTGCCGCGCCTGCGAGAGCTCGCTCAGCTTTGATGTGATGGCTCACCCTGACCTGGTCATGCGCTTTTCGAAGGAAGGCTTTACGCCCGACTTTGACCCCGCACCGTTTTGGCAGCAGATGGCCGAATGCGCCCACGATACGGGCCGCCGCATTGAGGTCTCGACCGCCGCACCGCGCAAGGGCCTCGACGACTACTATCCCACGACCGGATTGCTGCATTGCTTTGCCCACGCCGAGGTGCCGATAACTTTTGGCTCGGACGCACACCGCGCCTGCGACATCTGCTGGAACATCCGTGAGGCCCAGGCACACGCCTACGACTGCGGCTACCGAACCTTCGGCATCCCCCACCTCACCGGCGAATGGGAGCCCACGCCCCTCGCCTAAGACTAGTGGCGGCGGGCGTTGAGTTCGCCGGCCAGCTCGTCGAGGGTGATGCCGTAGCGCTCGAGCGTCACGAGCAGATGGTAGACCAGGTCGCCGGCTTCGTAGCGAATGTGATCATGGTCGTTATCCTTGCAGGCCATGATCACCTCGCTCGCCTCCTCGGCAAGCTTCTTGAGCAGTTCATCCTCCACGTCAGTCAGCAGACGAGCGGTATAGCTCTCCTGCGGCGACGCGTCGCGACGGCCATGAATCACCTCGGCAAGCCCCGTCAGCGTCTCACCGATATTTCCATCCTGAACGTTTGCGGTGCGCACACCCATGGTTCAATCCTTTCTGGTGGCCGAGCGTCTAATCGAGCGCCCGCCCTACGCGAGTTTCTTAAAGAAGCAGGTACGGTTGCCGGTATGGCAGGCCGGACCCGGCGAGTC
>CABUOF010000115.1 GCA_902493125.1 uncultured Collinsella sp. | reverse complement strand
CCTAACGTATTTGGGCATGGCCCTCTCGGCGCTCTCGCAGCTGCTGAGCTTTGGCCCGTACGTGTGCATTTGGCTTGTCGCGCGCAACCTGATCGCCGTGGCGCCCAACTGGAGCGAAGCCACTAACATCGCGATGTACGGTTGGTGGGCCGTGGGTTTTGCCCTGGCAAGCATCGTAGTTTATTTCGTGGGGCTCATGTGTACGCACCTGTCTGCGTTTCGCTGCGCGTCCAATATCCGCAAGACTACGAGCGAGCACCTGCTTAAGCTGCCGCTCGGCTACTTTGACACGCACGCCACCGGCGAGCTGCGTCGTGTTGTAGACGGATGCGCCGCCTCCACCGAGACTTTGCTCGCACACATGCTGCCCGATATCGCAGGCGCCGCCGCCATGGTCGTGGGCTTGCTCGTGCTTCTTTTCGCGCTCGATTGGCGTTTGGGGGCGGCATGCCTTATCTCGGTCGTCGTTTCGTTTGGCACCATGGCCGCCATGATGGGCGGCAAGGGCGGCGAGTTTATGAAGGCCTACATGGGAGCGCTGGTCAAGATGAACAAGACCGGCACCGAATACGTACGCGGCATCCCCGTGGTCAAGGTGTTTCAGCAGACGGTCTACTCCTTTAAGGCCTTCCACGATGCGATCGCCGAATACGCCGACATGGCACAAAACTATTCGGGCACGTTCTGCCGAGGTCCGCAGGTACTCAACCTTACCGCGCTCAATGGTCTTGTGGCATTCCTGTTGCCCGTGGCGTTGCTGTTGGCGCCGGGCGAGACGGACTTCGCGCATTTTATGACCAACTTCACGTTTTACGCGATATTTTCGGCCGTGGTGCCGACGGCCATGACCAAGCTCATGTTTGTGGGCGAGGCCTCTCAGATGAGTGCCGATTCGCTGGCTCGCATCCGAAGCGTCATGGATTCCAAGCAGCTCTCCGTGCCCGCCCAACCCAAGCACCCTGCCGGCGGCGACGTGCGATTTGAGGACGTGAGCTTTACCTACGAGGGCGCCGAAGCACCTGCTGTCAGCCATGTGAGTTTTAGCGTTTCCGCGGGTAGCACCCTCGCCCTGGTGGGTCCCTCGGGTGGCGGTAAGTCAACCTGCGCAAGCCTGATCCCGCGTTTTTGGGATGTTTCCTCGGGTCGAGTGCTCGTAGGCGGTGTGGACGTTCGCGAAATGGGTCCGCACGAGCTTATGGACCAGGTCGCCTTCGTGTTCCAGACCAACCAGCTGTTCCGGCAAACACTTGCCGACAACGTGCGCGCCTCCAAGCCTACGGCCACTGACGACGAAGTGCGTGCGGCCCTCTCCGCAGCTCAGTGCGACGACATTGTGGCCAAGCTCCCCCAGGGCATCAATACCATGCTCGGTGCCGGCGGAGCATATCTTTCGGGTGGCGAGGTTCAGCGCGTGGCACTCGCCCGCGCGATCCTTAAAGGCGCGCCTATCGTGGTGCTCGATGAGGCCACGGCGTTTGCCGACCCCGAGAACGAGGCGCTCATCCAGCGCGCCTTTAGCAAGCTGGCGGCGGGTCGCACGGTCATTATGATTGCGCACCGGCTTTCGACCGTGGTGGGCGCAGACCAAATCGTGGTGCTCAACCAGGGCAGCGTGCAGGAGTCGGGTACCCATGCCGAGTTGCTGTCCCAAAATGGCCTGTATGCCAAGATGTGGGCCGAATACGAACAGGCCGCGAGCTGGAAAATCACTGCAGCGACCGCGGATGCCGCCGTCACGAAGGGAGGCGAGGCCTAAATGTTCGCCTCATTCCAAAAGAAGTATTTCCTATCCGATAAAGGCGTCGCCGGCGTAAAACGCGGCATTTTCTGGACCACGCTCACCAATCTCATTACCATGGCCGGCATGGGCTTTTTATTCCTGGTTATGGCCGGCTTTGTCGAGCATCTTGCCAGTGGGGCCGACCTGCCGGATGCCCTGCCGATCGTGGGCGGCCTCCTGGTCTTTTTCGTGCTGCTCTTTGCCTCTAACTGGCAGCAGTATTACTACACCTACTGCATCTTTTACGAGGAGTGCGGCAAGCAGCGTATGGAGATTGCCGAGCGCTTGCGCAAACTGCCGCTGTCGTTTTTTGGTCGTCGTGATCTGGCCGATTTAACCGAGACCATCATGGGTGACGTCCAGGCCATGGAGCACGCCTACAGCCACGTGCTGGGAGAGCTTTGGGGTGCCATCATCGCAAGCGCCATTGTCTTCGTGGCATCGCTGTTCTTTTGCTGGCAGCTGGCGATTGCGGCGTTTTGGAGCGTTCCCGTGGCCTTTGCCGTGTTGTATCTAACACGCGGCCCCATGACTCCGGTGTTTGATCGCGTGCGCGCCGAGAAGGTCAAGGTTACCGAGGCTATTCAAGAGACGCTCGACTGCGTTCGCGAGATTCGCGCCACCAACCAGGAGGCCCATTATCTTGAGGGACTCAACGCCGTGATCGATGCCGAGGAGCGCGAGACCACCAAGGGCGAGCTCGTTAACGGGCTTTTGGTCAACTCCGCCTTTGCCATCCTGCGTCTGGGCATTGCCACCACGCTGGTCACGGGCGCCGCGATGGTCGCCTCCGGGCAGGTCGACTTTTTGGTGTTGTTTGCCTTCCTGCTTATGGTGAGCCGTATCTATGCGCCCTTTGACCAGGCATTAATGTTAATGTCCGAGCTGTTTGCCGCCGAGTCGTCTGCCAAGCGCATGCGTTCCATCATGGAAGAGCCTGTGGCGCGGGGCAGCGAGAACTTTAAGCCTGCGGGCCACGATGTGGTGTTCGATCACGTGGCATTTGGCTATGGTGCGGGCGAGGACGGACGCGCCGGCGAGAAAGTTCTTACCGATGTGAGCTTTACCGCCAAGGAAGGCGAGGTCACGGCGCTGGTCGGTCCTTCGGGTTCCGGTAAGTCTACGGTGAGCCGCCTGGCCGCGCGCTTTTGGGATGCCACTGCGGGCAAGGTTGCCGTGGGCGGTGTGGATGTTGCGGGCGTGGATCCCGAGGTGCTGCTGCGCGACTACGCCATTGTGTTCCAAGACGTGCTGCTCTTTGACGACACGGTGATGGGAAACATCCGCCTCGGGCGTCGTGATGCCACCGATGAGGAAGTGCTTGCAGCCGCGCGTGCCGCCAACTGTGACGAGTTCGTGAACCGCATGCCGCAGGGCTATGACACTATGATTGGAGAGAACGGCTCCAAACTCTCCGGCGGCGAGCGCCAGCGCATCTCCATCGCCCGCGCACTGCTCAAAGACGCGCCTATCGTGCTGTTGGACGAGGCGACGGCAAGCTTGGATGTGGAGAATGAGACCGTGGTGCAACAGGCACTCTCCCGTCTGCTTGCAGGTA
>CABUOF010000114.1 GCA_902493125.1 uncultured Collinsella sp. | reverse complement strand
GGAGGGCGCACATGGGAATGACTGGTGCATACGAGCGCAATCTCGATGCAAAAGGTCGTCTATCCCTGCCTGCACCCCTTCGCGAGGAGCTTGGAGAGCACGTTCGCGTGTTCAAAGCCCTGGATGTCGATGCTCTGTACGTGTTCTCTGCCGAGGCCTTCGATAAGTGGGTCGAAGGACTCTTCGCGGGTCGTGAGGGCCACGAGGGTTTTAACCCGCGTGACATTAATGACCAGAAGCTCATGAGGGCGATCAACAAGCGCACCACGTCGATGGACGTGGACAGCGCCGGTCGTATCGGTCTTTCCGAGTCTCTCCGCAAGCAGGCGAACCTCGACCGCGAGGTCACGGTTGTGGGCAACTACGACCACCTTGAGGTTTGGGATCGCGCCGCGGCCGATGAGGACGATGACGATGAGGCCCTGCTGGACCTCTTCTTCTCGTAAGGGCAAGGCACGGGTAACGGATGGAGCGTGGGATCTTGACACAAGAATATCGGCATGAACCTGTCATGCTCGGCGAAGTGCTTGAGTCGCTGCGGCTAAAGAGCGGCTCCGTTGTCTGCGATTGCACCCTTGGCGGTGCCGGCCATTCGGTAAAGATGGCCGCGCAGGTGGGGGAGACGGGCCTTTTGCTCGGCGTCGATCAGGACGACATGGCCCTCGAGGCCGCTGGCGCCCGTCTGGACCGCGAGGTTCCCGGAGTTCCGCACCAGCTGCTGAAGGGCAACTTCGGCGACTTGGACGAGCTGCTTTGCTCGGCCGAGGTGCCCGGGGTCGATGGCTTCCTGTTCGATTTGGGCGTTTCGTCACCGCAACTCGATATCCCTGGCAGGGGCTTTTCGTATAACGAGGACGCCCCATTGGACATGCGGATGGATCCGGGCAATAACACCTTAAACGCAGCTGAGGTCATCAACACCTATAACGAACACGACCTCGCCCGGATTCTACGCGTCTACGGCGAAGAGAAGTTCGCCTCGCAGATCGCGCGCGAGATCGTGCGCCGCCGCGAGCAAGAACCGATCGAAACCACCGGCCAATTTGTCGAGATCATCAAGGCGGGTATCCCGGCTGCCGCTCGTCGGCATGGCGGACACCCGGCCAAGAAAAGTTTCCAGGCCATTCGCATCGAGGTCAATCACGAGCTCGATGTGCTCGAACGAGGGCTTGATGCCGCCACCAGGTGGCTCAACCCGGGCGGACGTATCTGCGTCATCTCGTATCACTCGCTCGAGGACCGTATCGTAAAGAACCACTTTAAGGAGATGAGCCAGGGGTGCACGTGTCCGCCGGAGATTCCGGTGTGCGTGTGCGGCAACGTGCCGATACTCAAGGTCATCACCCGCAAACCCCTGGTTGCCCAGCCTGATGAGGTTGAGCGCAACCCTCGGGCGAGATCAGCCAAAATCCGCGTGGCGCAGCGTCTGTAGGCGCGACCGCGCGATATTGGACCTCCCGCTCGCACCATAAACGAAGCTTAAACACACTACCAACGTACTCGGGATGGGAGGCGGCATATCATGGGCTACAACACTTCAAGCGCAGCACTCGCCTATGATATGAACGCCATGCCCGCCTATCGTGAGACGCCGCAGGCCCCCGTTGCTCCCCGTGAGCAGCGCACGCCGCGCTTTGATGTCTACACGGGCGCGGGCCGTCAGGCAAACCAGGCGGTAAGCCCGGTTTTCATGAGCGTTCTTAAAACGTTTTGCATCATTGCGGCTATCTTCATGACGATCGGCGTCGCCCGCGTGGCGCTCGCCGGCGTTACGGCCCAGGTGCTCAACAGCAACGCCGAGCTTACCAACACGCTCGAAAAGGCGACCGATGAGAGCTCCGACCTGGAGGTCATGCATTCGGTCTATGGCGCCGACACGCGCATTCGCGACCTTGCGGGCGCTTATGGCATGGTGGAGCCCAGCGAGAGCGTTACACTTGACTTTTCGCAGGATGCAGCCGCGGGCGCCAACGCGACCGCGACCGCTCAGTAGCAAGACGGTAGCTGAGTATGACAAATGACTATCGCCGCGGTTCCGATGGGGGCCGCTGTTCTGGACGTCCCTCGTCGCGGGGACGTTCTGGTTATCAAGGAACGGGTCGGCAATCTTACAACGCCGGGCAGTCCCGTGGCAACGACCCGGCGTCGCGACTTCGCGGCTCGGACGGCCCTCAAATGCATAACACCAGGTCGCGCAAGAGTTCGTCGACCGAATGGCTCACAGGCACGCCTCTGCCTCGCCGCAAAGCCATCATGGGCTTCATCGGGCTTGGCTTGGGCTTGGGCGTCTTTCGCCTTGCCGACTATCAAATTGTCGAAGCCGATAAACTGCGCGAGCGTGCCGATGCGCGCCGCCTGCTTGCACAGACCCTCTATGCCAAACGCGGCACCATCTACGACCGCAACGGTAACGTGCTGGCGTCGTCGGTCGAATGTCGCAACATCGCCGTGAACCCGCAGCTTGTCGAGGATGTTGACAAGACGGTGTCGGCGCTGGTCAAGGCAACTGGAATCGATAAAAAGACCTGCCGCAAGCTCGTCGAGTCCGATGGCACCTGGGTGTATATCAAGCGCCAGGTGGACGAAGACGATGCTGCGGCGCTGGAGAAGAAGAACCTGCCCGGCGTGCTTTTTGAGCAGGCCATGAAGCGCGTATATCCATACGGCAATCTGGCATCGCAGGTGCTGGGTGTAGTGAATGTAGACAACGACGGCTTGACGGGTCTCGAAAAGCAATACAACAAGCTTCTGACCGGCACGAACGGTACCCTCGTGCGCGAGCGCGCGAGGGACGGCAGCTATATCGCGGGCGGTGCCTATAAAAAGGTGGCCGCGGTCGACGGCGTTGACATCGTGACGACGCTCGACGTCAATATGCAGCGAGCGGCTGAGGATGCTCTGGCGGAGGCTGTCGAGAAGACAAAGGCCAAGAACGGCTCGGCTTTGGTCACCGACCCCACGACCGGTGAAATTCTCGCCGCCTGCTCGTACCCGACCTACGATCAGACCGATCTGGAAAACGCCAAGACCGAGGATATGAACCTGCGCCTGGTCACCGACGCCTACGAGCCCGGCTCGGTCTTTAAGACGCTCGTGGCGGGCGCCGGCTTCGACTTGGGCGTCGTGCGATCGAGTACGTCGTTTGAGGTGCCGGCGAGCATCAAGGTGGGCGACGATACCGTCACCGATGCCGACAAGCGCGACTATGCCATGACCATGGATGTGCGCGAGATGATGCGCCGTTCGTCCAACGTGGGCTTTGTCCTGGTGGGGCGCAAGATCGGTGCCGACGACTTTGCCGCCTATGTGGACAAGTGGGGCATCGGTCACAGCTCCGGTGTCGATTTTCCGGGCGAGAGCCTGGGCATCGTCAAGGAGCGTGACCAGTATGACGGCGCCACGCTGGGTTCGATGAGCTTTGGACAGGCGCTGTCCGTCTCGCCGATTGAGATCGCACGTGCCGTGGGCGGCATCGCCAACGGCGGCGTGATGATGA
>CABUOF010000113.1 GCA_902493125.1 uncultured Collinsella sp. | reverse complement strand
CCAAACTCCTGCGTGTACCACAGGAAAGCGCAACGGATGATGTTCCACGCGAAGAAGAACAGCAGCGGACCGACGATGCTGCCGGACATGGCCAGGGAAGCGCCCAGAGCGCCCAGAATCGGGCGAAGGGTGAACCAGAAGACGGGGTCACCGACGCCGGCGAGCGGGCCCATCATACCGACCTTGACGCCCTGGATGGCGACATCATCGATCGGAGCACCGTTGGCGCGCTCCTCCTCGAGGGCGAGGGTAACGCCAATGACGGGGGCGGAAACATAGGGGTGGGTGTTATAGAACTCCAGGTGGCGCTTAAGAGCGGCAATCTGGTCATCCTTGCTGGTGTAGAGCTTCTTGATCGCAGGGATCATTGCGAAGCACCAGCCGCCGTTCTGCATACGCTCGTAGTTCCACGAGCCCTGAAGGAACTGATGACGGAAGCAAACCTTCTTGCGGTCAGCCTTGGTGAGCTGAATCTTGTTCTCTGCCATATGTATCACTCCCCTCCTACTCGTAATCGTTCAGAATGTCGCCGAGCGGGTCGCCGGAGCCACCGCCCATGCCGCCACCCTGCTTGGCCAGATCCTTAAGGCCAAGGTAGATGAGGGCAAGGGAGATGCCGATGAGACCAAGGGCGATCAGCGTGAGCTGAGGGATGGCAGCAAGGACAAAGCCGAGGACGAAGAACGGCCAGGTCTCCTTGGTGGCCATCATGTTGATGACCATGGCGTAACCGACGGAAGCGACCATGCCGCCGCCGACAGCCATGCCGCCGGACAGCCAGTCGGGCATAGCGTTAAGCGCGTTGGTAACGGCCTCGGCCGGGATGACGCACAGAAGCACTGCCGGGATGGCGATACGAAGGCCCTGCATGAGGATGGCAGCATACTGCCAGCGCTCGATGCCGGAGAAGTCGCCCTTCTCGGCGCAACCGTCCATGGCGTGAGCGATAGCGGTAGCAATGGTACGGCAGATCATGGTCAGGAACAGACCAGCGACCGACAGCGGGACGGCGACGGCGATAGCGGTGGTAACGGCCTTGGCCGAATCGGTGGCGCCACCGTTGAGGGCGAGCACCATGATGATCGAAGAAGCGACCGAGGCCAGAGCGGCGTCAGGCGCGACAGCGGCGCCGACGTTAGCCCAGCCAAGGGCCATCATCTGGAGCGAACCGCCCAGGAGGATGCCCTCCTGAAGGTGACCGGTTACGAGACCGATAAGCGTGCATGCCACGAGCGGCTGATGGAACTGGAACTCATCCAGAATGCCTTCCATACCGGCAAGCAACGCGACAATCGCAACAAGCAGAATAGTGATTGCAGACATGTATCGGACCCTCCTTTACTATGCTTGAGTGGCCAGTTCGGCCTTAGCTTTCTTCAACATGGCGTCGAGATCCTCGGAGGAATCCGAAGGAACCTTGCGGACCTCGAACTTGACGCCCTTGGCCTTGAGGGCCTCGAGAGTCTTGACGTCGTCATCGCCCATAGCGACGGCGTTGGTGACGACGACCTTGCCCTTGGAGTGAGCCATGGAACCGATGTTGACTTCCTTGATGTCGACGCCGGCCTCGATGGCCTTGAGCAGATCCTGCGGGTTCTCAAAGAGCAGCATGGCCTTGGTGTCACCAAAGCGCGTGTCCTTGACGACCTCGGCCATCTTCTTGATGGGCACGACGTTGGCATGGACTCCCGGAGGGGCAGCCTGCTCGATCATGGTCTTGCGGAGCTCGTCGTGAGCAACGCCGTCGGAAACCACGATGATGCGGTTGGGGTTGATCTGCTTGGTCCACGTGGTGGCCACCTGGCCATGAAGCAGACGGGTGTCGATACGGACGTGGGCGATCTTGATGTGCCCATCGCCGATGACCGTTCCCGGAGGGATGGCGCCTGCAGGAGCAGCGGCGGCCGCAGCCGGCTTCTTCTCCTCGGGCTCCAGAGACTCGGGCTTGACGCGCACGCCAGCCTTAGCCTCAGTCACGAGATGTTTTGCGATCGCATGTGCAGTGTTCTTTGCGTCAAAGCGCTGCGAATATGCCTCGATGAGCATAGGCAGGTTGACACCGGTGACGATAGCCCAGGAATCATGGCCCTCGATGAGCCCGCTGATCTGGTTGAACGGCGTGCCGCCCCACAGATCAACGAGGAAGAGCACCTGCTCCTGGTCCTCGAAGGAAGCGATTGCTTCCTCGACCTTGGCACGGAAGTCGTCGGGGCCCATGCTCGGCTCGAGCGAGACCACGGCAACAGACGGCTGATCGCCAAAGACCATCGAGCCCGTCTGCTTGATTCCAGCTGCCAAGTCCCCGTGGCTAGCAAGAACAATACTTACCATCACATAACCTCCTTTTTGTCTACGTATTTCCTACACGACATGAAGGAAGTATACCTGTTTGGTTTGTGGAATTATAGCTAAATTCGCAAAAGGTTGGATTATTTATTTAAACGTCTAAGTTTGTTACAAATTGATTACGTTGCCGGTTTACAGCTTATTGCCTGCTAAAACGTGATTTGCTGATTGCTTTCAAAGACATATAAAGGTGCACTGTTCGTTAAGACCGCTTTTAGGTGGATCCCAATGCGTCTGCGTGCCACCATTTTGTTTAAACAGACATGACTTGACTAACCGAAGCAAATATGTTTAGAACTCTAGCCCATGTAGTCATTGGATGTTAGGCGATGTGGAGAGGGTTGGCGGCGTCGACGGCATCGGGGGCGTCGGAAGGACCGTCGGGGACAGCGTCTGCCGGATCCTCGTCGGGGGTCTCGATCTGTTTGATCATTACCTCTTGGCCCTGCAGCAGGTATGTTTCACCGCTGCCGCAATGGGGGCAAGTCTTGCCGTGCTCGACCGTCGCGTAGTCGCGGCCGCACGCCTCGCAATGCGTCACGGCCTCGACAGGCTCCACGATAAGCTCCGCGCCCTGCGTGATAGGCTTTTTATCCGCCGCCCAGCGCCAAGCGTCGAGTAGTAGATCGGGGACGACGCCCGAGACCTCGCCCAGCAGCAGCGTGACGCTCGAAACGCGACGCACGCCATGAGCGCGCGCCACATTCTCGACATCGCGAATGATGTGATAGACGATTCCGAGCTCGTGCACTTTTAATTCCTTCCGCCGTTCTAACGAACGGCGGTCGGCTTGACGCTGCGCGAGTCCCAGACGGGCGATCTGCCTTTCAATCGTCGGGCATGGGCAAAAGCCCTATGCCCTCCTCTTTCAAGGCACCTCGCCACGCCTGGGACCCGCTCGCTGTCCAACCGCCCTCTGCGCCGTTCACTTACTTGTTAGGTCTCTTACTTCTTCCCAAATTTTATCTTAATTGCACGTTTCAATGCGTACTTGCCGAGGCTTGGGAGCTTTTGCTCGTATTTGACCATCGTGGAGCACTCGGGGCGGTCGCGATCCAGATGGATGGCGTCGAACGCGCACTTGGTGGTGCACAGGCCGCAGCCGATGCACTTGTTGGGGTCGACGATCGAGGCGCCGCAGCCCAGGCAGCGGGCGGTCTCGGCGCGCACCTGCTCCTCGGTAAAGGTCTCAACATACTCGCTAAACGGCGC
>CABUOF010000112.1 GCA_902493125.1 uncultured Collinsella sp. | reverse complement strand
GGCGTCGGAGCAGGTGCCGGCGTAGGAGCCGGAGTGTTGCCGCCCTGGTTGTTGTTATTGCTGGTCTGGCCACCGTTGTTGGTGTTCTCGGTCGTACCGGCAGTCTCGTTGCTCACCGTGGCCTTCTCGGCGGTGCTGGCGTTGATGCCGGCCTGCAGCGCGGCGTTGGCCTCGGCCTCGGCGGCAAGCTCGGCCTGCAGCTGCGAATCCAGGGAATTTACGACGTTCTGGGCTTCAGCCTGCTGGGCATTAAGCTCGTCGACCTTCTTTTGCGTGGCGGCGACGTTCTTCTCCTGCTCGGCCTGCTTATCGGTGAGCTGCTGCTTAAGCTCCTTGACCTCTTGAATGGTCTGAGCCTGCTTATCGGAAACTTTCCCGTAGTAGAACAGACGGTTGAGCATATCGCTCAGGTCATCGACGCCCGTCAGAACCTGAAGCAGGCTCAGGCCGCCGGTTTTGTACTCGCCGGCGACATAGGTCGAGAGCTTGGCCTGACCATCGGCAATTTCCTGCTGCTTTTGCGTGATCTCGCCAGCAGTCTGATCGAGCGCCTGCGTCTGCGTGGCGAGCTCATCGTAAATCTGCTGGGTTTGGGTACCGATCTGCTCGAGCTTAGTACGAGCAGCGGCAAGGTCGGATGCGGTATCGGCGTAGGCAGGAGCCGCGAGGCCCAAGCCCAAAACACAAGCGAGGGTTGCCGTAGCAGCGCAGCGTGCCATGTTTTTGTGCGTGTTTGCTGTGCGCATGTAGCTTCCTTTCCACTAACTAAGGGTAACGGCTAGTCCACCGTCACCAGGCTAAAGAGCTCCACATCGTCATCAGACGGCGTGAGCTTCTCGCGCGGGTTGAGAAACGCAAGCTCAAGGATACAACCGTAACCGACAAGCTTTGCGCCCATATCTCGCACCAGTTTACCTGTTGCCTCGACGGTTCCGCCCGTCGCGACCAAGTCGTCCAGAATCAACACGGTATCTTTAGAGCTGATGGCGTCGGCATGGATCTCAATTGAATCGGTGCCGTACTCGAGTTCGTAGCTCTGGCTCACGGTCTCGCGCGGCAACTTGCCCGGTTTACGTGCGGGAACAAAGCCGGCGCCAAGGGCTACAGCCACCGGTACGCCAACCATAAAGCCGCGAGCCTCGGGACCCACGACCTTGGTGATTCCCATGCCGGCAAAGTGCACGGCGAGGGCATCGGTCATGGCTTTGAGCGCCTCGGGATTGCCAAAGAGCGGCGTGATGTCTTTAAAGATGACTCCGGGCTCGGGATAGTCGGGGATGTCGACGATTTGAGATTCGAAGTCGTACATTGCATGACCTTTCAATGGGTTGCCGAATAAGCGGCAGCTGTTATTTGCCCGCGGTGGCGGTGCCGGATTGCGAAGGGGTGACGACCTTGAGCGGCTTTACGAGGGAATCCTCGTGCGAAGCCGGCGCGCCTATCTCTTCGTTTTTGGCCTTGGTTGACTCGGAGCGAGTGATTTCCTCATCGAGTGCATCGATGTCGGCGTCCTCGACCACGGCGTTGAGCGACTCAAAAACGCGGTTCTTGAGCAGCGCGGTGTGCACGCCCTCCGTCAGGTCGTGAAGCTTCTTAAACGCACGCTCGAGCTTGGCGTCGCGCTCGTCATCGGAGGTATCCATTCCGAGCATGCTCACGAGCACCTGCTCAAACATCGAGGACTCGCGGTTAGCGGAAGACACGTACTGACGCAGGTTGCGTGGCTCGATATGGAAGCGCGACAGCTCGGAGCAGTAACGGATGATCGGAAAATCGCGACCATCGACGAGCTCGCGGTTCTGCGGGCTTTTGATGATGCGAATGAGGTCGTTTTCGGCGAGCGAGCGGATAAACGAAATCTCGACGCCCAGCATATCGGGAATGGTCTCGATGGGATGCAGCTTTTGCTTAGTCTCCTTGGGCTCCGTCTTGAGCGGAACATCGGACAGCAAGCCCACCTCGTAGGCGAGCGTTGACAGGTCCGTGGCGTTTTCCAAGCGCTGCTTAATCACGTTGAGTGGCATATAGCGGGTCTTCTGCAGGTGCAGAATGACCTCCAGGCGATCAACGTCCTCCTTGGAGTACTGACGGTATCCCTTTGGCGTACGATGAGGGGTAATGAGCCCCTCATCCTCTAGAAATCTAATTTTTGAGTTCGAAAGATCGGGGTATGCGCCTCGAAGTAGGTTGACGACTTGGCCGATACTCAGATAGTTGCGTTCGGCCATGCCCTACTCACCGGTTTCGATGCGCTCCGGCGTGCTCTCGTGGTAGATGAGCGTAAACGTACCGATCTGGACGGAAGAACCGTCGTGCAGCGGGGCTGCATTGACGATGGCACCGTCGACCCAGGTGCCATTGAGCGAACCTAAGTCCTCGATGCGAGCGCCTAGGCCCTCGCGAATAATGCGCGCGTGGCTGCGGGAAACGGTCATGTCGTTGAGGAAGATGCCGTTTGCAGGATCGCGGCCGATAGTGGTCACGTCGTCCTCGAGCTCAAAAGCGGCACCCGTCTGCGGACCCTTGACGATGGACAGAACGGGGGCGGTGATGCGCACGTTGGCCATGAGGTCGGGAACGGTGACGTCGCTTGAAGGCACGCGGAATACGCAGGTAGCGTCAGCAGTCTTATCATTCTGAGGCATATTGTTAACCATGTTGTCCATGACAACCCCTAACTTATCGCGGACGTGCCGCAAATAATGAACCGTACGTAATCATACCCCAACGAATCAGTTTTCGATTTCAGGGTTCAGAAAGTCGATGTCCTCGTCCTCGGGATGCGCGAGAGCCTGTTTAATGGCCACTCCGCCCTTAATGGAGTAGATGACAGCCGTGAGCATGGAGAAGATCACGCCGCCGTACACAAAGAAGATGCCGAGGGGCACCGAGCTTCCGTTGAGGCCCGTGAAGGCCTTAAGGGTTGAAGGTAAAAGATGCAGGCCGTCAACAACGGGGAAACCGAGCAGCATGAGCGAGAAGCCGGTCATGAGCAGCGCTGTGGCAATCTTTCCGGGGAAGACGACATCGATGGGGCGACGGTGATAATGACGCACGATAAGCGTGCCGATGCCCAGATAGATGTCGCGGCCAATAATGAGCACGCAGACCCAGATGGGCAGCTCTCCGCGGACCACCAGTCCAAGTACGCCGGTGAACAGCAGCGCACGGTCGCAAATGGGATCCATGACCTTGCCGAGCCACGAGACCGTCTTAGTCATGCGAGCGATCTGACCGTCCATCCAATCGGTGGAGGCGGCAACGGCGTAGATAACGATGGCGATGACGCGGTTGTTATCCGTCGCAAACAGGTACAGAAATACCAGGGTGAGGATCAGGCGCGTAAAGGTGATGAAATTGGAGATCGTAAAGATCTTATTCGACGGGTAATCGGAAGTGCCGATAAGCTCCTTTTTGATCTTCTTTTTGATGCCCACAGGACTCCCCCGCTGGTTAACGACAAAACTTTCGATACTATACCCGTTCCGGCGATGTCTATCCAGCGTAAGCATAGAGAGTCCAGACATGTGGAGGGCGCTTTTAGGCGGCGGGGATTTCGCATTCGTGTACATCAGCCTCCAAACATGTCGAAAAATGTCGATTTTGGTGGCTGATGTACACGTTTTGATTCGGTGGTTACATCGAGCGGGAACGTTGTTGCTTTAAGCAAAATAATCATGGTGATTAAAACAAGACGATATGAGAAAGCCATTTGGGTCGCCTCCCCCGCGGCGCAGCTTCTTTCCGCGGGCTCGGGATGCCACAATGGGCTTTGAGTATCGGCCCGTGCGGTAGCCCTTACCGCACCTGCGG
>CABUOF010000111.1 GCA_902493125.1 uncultured Collinsella sp. | reverse complement strand
ACCACTGGGCGCCCAGGTCGTAGGCGCATTTGGTGCCGGCGGAGAAGCCGCCCGCACCGCCGCCGTTTTCGAGCTGCGGGGCGTAGATGACACGGTCGGTGCCGCCCTGCGCGTCGGGCTGCTCGGTGTCGATGCCCCACAGGTTGGCCAGGCGCTCGTCGAATGCGGCGCACATGGCCTCGGTCTCGCGCGAATTCTCGTTATCGACAATCACGATGCGCCAGGGCGTTGCCGTGAGCTCGGTCATGGAGTCGAACAAGTTGGCCAGGAGTTCCTGGCGCTTGTACGTAACGACGACGATGGCGAGCTTGTCGATGGGAGCGGGAAGGGTTGAAGGCATGGGGCAATATATCCTTTCACGCGCGGCGGGCGAGTGCTGCGCGGAAGCTATCGAATACGTCCTTGGGACGGTCCTATTGTAAAGGCTCGGCGCACCTTGGCGGCAAGCTTTGAATAAAACGCAGGAACCTGCCACGGCTGTAGCGGCTTTAGCGTCTGACGGCAGCGTGTCTATTGCCGCTTGAGCTTGCGAGCGATAAAGCTTCTGGCTGCATCGATGATGAGAAGTGCCAGAGCAAAGACGATGCTAATGACGGTACCCGTGACGATGTATATAGCTACCGGGCTGTTTTGGCTGACCAGTATGTTTGCGAGCAACGTATTGAAGACGGGACGCCACAGGCTACTGGTGAGTGACTGCATCACATAGAAACCAAGCGTGGCGGTCGATAAGGTGACGATGACACCTGCAGTCCGCGGATTGCCTGAGGCACTGCGTCGGGTTGCCGCAAAGAGCAGGCAGGCGGCAGCGAGGGCAAACGAGATCAGCAAGGCCGATTTGTAGGAGAGGATTGTCATCGCTGTGAGGTTGTCGGTGAAGGAGAGTGCTCCTTCCAGGATGATGGTGAGCACCAAAACCGTTACGAGCGAGCGCATGCCCAAGGCGCCCACCCTGTCCGAATCCATGACATCGGTAACGTCGCGGAGCAGTCCGCCGATCAAAAACGCGACTACGTACGTGACGGCGCTCATGAACTTTTGGAGCCAAGAAAACTCGCCGGCGCTTGTCGCACTCATAGCGGCTAAATACCCGTTAACAACAAATGCGAGGATGCCAACGGCGATGACCGTCGCCGTGTAGCTCTTCCGGGGGAGTCGACTCCTTGCTAGTCCAAACCATGGCGCCATGAAGACCGTGGCGGCATAGACCCAAATGAACTCGAGTCCCAGGGTATACCAGTTGTGCGTGTTGAGGGCTACATCAGGAATGGGTGAGACGACCGTGGACCACGCGAGCGCCACGAGGCAATAAAACGCAGTGGGCATAATGACCTTGCCAAGGCGCTGCGCCGTCCGTTGCATTTGCGACTTCCACGTTGCTCCACCGTCCCAAGCACGCGCGGCCGAAGCGATGAGAAAATAGTCCGAGATCATAAAGAAGACCTCGTTGGCCCAGCAGCCAAGCAAGTTAATGAACCCCAGCAGTCCCGAATAGGGGAAGGCGGCGAGCGGTGCATATTCCGGCACGCTGATGCAGACGGCCTGGAAGGTCCACTGAAACGTGTGGAATACCGCGATGCCAGCGACCGCTACCAAGCGCAGCGCTTCGATGGAGGTGTTTCTGCTTGTTTTGCTGCCCATCAGACTATTTTCCAGCGCGTGCGTTGTATGAACCAAAGTGCGATGTGATCATTTTTAGAGTTTGCTTGGGCCCCTTGTTCCATACGTTATACAGGCCCTCGCCCACGAGGTCCTTGGCGTATGCGCAGTAGCTGATTTTAGGGTTGGCGATGCCCATATACTCGGCATAGAGCTTTTTGGCCGCAGGGGTAATGCGAGGATTGGCAAATACCAGCTCTTGCGGCATGCGTTCGAACATCCTGTGGATCGCCCGCTCGATTTCGGGGTGGCCATCAATTCCGGTGTGCTCAATCATGATGCCCATATAGGTGAAGCCACGTGTGATTTGGGGTGTCCAAACGGCGGGGTCGGTGACGTTGAGCCGCTCAAGAATATCGACCATGTCGTTCCAGCGATTAAACGGCATCAAGGGGTCACGCTTTGCCAGAGCAGCTGCCTTTTCGGGTGTTTCCTCGCGGTAGCAGTAATACGGCTTGGGCCAGTAAGCGATCGCCTTTGCCTGACAGAGCGTTTCGACAAGGAATGGATTGTCGGCCCAGCCCGCACCGGGGATTTCCTTAAACCAGATATTGTTTTGCATTAGGAAGTCGCGACGATAGATTGCCGACCAAATGGGCCAGCAGGTGTGGAGCGTCGTGAATGGTGAACGGTTGCCGAGACGGTTTGATGCGACCACGATATGCGCAATGTAGTTTGACCTCTTGGGGGGTATCGGGGTTGCGAATGATCCAATACGGGGTCTCAATAATATCGAGCTTGTTCGGACCGCCAAATTCGCGCTTGGCAAAGGCAAACATGTCGGAGTACATTCCGGGCTCGATCCAGTCATCGGGCTCGAGGATGGCAATCCAGTCGCCCATTGCCTCGCGAATGCCCAGATTGCAGGTTGCGCCGTAACCCTGGTTTGCCTTATCGATCACTCGAACGCGTGAGTCGCGCGCAGCGAAATCTTGCATAATGGCGAGCGAGTTGTCGGTGGATCCGTCGTTGATGGCGAGGATTTCCAGTTCGATTTTGTTTTCGTTTAATAGGCTGCCTATAGCCTGAGAAAGATACGGCTCGGCATTGTAAGTAGGCACGATTACGGTCAGCATTCAAACACTTTCTCTAGGCGATTTGGAAGAATTATACCTAATTGCATTTGCAACGGTTTTAGTTGCGTTCGCCTAATACTGCCAAGGGCTGCGCGACTATTGCTGACGCTGCGCCTGTAATGGATGTCAGCGATCGGCTGCAATAAAAATGTCGGCAGTGGCGAGACGGTTGTCCTTCCCATTCTTGCTCGTTATGGGACCGATCGATTGTGGACGCGGACTGAACCTAAAGACCAATCGTTGCCCAACAGGACGCGTGGGTTCGAAGGTGCCCTACAGGCATCTTCGAACGATGCACGTATGAATGCATGGTTTAAATCTCAATCCATTTGGGAGTAGCAGAATAGGCGTGACAGCGCACTGTTCTCTGCGGTTAAAAAGGCACCGGCCTCATGTTTTGATGCCGCTGCTTCTACCGTGGACGCGATGGTCGATTTTGATGCCGAACTCGGCCAGCTGGTGTTTACATATAAGCACTGCCGATGGTAGTTACCATCGCGATAGGATTCACTCTATGAGCGACGGATATCGTGGCACGTCGAGCCTTTTTGCGGACATCGCATATCGCATGGCGATGTTGAACCCCGCACTAGGGGATCGTGTGCTCAAGACGCCGGGCGTGGTAATGATTGACGAGATCGACCTTCATTTGCACCCTCGTTGACAGGCACGAATTCTGGAGGACCTCGTTCGCATCTTCCCCAACGTGCAGTTTGTCGTGACCACGCATTCGCCGGTTGTCGTGGCTTCAGTGCCTCGTGACAATATTTGCATTCTTGATGGCGAGACCACGTCGGTTCCTCCGACGGAGACACACGGACGTGATGCGGGAGACATTCTCAACACTGTTTTAGATGCTTCCTCGCGTCCCGAGGAAGCAGCCCATTTGTTCGATGCATTTAACCGTGCTGTAGACGAAGGACGTCACGCCGACGCTAACTGTGCGGGCTTGGCCCCCGTCCCCCCAATCTAGTAGACTCTAAACCGTTGCTAGATTAGGGGGATTTTCCATGAAACGCTCCATGAAACGAGTTTCCGGGGCCGCCGCCGTCCTCGCGGTCGCTGCCGCCCTGGCCCTGTGCGGGCCCGCGGCCTACGCCGCCCCCGCCGCCCCGGG
>CABUOF010000110.1 GCA_902493125.1 uncultured Collinsella sp. | reverse complement strand
CAAACTGTCCGCGGGCCTTTGCTTTTTATACCAACGGCATGTCGCACCCGTCCCCCCTCATAAGTTGCGGTGGAATAGTTCCTGTTTTTGCTGCTGAAGGCCTTGAACAGGAACTATTCCACCGCAACTTATGAGGGGGCGGGGGATGCGATAGTATTGCATGGTGGTATTCGATTAACCGAGGCTTCATCCGAGGGCTTTATGGAACAACACCAGCATTATCAGAGCCTGCAAGACCAGGCATACAACGCATTGCGCTCCAAGATCATCTATGCCGAGCTCAAGCCCGGCACGCGCCTTTCGGCGATTGGTCTGGAAAAGGAGACGGGAATCGGGCGCACGCCCATTCGCGAGTCCTTTGTACGCCTGCGTGAGCAGGAGCTGGTGGAAACGCGCCCCAAAAGCGGCACCTACGTCTCTAAGATCAGCATGGAACACGCCGAAAACGCCTGCTTCTTGCGTGAGAAGCTCGAGAGAAGCGTGCTTATTAAATGCTGTTCGGCCGCCACGCCCGAGCAAAAGCATCGGCTCGAGCAGATTCTTGCCGAGTCCGAGTCGCTCGACCATAGCGAAACGCGTCGCTTTTTCGATCTGGACAACCTGTTCCATGAGACGTGTTTTGAGATTGCCGGCCGCCACATGTTGTGGGATTGGATGAAGAGCGTCAATACGCATTTTGAGCGATACAACTGGTTGCGTATGGTCTCTCAGGATCTGGATTGGGAGCCGATTCGTCGGCAGCATCGCCGAATTCTCGAGGCCATTAAAAAGGGCGATACCGACACGGCGAGCTATCTGGCCGAGACACACCTGCACCTGATGCCCGAGGAGCAGGGCCCGGTTATCGCCTTACATCCCGACTATTTTGAGCTGTCCAAAGACTCGGCCATCTAACTCGTTCTCTTCATTAGTTGCGGTGAAATAGGGATTGTTTTGCGGCTCTGATGGTGTAAGCAGTCCGTATTCCACCGCAAGTGCCGGGGCACATCGGGGCACGAAAACGCTGCGGCGCCGCTTGGAGGAAAAGACCGGAAGCAAGGGTCCATTCCTCCAGACGGTGCCGCAGCTGTTTTGATGGTTCGGCTTTTGTCGAAGTGTCTTAGTTGAGTGCGACTGCCAGCCGAGTAGGCAAAGCGGCTCGGGGGCGTGTCGCTTCCGTCACGTTCTATCAGCATACAAGACGTTTTCGGTTCTTGCTCGTGACGGAAACGGCGCGCTTCCGAGCCGTTTTAAAAGAAAGGGGGCGAGGTCTAGGGCACGCCCCCTTTCACGATAGAGAGCTAAACCTAGCCGCGGACCTTCTTGACGACGTCCATGGCCTCGCGGGCAATCTGCTCGACCTTGGAGAAGTCGCCGTCGGCAAACAGGGCCGGCTTAACCATCCAGGTGCCACCGCAGGCGATGATGGCGGAGGAGCTCAGGTACTCCTCGACGTTGGCGGTGCTCACGCCGCCGGTAGGCATAAAGCGGTGACCGACAAACGGAGCGGCGAGGGCCTTGATGGTGTTCAGGCCGCCATACTGGGACGCGGGGAAGAACTTGGTGACCTTGAGGCCCAGGTTCTCGGCTGCGGTGACCTCGGAGGGGGTCACGGTGCCGGGAAGGACGGGCAGGTCGATGTCGATGCAGTGCTTCACGACGTCCTCGTTGTAACCCGGGGAGACGATGAACTTGGCACCGGCTGCGCGGGCCTGCTCAACCTGCTCGACGGTCAGGACAGTGCCGGCGCCAACGCACATCTCGGGCTCGGCCTCGGCCATAGCGGCGATGCACTCGGCGGCGCAGGCGGTGCGGAAGGTGACCTCGGCGGACTTCATGCCAGCTGCCATAAGGGCGTGGGCGAGCGGAGCGGCGTCCTCGACCTTGTCGAGCACAACGACCGGCACGATGCCCAGGGACTCAAGCGTGGTGTAGAACTGATCGAACATGATGTTCCTTTCGATGTGTGGCGCGCATGGGCGCGTGATTGCCAAATGTGCTGGTCAGGAGCCGATTTTGGATTGGTTATCGGAGGCACTGCTTGGGGTTCAAGCAATTCCAAAACCGGCTGCTCGACCAGTCATGTAGGGAATGCCAGGCAAAACCGGAATGGGACTGGTGGTTTTGCCCGGCCGGAGGAATCGGGGAGCGGGCCGCAGGGGTATGGGATTGGAAAGCTGCGGCCCGCGGAATGGAGACGGACTAGCGCGCGACGCGGGTGCCACCGTCGGCGGCGGATGCCACGGCTGCGATCTCGCTTGCGGTAACCAAGTTGGAATCGCCCTTGATGGTGAGCTTGAGGATCGAGGCTGCAATCGCGTAGTTGACGGCGTCCTGCGGGTCAAAGTCGTTGATGAGGGCATGGACGAGGCCGGCGTTGAAAGCGTCGCCGGCGGCAACGCCCTCGAGCACGTGCACGTCGTGAGCAGGGGAGAACCAGTGCTCGCCGCTCTCGGCGTCAAAGAGCATGCCCATCCAGATGGAGCGCTCGACGCAGGAAATGTTGCGGACGACCGAGGCGACCTTCTTGCAACCGTACTCGGCGCAGATCTGACGGGCCATCTCGACGTAGGTGTCACGCTCCTCGATGCCGTGGGCAAGGGAGCCGGAGACGCAGGTCATGCCAAGGCCGGCAGGCGCATCCTCGTCGTTGGCGATGCAGATGTCGACGAGCGGCAGGAGTTCCTTCATGGTTGCCTGCGATTTCTCGGGCGACCACATCTTGCCGCGATAGTTCACGTCGCACACGGTGGTGATGCCCTTGGCGCGGCAGACGGCGAGAGCCTCCTTGCAGGCGGCGGCCATCTCGTCGGAGACGGCGGGGGTCACGCCGGAGAAGTAGAAGACATCGATGCCCTTGAGGATCTCGTCCCAGTCAAAAACATCGCGCTTGGCCATGTTGATGGCAGAGAACTTGCGGTCGTAGACGCAGCCGTTGCCGCGCTGCGAGGCACCGACCTCAAACACATAGGAGCCAAGACGGTCGCCCTGACGCACGACGCGCGTGGTGTCGACGCCGTAGGCCTTCAGCGAACGCAGGGCGCACTCGCCCAGACGGTTGGCCGGGACAACGGAGACGTAAGTGGCCTTGTCGCCCTGGTAGGCCAGGGAAAGCGCGGTGTTTGCCTCGGCGCCGCCGTAGCGGACATCAAACTCGGTTGCCTGCTCAATACGCAGGTGGTCTTTGGGCGATAGCCTCATCATGATCTCGCCGAAGGTAAGAACCGTTTTACCCATGGTTGCGTAGCTCCTTCTTGCTCGTGCGTACACCTTTGATATGGCGTTGGCACGCAGGTGCCAAGACGGTAGGGTGCGTCTTTGCACCTGCGTGCCAACGCTCACCGAAATCGGTTTACGAAATCGGTTTCGTTTCGAGTTGTAGTATACTCACCTACAGCGTTTTGCAACCGAGATTTTTAAAAAAATGCCTAAAATGGCTCAGACCGCCGACAATTGGGAAACGGGGTGCGTTATGGCGCAGATGAGAATCAAGGACATTGCTGCCGAGGCGGGCGTGAGTCCGGCCACGGTCTCGCGCTATCTCAACAACCGCCCCGGGCAGATGACCGAGGAAACCCGTGCTCGCATCGCGGCGGTTATCGAGCGCACCGGCTATCGCCCGCGTGCCGCCGCGCGCAATCTGCGCAGCTCGCGTACGAACCTCATTGGCGTGATTCTGGCTGACATCGCCAACCCGTTCTCGAGCGCCATGCTCGAAGGGCTTTCCGCCAGCGCCGCCGCGCGCGGCTGCTCGCTTATGACGGCCATTAGCGGCAACGACCCCGCAAAGGAAGCAGAGTCGCTCACCAGGCTTATCGATGCCGGCGTGGACGGCCTGGTCGTCAATACCTGCGGCGGTAACGACGAGGCAATCGCCGCGGCCGCGGGACGCCTGCCCGTCGTGCTGCTCGACCGCGATGTTGCCGACGGTGGCATCGA
>CABUOF010000109.1 GCA_902493125.1 uncultured Collinsella sp. | reverse complement strand
CCGCTGGGATCCGCCCGAGCATCCTACCAAGGCCTCCCTCGACGCCGCCTTCCCCGGTCGCCCCTGTGTTATGTATTCGGGCGATGGGCATACGCTGTGGCTCAACAGCCGCGCACTCGAAGCCCTCGGCGTGACGCGTGACAGCGAGCCTCCGGCGGGTGGCAGTTACGACAAAGACTCAAACGGTGAGCTTACGGGTATTGCCCACGAGGCAGCTGCTATGCAGCTGCTGCCGCGCTGCCTGGAATGGCTGGGCGAGGACCGCATCGCGAGCGCTTACGGCGACCAGATGAAGCGTATGGCCGAGCAAGGCATCACCTCAATCTGCGATATGTCGCTCATGCCCATGCCGGGCTGCGACTTTATTCGCGACGATGTTTACGACAGGCTGCAGGCCGCCGGCAAGCTGGGCATCCGCGCCCATCTGTTTCCCACGCTGCTGGATGACCAATCGCGCTTGGAAGAACTCCAGACCCGCTATGCGAACAACGCGCTGCTCTCGGCGCCAGGCTTTAAACAGTTCTTCGACGGCGTGTCGAGCGAGCATACCGCATACCTCACTGAGCCCTATACCAACCCGCGCTTCCCGGGCGACCAGGGTCGCCTGACGGTTCCTGTCGAGCGCATGCGCAAGTTGGTTCTAGCGGCAGCCGAGCGTGGCCACACCGTGCGCATCCACGTTATCGGCGACGGTGCCATCCATGCCGCACTTGATATCTTTGAGGAGGCGGCAGAGCGCTACGGTCTGCCGCCGCACGGTCATAACACGCTCGAGCATTTGGAGAATCTGCTGCCTCAGGACATCGATCGTCTGCGCAAGCTCAACGTCATTGCCTCGAGCCAGCCTTGCCACATCACGCTCGACCCGGGTGGCCCGGAGCGCGATCTGGGCTTGGAGCGCAGCCGCATCATGTGGCCGTTTGCGACCTATAAGCAGCGCGGCATCCGCCAAGCTTTTGGTACCGACAGCCCCATCACGGCCGTTACCAGCATGAACGTGCTCTACACGGCTATTACGCGCCAAGACCCTCGCAGCCACTGGCCCGAGGGCGGCTGGCTCCCCAGCGAGCGCATCGATGCGGCAACGGCCCTGCGCAACTACACGCTTGGTAGCGCGTACGCAGCGGGCGACGAGCAAAACCTCGGCAGCCTAGAGCCCGGCAAATACGCCGACCTGGTAGTCCTGGATCAAAACCCGCTCACCATTGACCCCCAAGAGCTCCAGGCTACCAAGGTTCAGGCCACCTACCTGGCAGGTAACTTAATCTACGAGCGCTAGCCCCACATCCCATCCTTCAGTTGCGGTGAAATAGTTCCTAAAACCCGCCTTCACGCCCAAAACCAGGAACTATTCCACCGCAACTTAAAAGAGCGCGTCCCAACAACGTGCCCCTTTCTTGTGCGCCCTACCCGCATCGCCATTTTGCTGCACTGACTTTTCTGAATGCCGGGCCCGATAACGTTGACTCAGCTCCCGTGTGGCTCCGGAGGGGCGGGGCATAAGGTTTAGCGCGAGTTCCGCATGAGCCGAAGGCCACTTAATGTGGCCTTCGTGCGAGCAGGACTGCCGAGCAGGAAACCTTATGCCCCGCCCCTCCGGAGCCACACGGGAGCCACCGCTAAGTTATCCCCCGGCATTCAGAAAATCTAAGTGCCAAAAAATAAGATTTTTTGACTCTGTGTTGTATAACCCGCCATTCGTGGGTACCATTCAACGCGTACGCAAACAAAAAGGGTTAATTCGCGTGGTATAACCGCGCGGCCCAAAAAGGAGGAGACAAGCATGTCGTCTTTGAAGCCGCTTGCAGATCGTGTTCTGGTCAAGCCCGACGAGGCCGAGCAGAAGACCGCTTCTGGTCTGTATATCGCCAGCAACGCTCAGGAGAAGCCGCAGCGCGGCACCATCGTTGCCGTGGGCGCCGGCAAGGTCAACGACAAGGGTGAGCGCATCCCCATGGACGTTCAGGTCGGTGACGTTGTCATCTACGGTAAGTTCGGTGGCAACGAGGTCAAGGTCGACGGCGAGAAGTATCTGCTGATGCGCGCCGACGACATCTACGCTGTCGTCGAGGCCTAGTCTCGTCGGAATCTCTGATTCGTCTTTGAACGCGCCTGCCGCATAGGACTCGGAAGCGGCGACGCGAGTCACATTTCTTTTGGAGGATTACCTACCATGGCAAAGAACATTACGTTCAACACCGATGCCCGCGCTAAGCTTGCCAAGGGCGTCAACACTCTGGCCGACGCCGTTACCGTCACCATGGGCCCCAAGGGTCGCTACGTTGCGCTGCAGCGCACGTTCGGTGCCCCGACCATCACCAACGACGGCGTTTCCGTCGCCAAGGAGATCGAGCTCGAGGACAACATCGAGAACATGGGCGCTCAGCTGGTGAAGGAGGTTGCCACCAAGACCAACGACACCGTGGGTGACGGCACCACCACCGCAACTTTGCTCGCCCAGGCTATCGTCAACGACGGTCTGCGCAACGTCGCCGCTGGCGCCAACCCGCTGGCCATTCGTCGCGGCATCGACAAGGCCGTTAACGCCGCCGTCGCCGAGATGAAGAAGCAGGCCAAGCCGGTCGAGACCAAGGAACAGATCGCTTCCGTCGGTACCATCTCCGCCGGTGACCCCGAGGTCGGCGAGAAGATCGCCGAGGCCATGGAGGTCGTGGGCAAGGACGGCGTCATCACCGTCGAGGATTCCCAGACGTTCGACATCACCATCGACACCGTCGAGGGCATGCAGTTCGACAAGGGCTATGTCTCCGCTTACTTCGTCACGGACAACGACCGCATGGAGGCCGTGATGAAGGATCCGTACATCCTCATCACCGACCAGAAGATCTCCAGCGTTCAGGACATCATGCCCGTTCTCGAGGCTGTCCAGCGCGCTGGCCGTGGCCTGCTCATCATCGCTGAGGACATCGACGGCGAGGCTCTGCCTACCCTGGTCCTCAACAAGATCCGTGGCGCCCTCAACGTCTGCGCCGTCAAGGCCCCGGGCTACGGCGATCGCCGCAAGCGCATCCTCGAGGACATCGCCGTCCTCACCGGTGGCCAGGCTGCCCTGGACGAGCTGGGCGTGAAGGTCGCTGACATCACCGCCGATATGCTCGGTACCGCTAAGTCCGTCACCATCTCCAAGGACAACACCGTCGTCGTCGGCGGCGCTGGCTCCAAGGAGGCCATCGACGCCCGTATCGCTCAGATCAAGGGTGAGATGGAGAACACCACCTCTGACTTCGACCGTGAGAAGCTCCAGGAGCGCCTGGCCAAGCTCTCCGGTGGCGTTGCCGTCATCAAGGTCGGCGCTGCTACCGAGTCTGAGCTCAAGGAGATCAAGCATCGCGTCGAGGACGCCCTGCAGGCTACCCGCGCTGCTGTCGAGGAGGGCATTGTCGCCGGTGGCGGCGTCGCCTTCATGGACGCTGCTCCTGCGCTCGATGCTGTCGAGATCGACGACCCCGAGGAGAAGATCGGCGTCGATATCGTCAAGAAGGCTCTGACCGCTCCGGTCGCTACCATCGCCAAGAACGCTGGCTTTGAGGGCGCTGTTGTGGTCGACAAGGTTGCCGAGCTGCCCGCCGGCCAGGGTCTCAACTCTGCCAACGGCGAGTGGGGCGACATGATCGAGATGGGCGTCCTCGACCCCGTCAAGGTCAGCCGCGTCACCCTGCAGAACGCTGCTTCTGTCGCCAGCCTGATCCTCATCACCGAGGCCACCGTCTCCGATGTGCCCAAGAACACTCAGCTTGAGGACGCAATCGCTGCTGCTACCGCTGGTCAGCAGGGCGGCGGTATGTACTAAGGCCGACAAGGTCTAGAACTCCCACCGGGAATCCGGGGGCGGGACGGGGACTTCTCTCCGGAACGTCCTCGGACATGCAAAGAGGCTCCGCATCGCGCTTCGCGCTGCGGAGCCTCTTTGCGTCCTGCGGAATATTCCGGAGAGAAGTCCCCGTCCCGCCCCCGGATCCCCTGCGTTTACGGCCTTGAGG
>CABUOF010000108.1 GCA_902493125.1 uncultured Collinsella sp. | reverse complement strand
AACGGCGCCCAGCAGGTCTGCAGTCGAGGGGTTCATGGTCTGACCACCGGACACGATCACGTCGACGCCGAGGGACTTAAGGATGTCTGCCTCACCGGAACCGGCGGCAACGGCGACAAAACCCAGCGCCTTGGCGGGCTCGGCGGCCTTTTCCTGGTCCTCGTGGATCTTAGCGGTACGGTCGTGGGCCTCCATCTCCATGTTGTGGATAAAGACCTCATAGATCTGACCGAGCTGGAGCATGTGCTCGAGCACCAGGTTGGGGGTGTTGGAGTGCACGTGGATCTTGTAGTCGGGGTAGGCGCCCACGAGCAGCTCACAGTCGCCCATGGAGCCCAGGAACTTAAGGCACTCGTCCTCGTCAAACGGGGCGTCGGCCTTAAAAAGGAACTCGTTGCAGTAACGGAACTCCGAGCCCTCCCAGTCGTCGTTAGCCTCGATCTCAACGCGGCCAAGAGCGGCGTCACGGGCAGAGCCGGCGGAATCAAACGTGGCGGAGAAATCCTCGACAACGGTGCTGCGGCCGAGCGCAGCGGCAACAAAGTTCTCCAGGAAGATGGCAAAGCCAAAGGCGCCGGAGTCGACCACGCCGTTCTCCTTCAGAACGGGCAGCAGGTCGGGCGTGCGGGCGACGGACTGATAGGCCTCGACGACGATGGCGTCGAGCGCGTCCTCGGCCGAGAACTTCTTCTTCTCGCACTCGTCGGCCTTGGTCGAGACATCGCGCAGGACCGTGAGGATCGTGCCCTCGATGGGCTTGCGGACAGCCTGGAAGGCAACCTTGACGGCACGACGGAAGGCGAAGGCAATGTTGGCGGACGTAATAGGCTCGTCGGCAGAGACAAGGCCCTCGGCCACGCCGCGCAGAATCTGCGACGTGATAACGCCGGAGTTACCGCGGGCGCCCATCAGGGAACCGTGGGTGATGGCGCCGGCGATGGCCTCCATGTCGGCATCGGCGGGAAGGGCGGAAAGCTCCTTGGTCACCGAGGCGAGCGTGAGCGACATGTTGGTACCAGTGTCGCCGTCGGGTACGGGGAAGACGTTGAGCTTGTTGATCTCCTCGGCCTTGTCGGAAACGGCAGCCGCAGCGATCGGAAAACAGGTGCGAATGGTCTTTGCAATCATGGGTATTTGAATCTCCGTTTTCGGATGCTAGTTCAGACGGCTCTTGAGCGCGTCGATGTGGATGCCGATCTTAAGGCTGGCGGGATCGATCTGGGCGATCTCCTGCAGAGTGAAGGCAACGGAGCTCGAAAGATTGTGGCAGACGGACTTCATGTTGACGCCGTTCTCGAGCACGACGTGAAGATCGACCGTAAGGCCGTTCTCGTCGGCGGAGACAAGCACACCCTTGCGGAGGCGCTGACCGGCAAGCAGGCGCACGCTCTCGGCGCCCTGGAGCTGCTCAGCCATACCGACGACGCCATAGCACGTCATCGCAGCATAACCGGCAATATCGGCAATAACGTCGTTCGAGACGCTCAGGGTGCCGTTAATGGTCTCAGACACAAGAATCTCCTTATCTGGTGCTCGCGGCACCATCTCGTGGGAGCAATCATTGCAATATTCTACAACGACCGCGCCATGTTGAGGTGGCAGGCCTCGGGATTACATCCTCGACACGAAATGTTGATATGGTAACGTTCGCGCTAGGCGATCGAGACATGAAAAAACCCGCCGCGTAAGCGACGGGTTTTACAACCTGGCTCCCCGGGTAGGACTCGAACCTACAACAGCGCGGTTAACAGCCGCGTGCTCTACCATTGAGCTACCGAGGAATTTAAAGCCCAACGTAAAGGGCTGGAAAATTCTGGCTCCCCGGGTAGGACTCGAACCTACAACAGCGCGGTTAACAGCCGCGTGCTCTACCATTGAGCTACCGAGGAATAGGTGCGTGCTCTCAAGCAACGAAGTTTATTATACGGACGAATCAGCTTAGGGCAAGAACTTTTTTAAGAAATTTTCCGACCTAGTCGTTGGGGACGTTCTTAAACGACTAGTCATTCAAGAACGTCCCCAACGACTACATGAAAGCGCCCCCGAGCGGATGTGCTTGAGGGCGCCTCTTGCTTGACTAGCTTTCGATATAGTCTTTGAGCTTGCTGCTGCGGCTCGGGTGGCGGAGCTTGGCCAGGGTCTTGGACTCGATCTGGCGGATGCGCTCGCGCGTGACGCCAAACTCGCGGCCGACTTCCTCGAGCGTGCGGGGATGTCCGTCGACAAGGCCAAAGCGCAGCTCGATAACCTTGCGCTCACGATCGGCAAGCGAATCGAGCACCTGGGTGAGCTGCTCCTGCAGCATGGAGAAGCTGGCCGCATCGGGCGGAACGATGGCCTGGGAGTCCTCGATGAAGTCGCCCAGCTGGGAATCCTCTTCCTCGCCGATGGGGGTCTCGAGCGACACAGGCTCCTGCGAGATCTTCTGGATCTCGCGGACGCGGTCGGCGCTCATGTCCATCTCGGCACCGATCTCCTCGGGGGTCGGGTCGCGACCAAGGTCCTGAAGCAGCTGGCGCTGCACGCGGACGAGTTTGTTGATGGTCTCGACCATATGCACGGGAATACGGATGGTACGGGCCTGGTCGGCGATAGCGCGCGTGATGGCCTGACGGATCCACCACGTGGCGTACGTGGAGAACTTAAAGCCCTTCTGGTAGTCGAACTTCTCGACGGCGCGGATCAGACCGAGGTTGCCCTCCTGGATCAGGTCCAGGAACAGCATGCCGCGACCGACATAGCGCTTGGCGATGGAGACGACCAGACGCAGGTTTGCGCTGATGAGCGCCTGCTTGGCTTCGAGGCCCACGTTCTCAATACGCGTAAGGCGACGCATCTCGGCACGCGTGAGCTCGAGCTCGCCTGCCTCGGCAGCCTCGAGCTTCTCGGTGGCCTCAAGACCAGCCTCGATCTTCATGGCCAGATCGACCTCTTCGGAGGCGGTCAGCAGGTCGACCTTGCCGATCTCCTTGAGGTACATACGAACCGGATCGCCGGTCAGCATCACCGTGGAGGCATCGATGCCACGCACGCGGGAGCGTGAACGGGACGTGCGCACGGTGCGCTTCTTCTTGCTCTTGGAAGAACCCATCTCGGCGTCGGCCTGACGGGCCATCTTGAGCTCGTGATCGTCGAGCGAGCCGGAATCGTGCTCGTCGTCATCGAAATCGTCGGTATCGGTATCGTTATCGTCATCGTCGACGTCCATGGGGGCGTCGTCGTTACCGCTCGCGGAGATAATCTGGATGCCGCTGTTGCGCAGCGCGGAATACACCGCAGTGAGCTGCTCGTCAGAAACATCGATATCCTTCAGGGCGACCTGAATCTCGTCCTCGGTTACCGAAGTCCTGTTTGAGCCGTTGCCCATAAGCTTTGCAACGTAGGATTCCAGCCCAGTACCCGTGCTCTCAGTCTTTTTTGGCACAGATTCTCCCTTCATAGTCCACAGGACTCAATACTTTAGCACACACATTGATGTCTATACCCAAAAAGAGGACTGGATATAGGCGAGAATACGCTGGTTGACCACAACATCTAGGCCTGTTCGGTTCCTGCGGTCTCCAAACCAATCAAACGGAACGGGTCCGCCACGCCGCCGATCGACTTTTGCAGCTCGCGTTGACGCTGCGAGTCCTGCGCGGCCTGCACGGTCAGTGCACGACGGGCCTCATCATCGAGCGAACGGTCCTGGCGCAGCTTGGCCTGTGCGGCGCGCATGCGGCGTTTGATGGTGTAGAGCTCGAGCGTATCGAGCATAAACACGATGTTCGTCTCGGTGGGGTGCTTGCTCGTCGCCGAGATGCGCCCGGCACTCACAAGCGTTGCCGCATCGGGACACACTGAGCGCGCCGCATCCATGCAGGCTGCAGGATCGGTTCCCGGCGGCGTTGCCAGAACAGCCCATGCGATGGACTCGTGACGTGGGTCAACCCACTCGATGGAGCAGATGCGGTCGGCATACGTGCGGAACAGGTCGGGGTAGCTCGTGAGCATGGTCAGCAGCTCGCGCTCCCCTGCCAAGGACTT
>CABUOF010000107.1 GCA_902493125.1 uncultured Collinsella sp. | reverse complement strand
TCGCCCTTCTCGTACCAAGCAGCAAGCTGCTTGTAGGCACCGATCGGGGTGGAGCCGGTGGCAAGACCCAACACGCAATCGGGCTTGAGGATGACCTGGGCCGAGATGATATTAGCGGCCTTGCGGCTCATATCCTCGTAGTCTTTAGCTTTAATGATCTTCATTACGCGTCCTTTCTCGTACAAGAGAGGCAAGGCTCCCTTACAAGCACTTGCCCGCGGCCCGCGTCGGCCGCAACCAACGTGTGCGGCCACCAGGGCGAGGTCGCGTAATGTATGTGTCTCGTGTCGAGCCGCGTCGAGGCCCCTGCCCGTCCACGGTGACCCAAAGCTGTTTAGCTTCGGACAAATCCCATCTTGCCACGGAGGGCGTCCTCTTTCAAGGGCGCCCTCCGTAAACGTGTTTGAATTGTAGGCTAATGGCCACGTGCACTTGCTAGCGCTCGCGAGCAACGATGAGCTGGTCCATCTCTTCGACATGCACGCCAACGGAGCCCTTGATGCTCGAGAACTCAACGGAGTTGCACACCAAGATGGGAACCGTCACATCGTAGCCCTCGGCAGCAATTGCCTCGCGATCGAACTCAATGAGCACATCGCCCTTATGGACGATGTCACCCACTTGCGCATGTACGGTAAAGTGCTTGCCCTCGAGCTGAACAGTGTCCAAACCAACGTGGATGAGCACGTCCAAGCCATCGACCGTGTTAAGCGCAACGGCGTGTCCCGTGGGAAAAATGGCCTCGACCTTGGCATCAGCCGGTGCAATCACACGCGTACCCGTAGGCTGAATCGCCACACCCTGGCCCAAAAGGCCGGTGGCAAACGTCTGGTCGTTTACCTCGGAAAGTGGAATGACGTCGCCCGAGATGGGAGCATCCAGCGTAAGGACTCGACCACGCATACCAAAAGACCTTAGGACTTTAGTGAACATGCTCCCCCTCGGACATACCAATCAATCAGAATAACCTTGACAGTTTACCACTTGGCACCGGTTTTTGACCATTAGGGAAGTTCGCGCTTGACAACCTCGACGATGTCGTCGACAACGCGCTGGGTCAGCTCGTGCGTCTCGGCCTCGGCCATCACGCGGACCAGCGGCTCGGTACCGCTCGGGCGTACCAGAATGCGGCCGCGGCCGTCAAGCTCCTTCTCGGCAGCAGCAACGGCATCCCAGATGGGCTGACAATCGTCCAAGCCGGCCTTGTTGTCGGAATGCACGTTGACGAGCACCTGCGGGTACTTCTTCATGATGCCGGCAAGATCGGTGAGGGTACGACCGGTGCGCTTGAGCACGGCCAGCAGCTGCAGAGCCGTCACCAGGCCGTCACCGGTGGTGTTGTGCTCCAGGAAGATGATGTGGCGCCGTCCGCGAGCATGCGCTCCAGAACGTAGCGGTCGCCCACGGCGGTCTGGACCATCTCGAAGCCCTGCTCCTTCATAGCGATGGAGAAGCCCAGGTTGCACATGACGGTCGAAACGATCTCGGAGTTGGCGAGCTTGCCGCGAGCGGCGAGGTCAGAACCGCAGATAGCCAGGATGTAGTCACCGTCGATCTCATTGCCCTCGCTGTCCACGAACAGTACGCGGTCGGCGTCGCCTTCGTGGGACAGGCCGATATCGACGTGGGTGCGCAGCACGAGCTCGCGCAGGGGCTCAAGGTGCGTGGAGCCGCACTCAACGTTAATGTCGGTGCCGCAATAATCGGTGTTGATGGCATGGACCGTAGCACCCAGGCGCTGCAGCGCGGCGGGCGTGGTCTGGCAAGAAGCACCGTGGCCGCAGTCGACGGCAACGACCAGGCCGTCGAGCCTCAGGCCATCAAGCGTATCGATGGCGTGGTCGACGTATGCCTTGCGAGCGTCCTTCATCTTGATAATGTGGCCCACGCCGGCACCGGTCGGCAGCGTGTCGGCAGCCATGGCCTCCTCGGACATGACCCAAGCGCTGATCTCTTCCTCGACAGCATCGGGAAGCTTCATGCCCTTGCGGCTAAAGAACTTGATGCCGTTGAACTCCGGCGGATTGTGCGAAGCGGAGATGACAATGCCGCCATCGAGCTCGTTTTGAACAGTGAGCAGCGCCACAGCAGGCGTGGGGATGACACCGCAGCAGTGCGGACGGCCGCCCTCGGCCATGATGCCGGCGGTCAGCGCGCTCTCGAGCATGGTGCCCGAAAGGCGCGTGTCACGGCCGATGCAGATGTCCGGACCAAGGAACTTGGTCGCCGCGCGACCCAGACGAAACGCGAGGTCGCACGAAAGATCGGCGTTGGCGACGCCACGGACGCCATCGGTACCGAAGATGTTCTGGGGCATAGGATCGCTCCTTCCCAAGTGGGCAAAACGCAGTCGCCCACCCTAGTCGAAAAAGAAAAGCGGGACCCGCCGAGCAATCGGCAGGCCCCGCTTGTACATTGTATCTCGTAAGGAGATAAAACCTTAGCGCTTGGAGAACTGGGGAGCGCGGCGGGCCTTCTTGAGGCCGTACTTCTTGCGCTCGACCACGCGAGCATCGCGCGTAAGGAAACCGGCCTTCTTGAGGTCAGCACGGTAATCGCCAGCGTTCAGAAGAGCGCGAGCGATGCCCAGGCGCAGAGCGCCGGACTGACCGGAGATGCCGCCGCCATCGCACAGAGCGATAACGTCGAACTGACCGGCGGTGTCGGTCACCTTGAAGGGAGCAAGGGCGTTCTCAACGAGCTGATGACGGCCGAAATACTGCTCGGCGTCACGCTTGTTGATGGTCACCTTGCCGGTGCCGGGGACGAGACGGACGCGGGCGACGGCGTTCTTACGACGGCCGGTACCCTGGTAGACAACGGTGTTCTCAGCCATCTTTAAGCCTCCAGCTCAATCTTCGTGGGGTTCTGGGCAGCGTGCGGATGCTCGGCACCAGCGTAGACCTTAAGCTTGGTCATCTGGGCACGGCCGAGGGTGGTCTTGGGCAGCATGCCGCGAACGGCGCGCTCGATGACCTTCTCCGGGTGCTTCTCCATAGCCTGGCGGAAGCTCTCAGCCTTGAGGCCGCCGTTGTAGCCGCTGTGGCGATAATAGGTCTTCGTGTCGGCCTTGTTACCGGTAAGCTGGACCTTATCGGCGTTGATGACGACGACGAAGTCGCCGCAGTCGCTGTTGGGCGTGAACTGGGGCTTGTTCTTACCGCGCAGGATCATTGCGATCTGGGTGGCAAGACGGCCCAGGACAGCACCATCGGCGTCGACGAGAACCCAGTTGCGCTGGACCTCGCCCTGCTTGGCGTAGTGAGTCGATTTCGAAATCACTTAGACTCCTCCATGTACAGTACGTGTTGTTACAGAGATTCACGGGGCTCTGCAAGTAACCCGTCCATATTACCCCGCTCGCCGCCCGAGTCAACAGGTATTTTGGCTCCGACCAGAGTTTCTGCACATGTCGTCCATGGGTCATGACGTCGCGACGCTAGCGCTCGACAAACGCCTCGATATCTCCCAGCAAGCGCTTTGCCTCCTGGCGACCCTGAATATACAGGTCGAGGAGCTTTGCCGGATCGTGCTCAACATGGCCGACCTCGACCGGCTTTTGCGGAGCGACGACCAGCGCGCGGCCCTCGCGCTCATACTTCCACAGATGCATGCGCTGTATGTTATAGCGATCGTGGCGCGTCTCGATAGCCTCGAGCAGGTAGGGGTAGTCGGCATAGCGAGCGCGCGCGGCTGGCATAAACTCGTAGGGCTTTTTCTCGTATGAACGGTCCTGCGTGACAATAACAACCGCGCGATCGAAGCCCGCCTCCTCCAGCACGTGCTCGATGGGGACCGAATCGGCTACGCCGCCGTCGACGTATTTGTGCCCATCGATCTCGACCAGCGGCGTCACCAGCGGCAGCGACGTCGATGCGCGCACGGCATCGAGGTCAAGTACGGCGCTTTTGACCGGCAGGTACGCGGCGGTTCCAAAGAGCATATCCGTCGCGACGGCGTACATCTCGATGGGGCTCGCATCGAACGTCTCGTTGTCAAAGGGGTCCAGGCGGTCCTGGACATCGTTGAAGATAAAATCGTAGCCGACGATAGAGCCCGTGGCCGCAAACGACGCGGCGCCCAT
>CABUOF010000106.1 GCA_902493125.1 uncultured Collinsella sp. | reverse complement strand
GAGCGATATCGCTCGCTGGGGGCTGCGCTCCGTCCTTAAGCGCCAGGGCGGCGTGCTTCCCGGCCGCATCGCCATGAAAATCGACCCCGAGCTGCTACGCGACCTCGCGAGCCTTGTCGACCGCAGCGTGGTGATCACCGGCACCAACGGCAAAACCACCACCTCCAACCTCATCGCCGACGCCGTTGCCGCCAGCGGCGCCACCGTGGTGTGCAACCGTGCCGGCAACAATATGGAGCCCGGTGTGGTGGGTGCTCTGCTCGAGGCCCGCAGTGGCCTTAAGCACACTGACAGCGACAAGCGCGTGGGCGTTTTTGAATGCGATGAGCTCTACACCGTGCGCGTCCTGCCCAAGCTCAAGCCGACGTACTTTGTGCTGCTCAACCTGTTCCGCGACCAGCTAGATCGCTATGGCGAGATCGATCACACCCAGGAGGTCATCGCCCACGCGTTGGAGCTTTCGCCGGCAACGACGCTCATCTACAACGCCGACGACCCGCTGTGCGCCTCGATTGCCGCGCGCGTTCCCAACGCGAGTATTGCCTTTGGCATCGATGGCGCCACCAACACCGAGTCCGACCGTATTAGCGACTCGCGCTTTTGCTCACAGTGCAACGCGCCGCTGGAGTATGACTACGTGCAATACGGCCAGCTCGGCGCCTACCATTGCCCCTCGTGCGGTTGGGCACGCCCTGCGCTTGTCCGTCGCGTGACGGGCGTGGAGCTCGGCTGCGACGGCTACGGCTTTGACCTGGTCTTTGGATCTGCGCCCGACGCGGCTGCCGCACACATCGCCACACGCTACAACGGCCTGTACATGGTCTACAACGTTGCCGCCGCATTCTTTGCCGCACATGAGTTAGGCGTGGATATGGCGCACCTGCAGCCCACGCTCGATGCCTATGTGCCCGCCGGCGGACGCATGGGCCGCTGGGATATCGCCGGCCGCACCGTCGAGGCCAACCTGGCTAAGAATCCCGTAGGCTTCGATCGCCAGATTCAGTCCATCAAGACGGCAGGCGGCAGACTCTGCGCTTTCTTCCTCAACGACAACGATGCCGACGGCCACGATGTATCGTGGATCTACGACGTCGACTTTGAGCGCATCGCCGACACGCCGGGACTTGTCGCCTTTGCCGGCGGCACGCGCGCACACGACATGCAGGTGCGCCTCAAGTACGCCGGCATCGATGCCGCGATTATCTCGGACGTCGCGCAGGCAATTGGCGCCGTGGCAGACGAGGCCGCCGATGACACCTTCTACGCCGTCGCCAACTACACGGCCTTCCCGCCGCTGGTCAAGGAGCTCGACGGACTGAAGGGCGCCACTTCCGACGCTGTTGCCGGGCGCGCCGTAGCCCGTGCCGACGGCAGCGCTCTTCCTGTCGGCATCGCGCCAGTCGAGCTTTCGCGCCCGCTGCGCATCGTCTACCTGTATCCCGATGCCCTTAACCTCTACGGCGACGGCGGCAACGTTATCGCCCTCGAGCGTCGCTGCGCCTGGCGCGGCATCCCCGTTCGCGTGGACGAGGTCCGTATGGGCGAGTCACTCGATCTCACCGATGCCGATATCGTCATGATGGGTGGCGGCTCCGACCGCGACCAGCTAGCCGTGGCACACGAGCTGCTCGCCCAAAAAGACAAGGTCGCGGCCTATGTTGAGGATGGCGGCTCGCTGCTTGCCATCTGTGGCAGCTATCAGCTGCTCGGCCGTTCGTACTACATGGGCGACGATCGCATTGAGGGCCTGGGCGTCATTGCCGCCGAGACCGTGCGCGGCTCCGACCGCCTGATCGGCAACGTAGCCGTCAAGACCGACCTGGCACCCGAGCCCTTTGTGGGATTCGAGAACCACGGCGGCCGCACGCTTTTGGACGCCGAGGCCACGCCGCTCGGAACGGCCGTCGTCACGGGCACCGGCAACAACGGCGATGATGGTCTTGAGGGCCTCATCTACAAGGGCGTCATCGGCACGTACCTGCATGGCCCGGCGCTACCCAAGAACCCCGAACTCGCCGACTGGCTGATTGCGCACGCCCTCGGGCGCCGCGGCGACGCACAGGCCAACGCTCTGCTGCCGCTCAAGCCCCTCGACGACACCTACGAGCACGCCGCCCACGACGCCGCCATGAAGCTCCTCCCCTAACGCCCCAACCACCACAAAGGGGACAGGCACCTTTGTGGTGGTTTTTCAGTTTGCCAACGATATGTGAACGGCTAAAAAAGTCTGCTATACTCTTTCCCGCTGTCCCCATCGTCTAGCGGCCAAGGACGCCACCCTTTCAAGGTGGATATCGCGGGTTCGAATCCCGCTGGGGGCACCATTTAAATTAAGAAGCCCGTTACCCCCGCGGTGACGGGCTTTTTGCTACCGATATGCCGGGATTCGAACCCGACAGGGTGCGGAGCTGAGGAAACGCGCAAGCGTTTTCCAGCGCAGCACGCAAGGAGCGAAGCGACGCAGCGGAAGCGGGGGGCGCCAGCCGCACGCGGACATCCCGCTGGGGACACCATTTGAGATGTGAAGCCCGTTACCCTCGCGGTAGCGGGCTTTTTGCTACCCATGCGCCGGGATTCGAACCCGACAGGGTGCGGATCCCGGCATCATCGCAAAGCCAGTGGGCAAAAAATAGCAAATATGAGTACTGTTACCATTTTAGTAACAGCGATTTCATGCCTTTAGAAGTCGATTTAGACGTCAGGCGTCCTACGGCGGAAGAATTGCAGACGTTTATCGGCTAAGTACTTGTACATATGTTGCGTAACACTACATATTTTGCAAATAAATAATGTTACAGAGCTTGTGACAGTACTCATATTTGACGTTTTTTGCCCACAACCCTTTATGCCTAGGCAAATCGGCGGCATAACGGGCTTCAAAGCGTCCTTCGCAAACAAAAACCGGGGCCCGCATAATGCGGACCCCGGCTCAATACCGTGACGATATGTCAGTTACGCTCTACACGTAGAACAGGATGTCGTCGTAGGTCGGGACCGGCCAGTAGTCGGCGGCCACGATCTCCTCCATGGCATCCACGGCGGCGCGCAGCGTATCCATAGCGGGAACGACCTCGTGCGCGTACACGTTGGCCTGCTCCTGGCCATCGAGAGACTCGGCCTTCTGATGCACGGCGTCGAGCGCCTTGATGGAGTCGTTGATGGTGGTGATGCCGTTGCAGAGCTTGTTGAGCGTGTTCTGCTCACACTGCATGGCGGCCTCGGCACCGGCGGCACGAATAGTCTCAAGGCCCTTAGCGACCTTGGTGGCATAGGCGGTAATGACCGGGCGATAGGTACGACGCGCCTCGCGAACCATCGTGGTGGCCTCGATGTTCATGAGCTTGTTGTACTTCTCGAGCTTGCAATCGTAGCGGCACTGGGCCTCGGCCTTGGTCAGGACGCCCGTCTCCTCAAAGAGCGCAATGGCCTTATCGGAAACAAAGGCGGGCAGGGCGTCGGCCGTGGTCTTGTTGTTGGCAAGGCCGCGCTTCTCGGCCTCGACGGGCCACTCGTCGGAGTAGCCATCGCCGGAGAAGAGGATGCGCTGGTGGTCGGTCAGGACCTTCTTGCAGTACTCGAGCGCGGCGTCCTGGAACTCATCCTCGGGCGTACCCTCAAGCGCGTCGGCGAAGGACTTGAGCGACTTGGCCACGGCGGCATCGAGCACCAGGTTGGAGTCGGAGACGTTCTGCTCGGAGCCGCAGGCACGGAACTCGAACTTGTTGCCGGTGAAGGCGAACGGGGAGGTGCGGTTGCGGTCGGTGTTGTCCTGCATCAGCTTGGGCAGGGTATCGGCGCCCAGGTCGAGCACGCCGCGCGTGGCATGGACGGAAGCCTTGCCATCGATGATCTTCTCGACGACCTCGGTAAGCTGGTCGCCCAGGAAGATGGACATAATCGCCGGAGGAGCCTCATTGGCGCCCAGACGATGGTCGTTGCCGGCCGAGGCAACAGAGGCACGCAGGAGCTCCTGATAGTTATCGACGGCCTCGATCACCGCGGTGAGGAAGACGATGAACTGCAGGTTGTCGAGCGGGGTGTCGCCCGGATCGAGCAGATTCTCGGACTCGGTGCCAAGCGACCAGTTGTTGTGCTTGCCCGAACCGTTAATGCCCTCGAAGGGCTTCTCGTGCAGCA
>CABUOF010000105.1 GCA_902493125.1 uncultured Collinsella sp. | reverse complement strand
TCCCCGGGGCTCCTCGCCCGAACCCCTCAGCTAGTTCTTCAGCGAGTTCAGTGGTGCCGGGAAGCGTCCACCGCGGTGGGCAAGCACAGTGCCGGCGTTGGGGTTCACCGGCATGATGGGCGCACGGCCAAACAGGCCGCCATACTCGACGCAGTCGCCCACGCCTTTGCCGATGGCAGGAATCACACGCACGGCCGTGGTCTTGTTGTTGATGACGCCGATGGCCATCTCGTCGGCGATGATGCCGGCGATGGTCTCGACCGGGGTGTCGCCGGGGATGGCGATCATGTCCAGGCCAACGGAGCACACGCAGGTCATGGCCTCGAGCTTCTCGAGCGAAAGCGCACCAGCTTCGACGGCGGCGATCATGCCGGCGTCCTCGGACACGGGGATGAAAGCGCCGGAGAGACCGCCCACGCTGGAGCTGGCCATGACGCCGCCCTTCTTGACGGCATCGTTGAGCATGGCGAGCGCGCAGGTCGTGCCGGGGCCACCGCAGGTGCCCACGCCGATGATCTCGAGGATACGGGCAACGGAGTCGCCGATGGCAGGCGTGGGAGCCAGCGACAGGTCGACAATGCCCTTCTCGACACCCAGACGATGGGCGGCCTCGCGGCTCATGAGCTCGCCGGCGCGGGTGATCTTAAAGGCGGTCTGCTTGATCTTCTCGGCAACCTCCATCATCGATGCGGAGTCGGGCAGCGTCTCCAGGGCTGCGGCCATAACGCCGGGGCCCGAGACGCCTACGTTGATGACGGCGTCGGCCTCGCCACCGCCGTGGACGGCGCCCGCCATAAACGGGGAGTCCTCGACCATGTTGGCAAAGCAGACAAATTTGGAAGCGCCGACGGAGTCCTGGTCGGCCGTGAGTTTAGCGGCATCGATGATGGTCTGAGCCGCCATGAGCACGGCATCCATGTTGATACCGGCGCGCAGGCTGGCGACGTTCACGCTGGAGCAGACGCGGCTCGTGGTAGCGAGCGCCTGGGGGATGGACTGGATGACGCGGCGGTCGGCATCGCCGATGCCCTTCTGAACGAGCGCGGAGAAGCCACCCAGGTAATCGATGCCGAGCGTCTCGGCCGCGCGGTCGAGGGCATGCGCGATGGGGGTGAGGTCCTCATCCTTGCAGCACGCGGCGATCTGCGCCACCGGGGTGACGGAAACGCGCTTGTTGACGATGGGGATACCGTACTCGCGCTCGAGGTTCTCGGCGGTCTCGACCAGGTGCTCAGCCGTGTGCGTCACGTGGTCGTAGATCTTCGTGCACATGCGGTCGAGGTTCTCGTCACCGCAACCCATGAGCGAAACACCCATGGTGATGGTCCTGATGTCGAGGTTCTGCTCCTCAACCATGCCGCGGGTTTCCGCGATTTCTGCGGGCGTGATCGCCATCCTTGCGCTCCTATCTGCCAAAACGAGCATAGTCTTATCTATTCTAACGTGCCGCACGTGCCAAGTGGCGCGTGCGGCACGTTTTGGTGCTCGGTTGTTTCCGTTGTGTTACTGCCCAAAGACCTCTTCGGCGATGCGAGCGCTTTCGGCGGCGTCCTTGGCGTAGTAGTCCGCGCCGATCTGCTTGGCGTATTCGGGGGTGAGTACGGCGCCGCCCACGATGATCTTGACGCCCGGCACCTCAGTATGAAGCAGCTTGATGGTCTCCTCCATGGCGACGACCGTGGTAGTCATAAGCGCCGAGAGGCCGACGAGTTTGATATCGCGCTCCTTGACGGTCTTGAGTACCTCCTGCGGATCGACGTCGCGGCCCAGGTCAAAGACGGTGTAGCCGTAGTTGTCGAGCAACATCTTGACGATGTTCTTGCCAATATCGTGGATATCGCCCTTGACGGTGGCCACGCAGATCTTGCCCTTGTCGGCAATCTCGCCGGCGGGCATCAGGCGCTTGATGGTGTCGAAGCCCACGCGTGCGGCTTCGGCCGAGGCCATAAGCTGCGGCAAGAAGAACTTGCCCTGGTCAAAGAGGACGCCAACCTCGTCGAGGGCGGGGATAAAGTGATTGTTGATGAGGTCCATGGCGTCGTGATCTGCCAGCAGACGCTCGGTCTCGGTCGCGATCTCGCCTTTGCGGCCCGAGACGACCATGCGGCGAATCGGGTCGTCGTTGCCGTCGGTGCCGGCAGCGGGCGCGGCGTCGGTCGATGCCGCCTGGGCCGCCGCCGGGTTCGCGGCGATCTTGTACGGATCGGTCCAGCCGGCGTATCGCTCGATGTATCCGGTCGAGCCCTCATCCTCAACGCTCAGGACGCGATAGCTGTAGACGGTATCCATAAAGCGCTTGGAGCCCGGGTTCATGATGGGGGCGTCCAGGCCCGCGCCAAAGGCGGCGGCCAAAAAGACCGAACCCAGCAGCGGGCGGGCAGGCAGGCCAAAGCTGATGTTCGACACGCCGAGTGCACATTTGACGCCCAGACGCTCCTTGCACAGGGACATGGCGCGTAGGATTTGCTCGGCCTGGCGCTGGTTGGTCGAGGCAGTCATGACCAGGCAGTCGATGAGGATGCGGTCCGGGCCGATGCCGTAGCGGGCAGCCTCGGCCACGATGCGCTCAGCGATGGCGAAGCGGGCCTCGGCGGTATCGGGGATGCCGCCTTCGTCGAGCGTAAGGCCGACAACGTTGGTGCCGTAGTGGGCGACCAGCGGAAAGATCTCATCCATGATCTGCTGCTTGCCATTGACCGAGTTAATGATGGGCTTGCCGGCGTAGCGGCGCACGGCGGCCTCGACGGCTGCGGGGTCGGTGGAGTCGATCTGCAGCGGCAGCAGCGTGGAGCCCTGGAGCTGCTCGGTCGCCTGCTGGATGATCTTGACCTCGTCGATTTCGGGCAGGCCTACGTTGACGTCCAGGATGTCGGCGCCCTGTTCCTGCTGGCTGATGCCCTGGCTCACGACGTAGTCTAGGTCGCCGTCGCGCAGGGCCTGTTGCAGGCGCTTTTTGCCGGTGGGATTGATGCGCTCGCCGATGACGGCGATCTTGTGGCCGTCGCAGGGGAGGTCCACGACCGTCTGGGCGCTCGTGACCGACATACTGGGCTTGCGGTGACGCGGGCTGGGCGTGTGGTTGTCGATGAGGGTGCGAAGTGCCGCCATGTGCGTGGGCGTGGTGCCACAGCAGCCACCCACGACGCTCACGCCGTCCTCAATCATGCCGGCGACGGCCTCGGCGTATTCGGGTGCCTGGATATCAAAGACGGTATTGCCGTCATCGTCCACGCGGGGCAGTCCCGCATTGGCCTGCACCATAACGGGCTTGTCGGTGACGGTGAGCATACGCGCGGCGAGTCCTCGGAGCTCGGCCGGGCCCTGGCTGCAGTTGATGCCCAAAACGTCGACGCCGATGGCGTCGAGGGTGATGGCGGCCACTTCGGGACTCGTACCCAGGAACGTGCGACCGTCTTCCTCAAAGGTCATGGTGGCAAAGACGGGCAGGTCGGAGTTCTCGCGGCAGGCGAGGACGGCCGCCTTGATCTCGGCAAGGTCGGTCATGGTCTCGATAATAAAGAGGTCCACGCCCGCATCGACGCCGGCGCGCACTTCCTCGGCAAAGAGGTCATAGGCCTCGTCGAAGCTCAGGGTGCCCAAGGGGCGAAGTAGCGCGCCGATGGGGCCGATATCGCCGGCGACGTAGTGGGCACCGGCCGCGCGGGCGCAGGCGACAGCGGCGGCAAAGACATCTGCCACGGTGGCGGCGCCGTCGAGCTTGTGGGCGTTGGCACCAAAGGTGTTGGCGGTGATCACGTCGCAGCCAGCCTCGACGTATTGGCGCTGAATGTCGGTAATGACCTGAGGCTCCTCAAAGTTGAGCAGCTCGGGCAGGGCGCCGGCCTTCATGCCGGCCGCCTGCAGCATGGTGCCCATGCCGCCGTCGAACAGCAGGTGCCCCGTGCCCTCGATGGCGGCGCGCAGGCGATCGTCCTTAATGCGAAGGTCGCCGATCGTGCGCGTCTTGTACGTGGCGCCGTTACAACGCGCAGTATTGACGGGCGCTGCCAGCGCGGTACCGTCGGAATCATGGGTGATAAGCGGAGTAAACATCGAGGGCTCCTAATGGCTGGAATAGCAGGTGGTGTGGGCGGCGCGGAAGCGGCAGTGCTCGCGCATGCGGCAGATATTGCAGGTGGGGCGGCTCTGGGCGTCGTGGACCTCG
>CABUOF010000104.1 GCA_902493125.1 uncultured Collinsella sp. | reverse complement strand
GGGCGATGGCCTCGGCCGTCCCGCGGTTGTCGCCGGTGAGCATGCGCACATCGACGCCGAGCTTGCGCAATGCGGCAATGGCAGCAGCGCTCGTCTCTTTGACCTCGTCGGCCACGGCGATGGTGCCGACAAGCTCACCGTTCTTGGCAAAGAACAGCGGCGTCTTGCCCTCGGCAGCGAACTGCTCGGCAAGACCGGTGGGCACCTCCGCGCCCAGCTCGTCCATCAGACGAACGTTGCCGGCGGCGATGGCGTTTTGTCCCTCGCGCGCCGTAACGCCACGACCGGGCACGGCGGCAAAGTCCTCGACCATGCGTGCGACGATTCCGCGCGCCCCGCACTCGGCCATAATCGCTTCGGCCAGCGGGTGCTCGCTCGAGCGCTCCAGCGCGGCGGCTAACTTGAGCAGCGCCTTTTCGCTCATGGCAGGCGAGCCGTCGGCGCGCTCGGCAACCACAATATCGGTCACGGCCGGCTTGCCGCGGGTGACCGTACCCGTCTTGTCGAGCACCACGGTGCCCACGCTGCGCAGGTTTTCCAGCGCCTCGGCGCTCTTAAACAGAATGCCCATCTCGGCGCCCTTGCCGGTGCCAACCATAATGGCGACGGGCGTGGCCAGGCCCAGCGCGCACGGGCAGCTGATCACCAACACGGCCACGGCGGAGGTGAGCGCCTCGTTCACACTGCCGGTCAGCGCCATCCACGCCACAAAGGTCACGGCCGAGATCGCAAACACCACGGGCACAAACACGCCGGCGACCTTATCGGCCATGCGGGCGATGGGCGCCTTGGTGGCGTTGGCGTCCTCGACGAGCTGGATAATCTTGGCGAGCGACGTGTCGGCGCCCACGCGCGTGGCACGGAAGGTAAACGATCCGGTGCGGTTGACCGTGGCAGCGTTGACGGTGTCGCCGGCGGTCTTTTCCACGGGGATGGACTCGCCGGTGAGCGCACTCTCGTCCACGGCCGACGCGCCCTCGAGTACCACGCCGTCGACAGGGATAGACTCGCCGGGGCGCACGCGCAGCACCTGGCCGGGTAGGATGGCGTCGACGTCCACGGTGGTCTCGGTGCCGTCGTCGGCTACGATGGTCGCGGTCTTGGGCGCCAGGTCGATGAGCGCCTCGATGGCGCCGCCGGTCTTGGACTTGCTGCGCGTCTCGAGATATTTGCCCACGGTGACGAGCGACAGAATCGTGCCGGCGCTCTCAAAATACAGGTTGTCCATGCTCGTCATCATGGCTTCGTGCACCTGACCTGCGGCTAGCTGGTCGGCCATGATGAACATGGCGTAGAGCGACCAGGCGATCGACGCGGTGGCGCCGACGGCGATGAGAGCGTCCATGGTGGGCGCGCCGTGCACGAGCGACTTGAAGCCGTTGATAAAGTACGCGTCGTTGACATAGACGATGGGGATGAGCAGGACGAGCTCGGTGAGCGCCAACGTCATGCTGTGGGTGTGGTCGGTGAAGACGCTGGGCAGCGGCCAGCCGAGCATGTGTCCCATGCCTATGTAGAACAGTGGGATAAGGAATACGATCGAGACGATGAGACGAGTGCGCATGGCGGAGGCGGTGGCCTCCAGCTTTTTGGTAGGCGACTCCATATGGGTGGCACCGGACCTGGCTTGCGCGTTGCCGCTTGAGCCGGCGGCACCAGTGCCCGCGTCGACGGGTGAGGCCGAGTAGCCCGCGCGATCGACAGCGGTGCAGATGTCGTCGGGGGAGACCCGTGCGGGGTCGTAGTCCACCAGCATGGAGCCGGCGAGCAGGTTGACAGCGACGCCTTGGACGCCGTCGAGCTTACTGACGGCGCGGTCCACATGCGCCTGGCAAGCGGCGCACGTCATGCCGCCCACGTCAAACTTATCTTGAGCCATGGCTTCTCCTTTCTGTGGGGTAGTGTTGGAAATGTTAGCCTTCTGATACTATACACCCATACCCCCTGGGGGTGTCCAGTACAGAAAGAAATGTATGACATTTCGTTACAGATGAGGGTGGCTGCTCAATCGTTGGCAGTCCCTGTCAAACATCTCAACCTGTAACATCTAGCGGGGAAAATGACCTCTAACTGTTACAGATCGAGATGTTGTTTTGCGTGGCTGAGCTCTGTCTTGATCTGTAACGGTTCGGCCGGTTTTTGCTGAGCAGCTGTTGCAGATTGAGACAATCGGCCCAGACCCGCCCCGTCCGCCCCGTCATCTGTGGTTTACGTGGGGGCATGCGAAGCGTGGGTATACTAACCGGCGGCGAATCTGCTCCATCGCTTAGAGCTGCTGCGTCTGGACGGCGCGTGATAGGGCCGCCAAAGCGATCGCCAGCGTGCTGAGCAACGTCCTCTCTGTGCGCACCTGTTTTTGTATGTATTAGCGCACTACCAAGCACGCCCGCGCGGCCGCATGCCGTGCCCATAACGCGTGCAGATAAGGAACAACGACATATGCGTAATTCTGTATCCGACGTCACGGACGCCGAGATTCTGGACGAGACCCGCGAGGCCATGACCCAGGCTGCCTTCGATGCCGCCGATGAGGCCAATGCTGCCCAGGCCGTCGAGTCCGCTACCGAGAGCCTGCCCGCCTTTGACGAGCTGGGGCTTTCCGACGAGATGCTTCGTGCTATCGAGAACCTGGGCTACACGGCGCCCACGCCCGTTCAGGCCGGCTCCATCCCCGTGGTGCTCGAGGGCCGCGACCTGCTTGCCGCCGCCCAGACCGGCACCGGCAAGACGGCCGCCTTCTTGCTGCCGACCATGAACAACCTGGAGCACATCGCTCCGCCCAAGCCCGTGCGCGAGCGTGGCGGTCGCAACCGCCGTCGCGGCGCCAAGAAGCCCGAGGGCAACGGTCGCGGTCCCTTGATGCTCGTCATCACCCCCACGCGCGAGCTTGCCCAGCAGATCGACGAGGTCGCGAGCAAGATCGCCGACGTCACCGGCCATGTCGCCGTGACCGTCGTGGGTGGCGTGAGCTACAAGCCGCAGACCGCGGCACTCAAGTATGGCTGTGACATCCTGGTCGCCACGCCGGGCCGTCTGGTCGACCTGATCGAGCAGGGCGCCTGCCACCTGAACGAGGTCAAGGTGCTGGTGCTCGACGAGGCCGACCGCATGCTCGACATGGGCTTTTTGCCCGCCGTCCGCCGCATTGTGCGCGAGACGCCGGCCGAGCGCCAGACGCCGGCCGAGCGCCAGACGCTGCTGTTCTCTGCGACGCTCGACGAGGGGGCAGTGGGCGAGATCACCGACCTGGTGAGCGACCCGGCCCGCGTGGAGATCGCGCCCGCCACGTCGACTGCCGACACCGTCGACCAGTTTGTGTTCCCGGTGTCCATCGAGGCCAAGAACAACCTGTTGCCCGAGTTTCTCAAGAAGGAGGGCCCGGAGCGCACCATCGTCTTTATGCGCACCAAGCACCGCGCCGACAGCTGCTGCCGTCGTCTGGAGCGCAAGGGCATCAAGGCCGCCGCGATTCACGGCAACCGTAGCCAGGCCCAGCGCGAGCGCGCGCTTTCTGCCTTCCGCGACGGCACCGTCGACGTGCTGGTGGCAACCGATGTTCTCGCCCGCGGCATCGACATTAGCGATGTGCGCTACGTCGTGAACTTTGACGTGCCGGCCGAGCCGACCGACTACATCCACCGCATCGGCCGCACGGGCCGTGCCGGTGAGCTGGGCTGGGCCATCACGTTTGTGACCGAGCAGGACGTGGACGAGTTCTACGAGATCGAGAAGCTCATGGACAAGACCGCCGACATCTACGAGGCCGGCGACCTGCATGTGGGTCCCAACCCGCCTGCGGTTGATCCCGAGCGCGACCCTGCGGCCTTTAAGGTGAAGAAGAAGACCAAGCGCGGCAAGTCCAAGAGCAAGAAGAAGCTTGAGCAGGCGCGTCGCGATGGCAAGCGCAACGGCGACGATTACGGCGATGTGGCCGGTCGTTCCAACCGCGGTCGCGACGAGCGTCGCGGCGACGGCGAGCGCCCGAGCCGTCCTAAGCGCGGCGGCAAGACCCGCGTGCGCGAGGGCGTTCAGGCTCGCGTGGACGAGGCTGTGGAGAGCGTGGCCCGCGAGGTGGCTGCCGAGGAGCGCGGCGGTGCTGACGCCGTCAAGCAGGCCCCGCGTGGCAACCGTGCCGAGCGTCGTGCCAAGCAGTTCCAGGGCGAGGCGCATCGCCGTCG
>CABUOF010000103.1 GCA_902493125.1 uncultured Collinsella sp. | reverse complement strand
GCAGCACTCGACAGCTCAGACGAAAAGGCAGCCGAGCAGCTCGCAGAAAGTCCCGCCATTAAGGCCGAGCTTTTGTAAATAGAAGACGCGGGCCCCTTGGCGCATCGTCGTCCATGAGGCCCGCAAACAGTTCGCGTCAACCGATAGCTGCGCCGCCGCGTTCGGCCAAAGCAAGAATCGGCATCATTTGACGAGGTGTCTTTGCTGCAAGATCGGCATGTTCGAGCAGTTTGCGATCGTTGGTCACCAAGTAATCGACCTGCGCGCGCTTGCACGCGGCGAGTACCAAGTTGTCCTCGTAATCGCGATGGAGCGACAGATATTTGTCGGCTAGCCACAGATCGGATGCATCAGCGCCCACGGCCATAGCGTTTTCGGTCATATTCCGAACAAACGCCAGCGCCGCATCGCCAATCGCGCGGGCAGAAGCCTCGTCGAGCGCTCCCCCGCTGGCAAGAACGCTACGCTTTAGCTCGTGTTGGACAACGTACAGTACGTCCTTAGCGATATGCACCGGGAAGAACAGCAACGCCCCCGTCTCCGTCGCCTGCCCAATAAACGCACGCGCAGCAAGCGACTCGGCATGGTCAACGCAAAACGAATCAACCCACACATTCGCATCCACCATGATTTTAAGAGGGGCTCCGCTCACAGGATCATCCCCTTTTGGCGATAGCGCTCGTCCATGGCTTCGGAATAGATTGCGTCCCAATCGCGATCGTCGGACACAGGCGACATAGCGATGCCCATGTCCGCGTAAAGCTGATCCGCCGCCGCCCATGATGCGGCGAACGGCGTATCGGGCGCGATGGTCTGCTGCCGGTCATCGACGGCCGCAAGCACTTCCTCGCACTGCCCGCCACCCTGCGCGACCTTGGCCACCACCTTTTTGATGAGCTCGGGCAGCGACCCGCCCGAAAGCCGCAGCGCCTCCTCGGCACGGTTCTTGACCTGGCGATCTACGCGAACGTTCACCTGCGCCATGCCGCTAACAGAACCCACGTTGATCCTGCTCCCTTCAATTGCTAGCATCTCTAGCAACACTATATTGATAAGCTAGCAAATGGTCAAATGCAAAAGGCCTGCGCCCGGACGACACCGATGCCGTCTGGGCGCAGGCCAGATAACGTGGGCGAACGCGTCTGCTAACGCAGATACGCTTTCGCGTTGCCCAAGCTGTACGCAATCGTCGAGCCGTTGTGCAGCAGCGATGACGCTTGCGGGGTAATCGCGCCGGTAATGCCCAGTGCCAGGAGCGCCGAGTTGGTGAGCATCACCTTAGAGTAGGAGCTCGTCAGACGATCAACGAGGCCCTGGCTCATGCGGCGCAGACGCACGATCGCGGCAAGATCCGTATCGGTCAGGATGATATCGGCGACCTCCTTGGCGATGTCGCTTCCGCCACCCATGGCCAGACCCACATCGGCCAGGCCCAGCGCCGGTGAGTCGTTGACGCCGTCGCCCACCATGGCGACGTGACGGCCCTCGCGCTTGATTTGCTCCACGTAGGCGTACTTGTCCTCGGGCAGCAGCTCGGCCTTAAACTCGTCGACACCCGCCTCGCGCGCAATGCGCTCGGCCGTGCGTTCGGAGTCGCCCGTGAGCATAACGACATGCTTGACGCCCAGCGCATGCAGGTCGGCGATAGCCTCGCGGACCCCGGGCTTGAGCGGATCCTCGATGCCGAGCACGCCCACGACCGTGCCGTCGACCGCCAGGTACAGCGGCGACAAGCCCTGCATCTGGGACTCGATGCGCTCCTTGATGTCGGACTCGAGCTGCGCGCCCTCATCCTCGAATACAAAGTGCGCTGAACCGATGATTGCGCGACGATCCTCGATAGACGAGGCAATGCCGTGCGCCACGATATACTCAACGGCGGCATGGCGCTCGCGGTGCTCGAGCTCGTGCTCGCGCGCCGCATTGACCACGGCGCGTGCCACCGGATGCGGGAAATGCTCCTCTAAGCAGGCGGAAAGGCGCAGAACCTCGTCCTCGCTCCAGCCATCGGTGGTGAGCACGCAGGCAAGACGCGGCTGCGCCTCAGTGAGCGTGCCGGTCTTATCAAAGACAATGGTATCGGCCTTGGCAAACGACTCAAAGTACTTGGCACCCTTGACCATAACGCCCATCTTGGCGGCGTCGCTCATGGCGGTCATGACGGCGACCGAACCCGTAAGCTTGAGCGCGCACGAGTAGTCGACCATCAGCGCCGCTGAGGTCTTGATGAGGCTACGGGTGGTAAGCGCAACCAGGCCCGCGAGCAGGAAGTTCCACGGGACGATCTTGTTGGCGAGGTCCTCCATGTGCGACTGGCCCTCGGACTTGAGCGAGTCGGCCGCCTGCACGAGCGAGACGATCGAGCGCAGCTTGGTCTGAGCCGTGTTGGCGCGCACGCGCACCAAGATGCTGCCGTCCTCGACGACAGTTCCAGCAAACACATCGTCGCCTGCGCTGCGCTCGACGGCAAGCGGCTCGCCGGTCAGGGTCGCCTGGTTAACCATGGCGCTCCCCTGCTCAACCACGCCGTCGATGCAGATGGACATGCCGGTGCGAACGGCGACCAAGTCGCCGGGCTCAAGCTCGGTGGCGGCAACGCTCACCTCAGTGTCGCCGACGACCTTTTGCGCCTTGTCGGGCACATCGAGCAGCGAGTTGATGAGCTCGTTTTCGCTCATGGCGCGGGTGTAGTCCTCGAGCAGCTCGCCCACGTTGAGCAGGAACATCGTCTGGCCCGCGGTATCGACATCACGTTTGACAAACGAGATACCGATGGCCGAAGCGTCGAGCACGGGAACGGTCAGGCGCGGCTGCGAGAGCTCGTGGAGAGCAGCGCGCAAAAAGGTCATGTAACCGGCCACGACAAACACCGCACGCAGAGGCGTCGGCAAGAACCAGCGACGTGCGTAATGGGCGCCGATGAGTGTCGCCAGGTCCATAACGAGTTTGTGCTTGCGCGGCTCGAGTTGCATCACGTAACCCGACTTGGCATCGGCGATGGCTTGAGCATCGAGTGCGCCCAAGGCGTCGAGCACGCTCGCACGACACCGCTCGTCATATTCGAGCGCCATCTGGCCAATACGGCCATATACGCGCACTTTGCGCACGCCGTCGATTTCGCCGCCAAGCTTAAGAAGTGCATCGAGATCGCTCTCTGGCACAGGACCCGCCAATTGAAGACGGGTCCTGCCGGGGATCTCGCTAATAATCGAGAATCTCATAGTTTGTGCCTGGGAGCGTTACTCGGCTGCCTCGTCAGCAGCGGCCTCGCTCTGGGTGATGTAGGCAGCCTCGGCAACCATGTCGTCGACATTAGCCTTGGCCTGCTCGACCATGTCCTGGTAGCAGTTCTTGACGCGCATGCCGCACGCGATGCCCTGCACGCAGGCATTCTTTACCGGAGCGCTGGTGAGCAGTTTGATGCCGGCCGTGCCGAGCAGAAAACCGCCACCAACAAGCAGGGTGTTAAACGTGGACTTCTTCATGATGTCTCTCCCTTTTCCGCAACAACTGCTGCACGGTGCCTTAGCACCCGAGTAAACAAGTTTGCTCGAGCACACTTTTGAGACTAGTTTAGTATAATTATTTGGTCAACAACGGCTAACTTTTTGGAAACTATGGGGGTGAACTCAATATGACAAAGGGACTGTCCCTTTGTCACACTCCTACAGCTGCCAGGCCGCCGCTTCCTTTTGCAGCGCAACCATGCGGGCGAATTCTCCACCTGCCGCTTTGAGCTGCGCCGGGGTGCCCTGTTCGGCAACCACGCCATTCTTGAGCACAACGATTTTGTCGGCATTTTCCACCGTACGCATACGGTGGGCAATAACGATAACCGTCTTACCTGCAAGCAGACGGGAGAGCGCCTGCTGCACCACGGTCTCGTTCTCCACATCCAAGCTTGCCGTCGCCTCGTCCAACAGCACGATGGGCGCGTCCTTAAGCAGCGCACGAGCGATGGAGATGCGCTGGCGCTCGCCGCCGGAGAGCTTGGAGCCGTTCTCGCCGATCATGGTGTCGTAGCCCTGCGGCATACGACTCACGAACTCATCGCAGTTGGCGGCATGTGCGGCAGCCAAGACTTCCTCATCGGTGGCGTCACGACGCCCGAGGCGGATGTTTCCCATCACTGTGTCGTCAAAGAGCAGTACGTCTTGGAACACAATGGCATAGTCGCGCAGGAGTACCTCGGGATCGACGCTCGCAACAT
>CABUOF010000102.1 GCA_902493125.1 uncultured Collinsella sp. | reverse complement strand
TCGACGAAGGGCTCCTAGCCCGCCAAGGAATCGAATACTAAATAACCCGAAAGGGACGGAGAGAAACGGATCACTTCGCCTTATCACCGGGCCAATGATCCGTTTTCCTCTGTCCCCCATGGAACATTAGGCGGTGGCGCGGCCTAGCCAGTTGCCGCTGTGGTGGTAGATGGTGAACATCGTGGCCGTAATGAGCCAGGTTACGGGGTAGACCAGCAGTAGATGCTCGAGCGACGGATCGAAGGGCATGATCGCAAACACCCAGATCACCCTGAGCACGACGGTGCCAAAAATCGTGAGCAGCATGGGCTGCAAGCTAACACCGGCACCGCGAATGGAGCCCGACGCGTTTTCGATAATCGAGAAGATCGCGTAGAACGGCGCGATGAAATGAAGAATCGTCGTGGTGTACGACGATATCGAAGCATCGTCGACAAACAGACGCGACAACGGACCCGAAAACACCAGCAGCACGGCAGACAGACCACCAATGAGCATAAACGACAGCACGAGCGACGTGTGATATCCCTTGCGCATTCGCTCGTAATTGCGCGCGCCAAAGTTCTGCGCCGAGAACGTAGTGATCGATACGCCGAGCGCCTCGGTCACCATCCAGATAATGCCATCCAGGCGCCCAGATAGACCCCAAGCAGTCGTGACATCGGCGCCAAACGAATTAACCGACACCTGGATCAGCACGTTCGAGATCGAATAGGCAGCCGATTGAAAACCGAGTGGCAGACCACACGAGATCATACTCTTGCAAATACCGCGATCGATGCCGAGCTTAGACAGCGAAAGACGCCATGCACCCGGAGCGCGCATCATGCGCAACACGATCATCGTTGCATTGGAGCAAATGGTCAGAGACACTGCGATGCCGCAGCCCAACGCCTCCATATGCAACACAGCGACAAAGATGATATCCAGCACCACGTTAACCAGGCAGCCAGAGGCAATGATCACGGCGGGGCCGCGCGTGTCGCCCACGGCACGCAGCAGTGCGGTTCCCATATTAAGCAGCAGTGCCGCAACCATCGCGGCAAAATAACAGCGAGCATAGGCCACACCCTCGGCCAATAGTTCATGCGGCGTGTTCATAAGCACCAGCATGGGTTCAACGAACACTATGCCAAGAATCGAGAAAACGATACCGCCCACCAGTGCGAGCGTCATGGCTGTATGGATCGAACGACTCAGTCGCTCATCATCGTGCTGGCCAAAATACTGACCGGTAATGACCGCGCAGCCGGCGCCAACGCCAACGCAAAAGCCAATGCAGAGCTCGGTGAGGACCATCGTGGCCTGAATGCCGCCCAGCGCGAGCTTGCCGCCAAACTGGCCAACGATATACGTACCGATAAGCGTGTAGGCCTGCTGAAAAAACGAACTAAAAAAGATGGGAACGCACAGCGACAGCAATTGCTGCCAAATGACACCTTGCGTTACATCGATCGCCGTAGATTTCTTAGCCACACGCCCTCCCCACACGCATACGTCAAACAGCAAAACAGCAATTTAAAACCAAAGCCAAATCCAGCTTAGCACCGACAAGCGGCGACCGAAACACCCCGAATTAGAGCACAGTGCGGAATAACTGCCTAGTGATACAAACCCGGCTGGTAGTGATACTCATTGCTCACGTGCGGGCACAGCTGCCAAAAGGCGACGGCGCTCGCCGCGGCCACGTTAAGCGAATCGACCCCGTGCGCCATCGGAATGCGCACCGCGTGGTCACAGCCGGCAATGGTCTTGGCGCCCAAGCCGGCACCCTCGGTACCCATAAAGATTGCCAAGCGGTCAATCTCCTGCAGCACGGGATCGTCCAGCGATACGGAATCGTCCGTCAACGCCATAGCGGCACACGAAAAACCGGCATCGTGCAACGCGCTCAGACCATCATGCGGCCACACACGAGCCTCGCTGCCAATACGCGTCCACGGCACCTGAAACACGGTGCCCATGCTCACGCGGGCCGAGCGACGGTACAGCGGGTCGCAGCACGTCGGGCTGACCAAAATACCGTCAACGTTCAATGCGGCAGCCGAGCGGAAAATAGCGCCAACATTGGTGTGATCGACAATACTCTCAAGCACGCACACACGCACCGAACGATCCCCCGCCGCCTCGACGACACCGCCCAAGAACTCATCAACCGGAATCTGACGCGGGCGACGGAACGCCGCCAGCGCGCCGCGCGTCACGTTAAAGCCCGTCAACTGCTCCATGAGCTCCATGGAGGCCACGAACACGGGAACCGGACCCGCTCCCTCGCGCACGACAAGCTGGTCAAACAGCGGCATCATCTGGTCGAGCCAGCGCTCGCCCAAAAGAAAGCTCACCGGCTCATATCCGGCGCGAACCGCACGCTCGATGACCTTGGCACTCTCAGCGATAAAAATGCCCTTCTGCGGCTCCAGCACGCAGCGAAGCTCACGCTCGGTCAGTCGCACGTAGGCATCGAGCCGCTCGTCCTCGAGCGAATCAATTCGCAGAACCTCAACGGCATCAGTCATAGCAGCCAGCCCGCACCCTTCTTTACAGCACATCTATACCAAACGAGGCGACGCTAAGCGCCGCCCCATGCATTCAATCAACCCGATGATACCGTTCACGCCAGACGATTTACGCCTCGATGCGACGATACGTCACGAACTCATAATCGACGCCCTCGTCACCCTCACCGGCGGCAATCGTCGAGACCCCGCTACGCTGCGCAATCTTCCACGCAGGATCGGCTTCCAAATCGGGAAAGTACGTATCCACGACATGGACGCAGTGGTTATGCGTGACCTCGGCCTCGACGCAATACGGCAAAAACTGCCGATAGACATCGCCGCCACCGATAACCCATGCAACGGGCTCGTCGGCAACCGCGGCGAGTGCCTCGTCGATGCTATGCACCACGTCGACGCCCTCGGGCGCAAAATCCTCGTCGCGCGTAAGCACGATATTGCGGCGGTTCTTGAGAGGACGCCCGCCGGGAAAACTCAGCAGGGTCTTGCGCCCCATAATGACCGGGCAACCTTTGGTGCACGCCACAAAATGGCGCATGTCGGCGCGATTGGACACCACCATGTCGCCCTCGCACCCAATGCCCCAGTCATCGCACACGGCGACGATAGCAGATAGCTTACACGTCATGAGCGCCACCTACACCGCAATGGGGATGTTCTTGACCTGCGGACCGTGCTCGTAGCCCTCCACGATCAGATCATCGGTCGTAAACGCATAGAAATCGTGCACGTCGGGGTTCAGCGTTACCTTGGGCGCCGCAAACTGCGGACGCTCGATAAGCTCGCGGACGATATCGACATGACGGTCGTAAATGTGGGCATCGGCAATCACATGCAGCAGCTCACCCGGAATCATATCGACCGACTGCGCGACCATCATGAGCAAAATAGCGTACTGGCACACATTCCAGTTGTTCGCAGCCAAAATGTCCTGGCTGCGCTGGTTGAGAATCATGTTGAGTGTGGGCTTGTCGTCCTGCGGGCGCTGCGTGACGTTATAGGTCACACTGTAGGCGCACGGATACAGGTGCATCTCGGACAAGTCGCTGAACACATAAGTGTTCGTCATAATGCGGCGGCTATACGGCGTGTGCTTGAGGTCGTACAGCACGCGGTCCATCTGGTCGAAGTCGCCCTCAGCGTAATGGCTCTTCTGACCAATCTGATAGCCGTAGGCTTTACCGATGGAACCGGTCTCATCGGCCCACTCATCCCAGATATGGCTGTTGAGGTCATGCACGTTATTGGACTTCTTCTGATAAATCCACAGGACCTCGTCCATGGCAGACTTGAGCGCCGTGCGGCGCAGGGTAAGCGCGGGGAACTCCTCGCGCAGATCATAGCGTGCCGTAACGCCAAAGTTTTTAATGGTATAGGCAGGGGTGCCATCCTCCCACACCGGGCGGACCTTTTGGCCCTCGGTGGTGGTGCCATGGTCCAGAATATCGCGGCACATGGTTACAAACTGTTGATCAGCCTTGCTCATTGACCCTCCTGTCAGTCGCCTATAAGCGATTTTTATTGTAGCCCAGGCGTGCAGTGTCGGATTGGACACTTGGACGGGCACACGCAATGCACGGCAGCACGGCTCGCATTCGCAAGCGGAACACCTTTGCCTTTTTCTGACATATGCCAGAAGTTCCTTGCGCAAATCTGCACGTTCGCTATTCTATTGTTGACATATGTCAGATTTGGAGAGTGTATGGCAGGAAGACGCGAAAAATTGCGCCGTGTTGGGATCATCCCCGAATATCGCGGCTTTACCCCAGACGGCCTTGCCAGCGGAGACGCCATCGATATGACAGTCGACGAGCTCGAGGTCCTGCGCCTATGCGACCTGGAAG
>CABUOF010000101.1 GCA_902493125.1 uncultured Collinsella sp. | reverse complement strand
GTTGCCAGCCCCGCCGTCTGCGAGCAGGTGCTCGAGGACGCCGGCGTGCTTTCTGCCGAGCGTCGTCGCGAGGCCATCCTCGCCGGTATCGCTGAGGTCGAGGCTGCCCGTCCCGGCTGCCATGTCGATACGCCCAAGAAGGTCTTTGAGGAGGTTATCAACCTCTGCGAGTGGCCGACGGTGCTCGTCGGTACTTTCGATGAGGAGTTCCTCAAGGTCCCGCACGAGATCATCTGCGAGTCCATGCTCACCAACCAGCGCTACTTCCCGATCTATGACGGCGAGGGCAAGCTCACGCGTGAATTCGTGGTCGTTTCCAACAGCAAGCCCGAGAATGCCGAGCGCGTGATCGACGGCAACGAGCGCGTCGTTCGCGCCCGTCTGGACGACGCTAAGTTCTTCTACGAGGAGGACCTGAAGATCTCCCTCGACGAGTTCCGTGAGCGTTTGGCCAAGGTTGCCTTCCAGGAGAAGCTCGGTAGCGTGCTCGCCAAGTCCGAGCGCATTGAGCAGCTCGCGCTCGCTATTGCCCGTGAGGCCCATCTTGGTGCCCACCTCGCCGCCGACGCTGCTCGCGCCGCGCACCTGTGCAAGGCAGACCTGGTGTCCAACGCCGTCGTCGAGTTCACGAGCCAGCAGGGCGTGATGGGCGGTTATTACGCGACCGCGATGGGGGAGAACGACGAGGTCGCCCACGCCATTCGCGATCATTATCGTCCCCGCTTTGCCGGTGACGAGCTGCCCGAGGGCACCGCTGGCTGCATCGTGGCCTGCGCCGACAAGCTCGATACCATCGCCGGTATCTTTGCCATCGGCGAGCCCCCGACCGGCTCCTCCGACCCCTACGCGCTGCGTCGTGCCGCTATCGGCATCATCAACATCCTGCGCGATCGTCTGCCGATCGACCCCACGTCGCTCATCGACTTCGCCCTCGAGCTCTACAGTGAGCAGGGCATTGAGTTCGACGCCGCCGAGGTCGCCCAGCAGGTCCGTGACTTCTTCCACGGCCGCCTGGTGAGCATGGCCCGCGACGAGAAGATTCCTGCCGATACCGTTGCCGCCGTCTCCGCGGTGCACATCATCGCCCCGTCCGTCTTCTTCGCCCGCTGCGCCGCCCTCGACGAGGCCCGCAAGAACGACGCTGAGACGTTCGACAACCTGGCGACCGCCTATGCCCGCGCCGCGCACATCTCCAAGCCCGAGCTGGGTGCGGAGTACGACCGCAGCCTGATGGGCGAGGCCGAGCTCGCGCTTGCCGATGCCTCCGAGGCTGCTCAGACTGCTGTCGACGTCGCCCTTACTGCCGAGGATTACCCGGCCGCATTTGCCGCCCTTGCCGCCCTGCGTGCTCCCATCGACCGTTTCTTCGATGAGGTCATGGTCATGGACAAGGACGAGCAGCTCCGCGATAATCGCCTTAAGCTGCTCAACCGCTTCGAGGCCGTTTTCTCCGGCATCGCAAACATCGGTGAGCTTGCCCGCAAAAAGTAAGCCAGCCTGCGCGTAAGCGCAAAAGGAGCCCCGCATGGATTGCCCGGTCACCGCTCGTCCCACCGTTATCGTTATCTCCGACTCGCTCGGCGATACCGCTTGTGAGGTGGTGCTTGCGGCGTCCGGGCAATTTGATGAAGGGGCTTTTCGTTTGTTGCGCCTGCCCAAGGTGACCTCGGTGGAGCAGGTGGAGTCGTTTGTGGGCCCGCGCGTCGATGCCGACCATCGCGATATTGCCGTGTTTCACACCATTGTCGATCCGGCGCTTCGCGCCCGCGTGCTCGATTACCTGGGCATGCTGCATATCCGTTCGGTCGACCTGATCGGTCCGACGCTCGCCGTGCTATCGTCGCTCATCGGTGTGCCGCCCAAAGGCGTCGCGGGCGTGATTCACAAGACCGATGACCGCTACTTCCATCGCATCGACGCCATGGAGTATTTTGTTGAGCACGATGACGGGCGCGGTTGCGACGATCTGTCGGATGCCGATATCGTGCTGCTGGGCGTATCGCGCACGTCCAAGACGCCGCTGTCGATGTATTTGGCCTATCAGGGCTACAAGGTGGCCAACGTCCCTCTGGCGCACGGCATGGAGCCGCCCAAGTCTATTTACGACGTTGACCCGATGCGCCTGTTCGGCCTGATTTCGACCGTCGATGTGATTTCTGAAATTCGCGATAGCCGCTTGGGCGATGACTACGCTCGTGCCGTTGCCGGCTCCTATGCCGAGCCCGAGAGCGTGCGCAGTGAGCTTGAGGAAGCTCATGCCCTCATGAAGCGCCTAGGCTGCTTTGTGGTGCGTACCGACGGCAAGGCCATCGAGGAAAGCGCTGCCGAGATCATTAGCCACTTGGAGGAAATCCAAGAAGCCCGTGCCCGCCGAGCCGCCCGTCGAGCCCAACAAAAGTAGCTACTTATGATAAAGCGATTTAGTAAAAACATTGCATCTGACCTGTTTTTTCTTGTAGTGGTATCTTCATAAGGTAACCACCTTTACCTACCGTTTACCGCCAGTTTTAGCACGTTTACCAAACCGCGCATCCTCTGCTTAAGCCCGCTCAAAACCCGCCGTATAGTTCCCTCACGGCCCGCATCTGGCGGGTCGATTCGTTACCACGGTCGTGCGCGTAAGTGCATGGAAGGGGAAGTATCGTGAGCGATTGCAAGAGGGTTTACCGTTTTGGAACCGACGCCCAGGGCACCTGTGTCACCGAGGGCGACAAGTCCATGAACTTCGTGCTTGGCGGCAAGGGCGCTAACCTTGCCGAGATGAGCCGTATCGGCCTGCCGGTTCCCGGTGGCTTTACCATTACCTGCCAGACTTGCGTCGAGTACTCCGGTGCCGGCAACGTGTGGCCCGAGGGCGCACTCGATGAGATCGTTGCCGCCGAGGCGGACCTCGAGGCCCGCTGCGGCAAGAAGCTCGGCGACGCTTCCGATCCGCTGCTCGTGTCGGTTCGTTCGGGCGCTCCGTTCTCCATGCCCGGTATGATGGACACGGTCCTCAACTTGGGCCTCAATGACGATTCCGTCCAGGGCCTCATCGCGCAGACGCAGAACCCGCGTTTTGCTTGGGATAGCTACCGCCGCTTTATCCAGATGTTTTCCAATGTCGTCATGGGCGTTGACGCCGACCTGTTCGAGAACGCCCTGACCCAGGCCCGTCTGGTCGCCGGCGTTCGCGTCGATTCCGAGCTTTCGGCCGAGGACCTGCAGGAACTCGTCGAGACCTTTAAGGGCATCTTCTCCGAGAACGTCGATGCCTCCCTGTATCCCGAGCTCGAGGTCGCTGACGGCAAGCCCGTTTTCCCGCACGACCCGGAGCTTCAGCTACGCCTTGCAATTCAGGCCGTCTTTGGCAGCTGGATGAACGAGCGTGCCTGCATCTACCGCAAGCAGCATGGCATTTCCGACGACCTCGGCACCGCCGTCAACGTGCAGGCCATGGCCTTTGGCAACAAGGGCGAGACCTCTGCGACTGGCGTCGCCTTTACGCGCAACCCGGCCGATGGCACTAAGGAGTTCTACGGCGATTTTCTGGTTAACGCCCAGGGCGAGGACGTCGTCGCCGGCATCCGCAACACCGAGCCCATTGCCGACCTCAAGACCACCCCGGGCCTCGAGTCTGCAGGTGAGGAGCTCGAGCGCGTGTTCCTGACGCTCGAGGATCATTATCGCGATATGTGCGATATCGAGTTCACCATCGAGCAGGGCAAGCTCTGGATGCTCCAGACCCGCGTGGGCAAGCGCACCGCCACCGCCGCCCTGCGCATCGCTATCGAAATGGTCGAGGAGGGCCTGATCACCCGCGAGGAGGCCGTGAGCCGCATCGATCCCGCGCAGCTCGACCAACTCCTGCACCCGCAGTTTGACGCCTCCAAGAAGTACGAGACGCTGGCCAGCGGTCTGAACGCCAGCCCCGGCGCCGCCGTGGGCGAGGTCGTGTTCTCGAGCGACGACGCCGTCGCGCGCGCCAACGAGGGCCACAAGGTCATTCTGGTTCGTTGGGAGACCAACCCCGATGACCTGAAGGGCATGGTAGCCGCCGAGGGCATCCTGACCAGCCACGGTGGCAAGACGAGCCATGCCGCCGTTATCGCCCGCGGCATGGGTACGCCCTGCGTCTGTGGCGTTGAGCGCTTCCATATCGACGCCGCCGAGAAGGTCGTGCGCATCGAGGGCAGCGACCGCGTGCTGCACGAGGGCGACGTTATCTCCATCGACGGCACCCAGGGTATCGTCGTCGACGGCGCCGTTGACCTGGTCTCCGCCGAGCTCACCGGCGATCTGGACACCATCCTATCCTGGGCCGACGAGATTCGCCTGGACGAGACCGGTGGCCATGCCAACCATGTGCGCGTTAATGCCGACAACCCC
>CABUOF010000100.1 GCA_902493125.1 uncultured Collinsella sp. | reverse complement strand
AGTTTATCCTCGCTGGCGCCACCTGCGTGTCGGTCGGCATGGCCAACTTCGTCGATCCGTGCGCTTCGATTAAGATCGCGCACGAGCTCGAGGCCTGGGCGGAGTCCCAGGGCGTGAAGGACATCAACGAGCTGGTAGGTGCTTTCGAATGCTAGAGACCGATGCCCGCGACCGCGTTATCGTCGCCCTCGACTGCGACCGTGAGCGTGCGCTCGAGCTCGCCCACGAGCTTTCTGGTCATGCCGCCTGGCTCAAGGTTGGCATGACGCTCTATTACGCCGAGGGTCCTGAGATCGTCAAGACGTTCAAGGATTTGGGCTTTAAGGTCTTCCTTGACCTTAAGTTCCATGACATTCCGCATCAGGTTCGCGGTGCCGCCCGTTCGGCCTCGCTTGCCGGTGCCGACCTGCTCTCGGTTCACGGCTTGGGTTCGGGCGCCATGCTCGCTGCCTGCCGCGAGGGTGCCGAGGAGGCGCGCGAGGACCGCGCCAAGCTCGTCGCCATCACCGTTCTCACGAGCATGAATCAGGATGCCTTGAGCGAGATCGGCGTCGAGTCGCCCGTGGCTGAGGAGGCCGCCCGCCTGGCAAAGCTCGCTCAGGCCAGTGGCATCGATGGCATCGTGTGCTCGCCGATGGAGGCTCACGACATGCGTGAGCTGCTGGGTCCTGATGCCCTGATCGTGACTCCAGGCGTGCGTCCGGTGGGTGCCGCCCTTGGTGATCAGTCCCGCGTGGCGACGCCTTCCCAGGCTATCGAGCGCGGCGCAAGCCACATTGTGGTGGGCCGTCCCATCACCGGCGCCGACGATCCGGTTGCCGCCTTTGACGCCATCGTCGCCGAGCTGGTCGAAAACGTCGCGTAAAAGATTCCCCTAAGTCACCACTTTTGGGTCTCATTAGCACAAAATAGCCCCTGTGCCTGCGTAAACTTTCCCATCCTTTGTGTGGAATCGCAGGTCAGGGGCTTAACTTTGGGCGCAGTATATTGCACTTTTTGCGGGTATCGTCTAACCTATGGAGCCGCGATTGGGCATTTTGTACGTTCTACGTGCTAAAATGCCAATTATTGAATCAGATATAACCCAACTATTTGGAGGTTCGAATGGCACTCCCTCAGCTTACCGATGAGCAGCGCAAGCAGGCTCTTGAGAAGGCTGCTGCCGCACGTCACGCCCGCGCTGAGCTTCGCGAGCAGATCAAGAAGGGCGAGAAGTCCCTTGAGTCCGTGCTCAACTCCGATGACCCCATCGCTTCCCGCATGAAGGTTTCCACCCTCATCGAGTCTCTCCCTGGTTATGGCAAGGCCAAGGCCGCCAAGATCATGGAGGAGCTCGGTATCTCCGCTACCCGTCGCGTCCAGGGCCTCGGCGTCCGTCAGCGCGAGCAGCTCCTCGAGCAGCTGACCAAATAAGTGAGCGCTCAGGATTCCAAGCTCTTTGTGATTTCTGGACCGTCAGGCGCAGGCAAGGGTACGCTCGTCACTCGTGTGCGCGAGCGCCGCTCGAACCTGGGCCTGACGGTTTCGGCTACCACGCGAGCACCACGCAAAGGTGAGGTCGACGGCGTCAACTACTTTTTTCTGACGCGCGAGGAGTTCGACCGCCGCGTGGCAAACGGTGAGTTTGTTGAGTGGGCCGAGGTCCACGGTAACTGCTACGGCACGTTGGTGAGCGAGGTCACATCCAAGCTCGCCTCGGGCGCATCTCTGATTTTGGAGATCGATGTCCAGGGCGCCCTGCAGGTGAAGGAGCGTTTCCCCGAGGCCGTGCTGATCTTTATTAAGCCGCCTTCGCTTGAGGTACTCCGCGAGCGTCTAGTCGGTCGCGGTACCGAGACGCCCGAGACGATTGAGCTGCGTATGGCAAACGCCGCCGATGAGCTTGCCCTTGCCGACCGCTACGACGACGTCGTGGTAAATGACGATCTCGACCGCGCGACCGATGAGCTCGTTCGCGTTCTCGATATGCATGAAAGGATCTGAGGTCCGTGTCCGTTGTAAAGCCTTGCATTGACGATCTTCTGGAGAAGACCGATCACAACCGCTTCCTGCTCGCTTCGCTTGCCTCCAAGCGCGCCTGCGACATCAATAGCATGCTGCGTGGCCAGCACAACCGCGTGCTTGCCGTCCAGGATGTCGATGACATCACCATCGGGCTTTCCGGTGCCGATACCATTTCGATGGCTATGGATGAGATTGTCGACGGCGACATCTCTTACGACGAGGCCCGTTATGAGAAGGCGCTCGGCCACAAGGTTGCTGAAGCCTAAATGGCAGCTCGCGTCTGCCTGGTCCACTATCACGAGGTTGGACTGAAGGGCAAGAACCGCGCACATTTTGAGCATATCCTCATGGATAACATCAAGGCGGCCTTGGCCGCCTTTTCCGTGAATGCCGTGTCTCGAATTTCCGGTTATATCCTCGTGACCTTTAACGAGCATCAAGCCGACGAGGCGGCGCGTGTCATTCGCACTGTTCCCGGCGTTGCTCGTGTATCTTTGGCGTATCACACCAACCGCGACCCGCAGGAGTACTGCGCCGCTGCCGTGAAGGCGCTGCGCGAGTTTGGTTCCTTCGATTCGTTTAAGGTACACGCCAAGCGCTCCAATACCGACTACGAGCTCACCTCGATTGACATCAATCGTCAGGTGGGCGAGGTGCTGTGTGAGGCCTTCCCCGATAAAAAGGTTCAAATGCACGACCCCGATGCGATGGTGCACGTACTGGTGGTCCAGGGTAGCGTTTATGTGTACGCGCGCTCCGAGCGCGGCGTGGGCGGTCTGCCGGTTGGTTCTGCCGGCAAGGTCGTGACGCTGCTGTCGTCGGGTATCGATTCTCCGGTGGCGACCTGGATGCTCGCGCGTCGCGGCGCGGTGTGCGTGCCGGTGCATTTTTCCGGTCGTCCGCAGACGCCCGATACGAGCGAGTATTTGGTGCAGGATATCATCCGTGCGCTTGAGCCGGGTGTCCAGATCGGCCGCCTGTACGTGGTACCGTTTGGCGACTGCCAGCGTGAGATTTCGGTCACCTGCCCCAGCAACCTGCGCGTGATCATGTATCGCCGCATTATGTATTCGGTTGCCGAGCGCATTGCACACATCGAGGGCGCCAAGGCCATCGTTACGGGCGAATCGCTTGGGCAGGTTGCCTCCCAAACGCTTGAGAATATCATGGCCGTCAACGAGGCCGTGAAGATCCCCGTGTTCCGTCCGCTCATCGGGTCCGACAAGCAGGAGATTATTGCGCGCGCCGAGGAGATCGGTACGTTCGATATCTCGACCGAGGCCGCTCCCGACTGCTGCACGCTGTTTATGCCACGCCGTCCCGAGACGCACGCTAAACTCGATGCCGTGCATGAGGCCTGGGAGCTGTTCGATCACGAGGAGATGATCGAGCGCCTGCTCAAGCAGACCGAGTACATCGACTTCGAGAGCAACACGTATAAGGCCCCTAAGACCTTAAAACGCAAACATTCGGAGCTTGCTCCGCGTGAGATTTACCAAGATCACGAGTAATTTTGTGCATAGACCGATGATGCGCCTGCATCGTCGGTCTTTTGCTATCTGGGCATTTTGCGGCTAAGTGTTCATTTGCTGACGTGTGCCTGAATAAATGGACAGATTTGTGCAAGGTTTTGGTCGGTTTTTGGTTTGACCGCTAAAACCGGTTTTGGAGCGTGGCAGTTGCAGGGCTCTTTTCCTGACACGATGTTGTTGGGAGGTTTTGCTATGGCGCAGCGCGAACAACACGAACGGGTCAAACTGATGGACCGCTTGGCGGATAAGCTGTTCGGTCATAAGGCAGTGGTGATGGCGATACTGGTCGTCATTGCGATGGCGAGTGGACTGGCGATGGCGAACCTTGGCGGCGGTGCCGGCAGTGTGTCGTTTGAGCACACTGATGGTTCGGGTTCGTTAGTGGAGCCGGGATCCGGCGATGCCTCGAGCGGAAAGGCATCCGAAGGCTCTTCGCCTAAGGCGTCTGCCGCGGCAGAGGTTTATGTCGATGTTGATGGCGCCGTTGTGTCGCCCGGTGTATATCGCCTCAAGGATGGCGCGCGGGTGGCTCAGGCGATTGATGCCGCCGGCGGGCTGGCGCCCGAGGCAGACGTTACGGGGCTCAATCGGGCATCTAAGGTCGTCGATGGACAGAAGATTCACGTTCCAACGGTAGGGGAGCAGCAGACGTCCATTGCGGAAGCCGGTGTTGATGGTGGGGCTTCCGCATCATTGGGCGTGAGTGGCGCAACGGGCCTAGTCAACATCAATACGGCAAGCGCGGCAGAGCTGCAGACGCTCTCGGGCATCGGTCCCTCCATGGCGCAGTCGATTATCGATGAGCGGACAAAGAACGGTGCTTTTGCCTCGGTTGACGATCTGATGCGTGTGTCGGGAATCGGCGAGAAGAAGCTTGCCAAAATCAAAGATTGCATCTGCGTATGAGTGCGACCGAGCGCGAGCATGTGATGCCTCCGCGGCCCCTGATGCCGTGGACGATGGCCCTGTGTGCCGGCGTGTGCATGAGCTG
>CABUOF010000099.1 GCA_902493125.1 uncultured Collinsella sp. | reverse complement strand
AGTTCCGCACGCAAAGAAGGCCACTTAATGTGGCCTTCGTCTTGCGCAGGACTGTAGAGCAGCAAACTTAATGCCCGGCCCGTCGGGGCCACACGTCCCTAGTTGTTCAGCATGCGGTCGAAGCTTCCCGAGTCGCCATCCCGATAGTCTGCGGTCATCAGAATCTCCTGCGGAATGCGCCCGCCTTCACGTAGCACGTTGCGGAACTGCACGCGCGTAACCATGGGCAGATCCTTGATCGTCGCTGCCAGGTTCTGCGGCACGCCCTGGTTGGCAGCCGCGGGCTCGCACTCGCCGCCGGCCTTCACGCGACGCTTATGCTCGGCGAGCATGGCGCGGTACATGCCGGCATGCAGGCGAATCTCAACCACATTGGCATTGCGAGCCTGCTCGACGATGCGCGCGCCCTCGCGATCGATATCACCCACGTAGTAGACGTAGTTAAAGCGATAGCCAATCTCAGCCAGATAATCATCCAGTGCGTGCGAGACGCTCGCCTTGCAGCCGCCGCCAAAAATCACGCCGCCCACCTTGGTACCAAAGAGCTTGGCATGTTTGCGTCCGCGCAGGAGCTTGACGATCTCGTCGTAGGTATCCAGGTTCTCGACCATAATGAACGGCTTGTCGGCACCCAGCGTAAAGAAGCCCGTAAAGTGCACGGGGCGATTGGGGGCGACCTTGATCGCCTGCATGCTAATGCCCTTTTCGGTCATACGTCTGATCAGGCGCTCACCGTGCTTGCCGTCAAAAGCCTTCTCGTCGTTAAAGATCTGGTAGGCACGCTGGCGGCGCGAGGCAACCGGCGTATCGGCACCTCGGTTCTGCTCGATCCAAGCCTGGATGATTGCGATTTCCTCGGCAATCTTGCGGTTGGACATCTCGTTGTGCTGAGTGCGCTGCGGAGCCTTTTTGCCGTCCTTGCCCTCGACCTTTACGATTTGTGTCTGCTGCTCCTTGATCTTAGAGAGCGCCGTAGGCGTAGGGACAACTTTGAGCAGCTGCCTGCCTAAAACGCGGGCAAGGGCAAACGCCGAGACCTCGCCGTGGACTGCCGACTTGGGCTGCTGGGCAGCGGTATCTGCTGCGGTAGACTCCGGCTTCTTCTGAGACTTGCGCTTAGAATCGCCTTGGGAATTGCGCTCGCGCTTCGGCATAGGCGCCTGCTTCTGCGGACGATTGGACTTGCTCTCCTTCGCCGGCTGGCGCTTAGGCTGCCCCGAAGAAACCTCGACCTTCGCATCTTCGTCCTGCGGCGTGGTCTTCTCGGCTGCAGTCTCGGCATGGGAACTGCGGCCCCCACGATGGCGACGGCGGCGAGGCTTGCTCGACGCGCCCTGCTCCGCCTGCTCATCAGTAGGCTGCTGGCCCTTGGCCTCGGCATCGACCTCAAGCTGCGGCTCAACAGTCTTCTGTTCGCGAGCCGCCGGCTCAACGGCCTTCTCGTCCTTCTCGTCCTGAGTGGTCGAAGCCGGTTCGCTCTTCTCCTGACGCCTTACGGGATACGCGCGCCCCGCAAAACCACGTCCGGGACGGCATGAACCCGGAGCCTTCTTGGCCGGTTCATCGGACGCGTCAGCAGCCTCGGCGGAATCCTGGACCTCGCATGCAATACCTCGCTGCTCGGCCTTAAAATGGGCACCGCGGCGACGCTTGGGCTCCTGGATCCCAGCATGCTCTTGAGTGCGAGTCGGCTCCTGCATCCCAACGGGCTTTTCCTCGACGGCCTCAGCATCCGTCTCACCCTTTTGAGCAACGGCGCGACGGAAGCGCTCCTGCTGGGCGCGGCGCTGCGCATCGCGCTTGCCGCCCCCGCCAAAACCGCCGCGTCCTGCCTTGGCCGTAAAGGCACGCACGACGTTCTCATCGAGCAACTCATCGGTATCGACATGCTCACGCGGAGCAGCTTCTTCCACAGCAGGCACGTCAGCGGAATCCTCGACGACAAAATCCTCGACGGACTCGGCAGGCTGCTCCTGGGCATCGCGGATCTCGGCATTGATGGTATAGAACGCCGGGCGCCCGTTAATGCCGCTACCCTCGATCTTGGTCACAATATTTGCCGCGATAAGCTCATCGCGCATTGCCTTGGTGTCACATTCCTTATCGACGGAGCGAAAAATTTGCGCCAGCGCACTCGACTTAATCTTGAGCGCCTTGCGGCAAAGCAGGTCGTAGGCAACCAGCTTGGCACGCTCGGCAGAAAGCGACGTCTGGCTGCTCAGACGCTCAGCCAGGGCATCGACATTATTTTGGTTATCGGAATATACCGTCTTGGCCACGGGGCCCCTTTCATATGCACACATATACGTCCATATGGTACAACGCGCGCCCTTATCCATGCAAAACATCTGCGAGAACACTCGAGCGTCACCCGCTTTTGCATGAAAAAAAGACCGAGCCCGCGAAGTCGCGGACCCGGTCTTTCCGAGTCATATAGATGTGACGTTCAACGCGTCAGGTCGACTAAGCCTTGGCGGCCTCGGCGTCGACGGGAGCCTCGGCAGCAGCAGTGCGGCCATACTCGGCCTTGCCCATCTCGGACCACTCGGGATCCTCGTCAGGCATGGAACCGGCCTCCTTGCCGAAGAACTCCTTGAGGCAGTTAACGGCAACGATGAGGCCCAGGACCATCAGCAGAACGGCAAAGACGAGCTGCAGGCCCTTGGTGGCGGCAACGGAGACGGCGGCCGTGGTGGCGGTAGCCGGGATGGTACCGAAGAAGCCGTAAGCCTGGACGGCGGTCATGCAGCCCATGGCGCTCTGCACCAGCGAGGTGAAGGTGCAGCAGAGCAGGAAGACGACGGGCACGTAGAGCATCCAACCCTTGCGGCCGGTGCACTTGCAGAACACGGCGAGGGTGATCATGGTCATGCCGCCGAGCAGCTGGTTGGAAGCACCAAAGAGCGGCCAGATGTTGGCATAGCCACCAAAAGCGAGGGCGAGACCGGGAAGCAGGGTAACGACCGTGGCGAACCAGGGGTTGCCGAGGACCTTCATGTAGCCGGCCTTGGACTCGATGGCCAGGGCATCGTTGGTCTGGGCAAAGAACTCGGAGAACGAAGTGCGGGCGATGCGGGCGACGGCGTCGAGCGAGGTCAGGGCCAGAGCGGAGACGTTCATGGTCATAAAGACGGTAGCGAGCGTGCCGTCAACACCGAAGGCCTGCATACCGCGGGAGATGCCAGCGGCGAAGATCTGGAACGGGGTGGAAGCGACACCGGCGTTGAGGGCGCCGGTACCGGCGGTGTTCATGTCGGAGAACATGATGCCGGCGACGATGATGGCAAGGATGCCGACGAAGGACTCGACGATCATGGCGCCGTAACCGACCTTGACGGCGTCCTGCTCCTTCTCGACCTGCTTAGAAGAGGTGCCGGAAGAAACGAGGCTGTGGAAACCGGAGAGAGCACCGCAAGCGACGGAGACGAACAGGACCGGGAACATCATGCCGGAGGCAGTGGAGAAGCCGGTGAAGACCGGAGCGGTGATAGTGGCCTGACCGTTGACGCCCAGGACGACGATGCCGAGGACAGCGCAGACGATCATGACGATCATCATGATGGAAGTGAGGTAGTCACGCGGGGTCTTGAGCATCTGGATGGGCATAGCGCCAGCGAAGACCAGGTAGACCATGACGACGGCGAACCACTGGAACTTATCCAGGTAGACCGGGAACTGCATACCGACGGCGAACATGAGAACCATGAGGACCACGCCGGTGACGAACTCGGCAGCGCCGGTGAGGTTGAACTTCTTCTGGGCCCAACCAAAGGCGATAGCGACGAAGGTGAACAGGATGGAGATGGTACCAGCGCAGCCGGCGGCATAGGACTTGGTGAAGTCGATGGCACCGGTAGCAGCACCAGAAGCGTCAACGGCCGGGGTGAACATGAACGTCTTGCAGACCATGTCGGTGAAAGCGGCGATGACGATGATGCAGAACAGCCAGCAGAACAGCAGGAACAGGCGACGGCCGGTCTTGCCGATGTACTTCTCGATGAGCTGAGCGAGCGACTTGCCGTTGTTCTTCATCGAAGCGTACAGGGCACCAAAGTCGTGGACGGCACCAAAGAAGATGCCGCCGACGAGGACCCAGAGCACGACGGGCAGCCAGCCAAAGGCCATGGCGACGATCGTACCCGTGACAGGGCCAGCACCGCAGATCGAGCTGAACTGGTGCGAGAACGCGGTGAAGGCGGAGACGGGCGAGAAGCTCTTGCCATCCTTCATGCGCTTGGCCGGCGTGAGGGCCTCTTTGTCAACGCCCCACTTGTTGGCCAGCCAGCGGCCGTAGCCCAGATAGCCGCAGGCGAGCACCGCCGCGGCCACAACCATGAGCAAAACTCCGTTCATTACATTTCCTCCTCTAAAAAGAACTTCCTAGACATAAAAAATGAGGGCCGTCGGTTGCGCTCGACGGCCCTCATCTTCATCAGCCGCCCGTTATCGTACGGGCTAGCTGTATGTGCTAACCCGCATCAGATAATTACTACGCTGATAATGTTTAGCTGATGCGTGAACATGTCTAAGAAATCCTCTTCAATCATGATGTGAACGATCCGTGCGTGTTCACATCCCCCAGTGGTTGAAAAGGAGTATGAAACTTTAGTTACCTAAAGTCAACGCAAATATGTAATGAATTTTCAACTTTTTTTGAATTTCTCGGTATAAAACGCCGCTGACCTCGGACTTTACCCTACGACAGTTTTTGCATGAGAGATGCCCCTGAGAGCCGCGGGAGCCGGGCGGCGCATATGAACTTTCCTGCTCTACAGTCCTGCGCAAGACGGAAAGCACATTAAGTGCTTTCCTTTGCGTGCGGAACTCGCGA
>CABUOF010000098.1 GCA_902493125.1 uncultured Collinsella sp. | reverse complement strand
GGACGTTTTGGCTGATACCATCTAGTAAAGGCACCTTTAGGGTTAAGATGCGGTCATGTCGGCCGCAAAGGGGTTCAACATGATCTATTACGTCGAGGACGATGACAACATCAGGGATTTGACGGTCTATGCGCTGCGCAAGCAGGGGATTGAGGCCGAAGGCTTTTCGTGCGACGGTGAGTTTAAGGCTGCCGTGGCGCGACGGGTACCCGATGCTGTCCTGCTCGACATCATGCTGCCCGATACCGATGGCTTGGCGATTATGCGTCGCCTGCGTGCCGATCGCCTGACGGCGACGGTGCCCATCATGATGCTTACCGCCAAGGACACCGAGCTCGACAAGGTGATGGCGCTCGATGGCGGTGCCGACGATTACCTGACTAAGCCGTTTTCGCTCATGGAGCTTGCGAGCCGCTGCCGCGCACTGCTGCGTCGCGGCGGCATGGTCAAGCAGGCGAGCGATGTGCTCGGCGTGGGCGACATCGTGCTTTCGCCCAGCCATCGCGAGGTGACCGTTGCCGGCGAGCCGCTTAAGCTCACCCTGCGCGAGTTCGACCTGCTCGAGTACCTCATGCGCAAGCCCGGCGTGGTCTTTACCCGCGAGTCGTTGCTGCAGAGCGTGTGGGGCTGGGACTTCGACGGCGGTTCGCGCACCGTTGACGTGCACGTGCAGACGCTTCGCCAAAAACTGGGCGAGCATGCCAGCGCCATCGAGACTGTACGCGGCGTGGGCTACCGCTTGGCCGAGCCTTCTGCCGGTGATGGTGCCGAAGGTGACGACACCGCGGCCACCGCATCAGAGGAGTAACCCGTGGTCTTCGCCCCCCAGGGAAAACATACGCTGTCGCACCGCGTTTTTGTGACGATCTTTGTCTGCGCCATGGCGGTTATCGTGGCGTTTACGGTGCTGGGTGCGTTCTTTGTGCAAAACACCTTGGCGGATGCCACGAGTGCCAATCTGGCGCAGGAAACCGAGCTCATTGCTGCCGCCCTCGACGAGCAGCAGGAGCCCATCCCGTTCTTGCGTAGCCTCGATCGAGAGGACTTGCGCATCACGCTGATTAACAAGGATGGATCGGTTGCCTACGACAACGAGGCGTCGCCTTCCACACTGCCCAACCATGGCGATCGCCCCGAGGTCATCGAGGCCTTTGAGAGTGGTTTGGGTTCCGCGGAGCGCGCAAGCTCTACGCTCGACGAGATCATGCTGTATCGCGCCATCGCCCTTGATAACGGCCAGGTTGTCCGCTTGGCGCAGGCCCAGCCTGGCGTTGCGGCGATTTTGCTGTCGATGGTGGCGCCGATGCTGCTTATCGCAGCAGCGGGTGCGGTACTCTCGTTTTTTATGGCGCGCCGCGAGTCCCGTGCCATCATCGCGCCGTTGCAAGAGGTGGATTTGGACCACCCACGTCGTAGCTATGAGCACGCCTATGCCGAGATGGTCCCCATGCTCGAGCGTATCGAGTCGCAGCGCCAGGAACTCAAGCGCCAAATGGCGGTGCTAGCGGACAACGACCGTATGCGCCGCGAGTTCACGGCGAATATCACCCATGAGCTCAAGACGCCGCTTACGGCGATTTCGGGCTATGCCGAGCTCATCGCAAACGGCATGGTCGAGGGCGAGGGCGACCTGCGCAACTTTGGCGGTCGCATCTATCGTGAGGCGGGCCGCTTGGCAGCGCTTGTCAACGACATCCTTACGCTGTCTAACTTGGACGAGGCCGAGCGTGCAGCTGAGGGCGAGGCGGTGCCCATTGGGTCCACGGAGCCTATTGAGCTCTCGCGTGCCATCTACGCGGTCGAGCAGCGTCTTGAACAGGTCGCCCGTCAGGCGAATGTGACGATAAGTCATGAGACCAAGCCTGTGGTCATCGAGGGCGTGTCGCGCTTGATTGACGAGCTCATCTATAATCTGGCAAGCAACGCCATCCGCTACAATCGGCCCGGCGGTACGGTTACGCTGCAGTGCGGCACCAACGACGAAGGCCATCCGTTCCTCGCGGTCGCCGACACGGGAATCGGTATCGCGCCTGAAGAACAGGGCAAGGTATTTGAGCGGTTCTATCGCGTGGACAAGAGTAGGTCCAAGGCACGCGGCGGAACCGGCCTGGGGCTTGCCATTGTCAAGCATGCGGCCCTGTATCATCACGCCACGCTCGATTTGTCGAGCGCGTTGGGCGTGGGAACCACCATTACGGTGACGTTTCCCATACAGCAGGACGAGCCATTCGCATAGCGATACAACATAGATATTGATGCAGACGCCGCATTTGACTTTCGGGTGCGGCGTTGTTGTGCAATTTTACGATTGCTTCCGACATTTTTACAGGAGAGCCTGTTTCTTATGTATAGAGTTTGGTCTCGGTAAAAAGATGCGATAACATACGGACAGTTTTGTCAATCCGAACTGGGGAAATGAAAGGCAAGCTGCATGACCCTTCTCGAACTGTTCCAGCTGCTGAAGAAGCACCTTAAGCTGGTCATCACCCTTCCGGTGGTCTGCGCGATCGCCATGGGCATCGTGTCCTTCGTTGCGATGGACAACACCTATACCGCGACGACGAGCATGTACATTCTCGCCAAGACCGACGATAGCGGTCAGATGAGCTACAACGATCTCTCGGCGAGTCAGATGCTTTCCAACGATATCGCCACGCTGCTGGATAGCGATAGCGTTAAGAGCGGCGCCGCCAAGGAACTGGGCCTCACCGATCTGGATGACTACAAGGTGTCTGTTTCCTCCGAGACCACCACGCGTGTCATTACGCTTTCGGTTACCGGCACCGATGCCAAGGAGACGGCTAAGGTCGCAAAGGCCATGGCCAGCTCGGTGAGTACGGTCGCTCAGAACGTCGGCGCTGCCCAGAGCATCAACGTTATCGACGAGGCTAAGACCCCCGAAGCCCCCAGCGGTCCCAAGCGTATGCTGTACGTTGCTGTCGCGTTCCTCGCGGGCATCTTTATCGCAGTTGCCTATGTCGTTTTGGCAGACATGCTCAACACCCGCATCCGCGGTGCAGAAGAGGCAGAAGAGCTCCTGGGTATTCCCGTTGTTGGCCGAATTCCGGCTATGAAAGGTGGTAAATAGGCATGGCTAAGGCAAAGAACACCGATAAGCTCGTTGTACAGAATGCCGCCAAGACCCTTCTGGCCAACATCCGCTTTGCGAGCGTGGACGACCCCATTCGCACCATTACCGTCACGTCCTCGATTCCCAACGAGGGCAAGTCTACGGTTTCCATTAACCTTGCCCAGGCTATCGCCACGAGCGGCAAGTCCGTGCTCCTGGTTGAGGCCGATATGCGCCGCAGGTCCCTTTCCGATATGCTCGGCGTTCGTTCGCGCGGCGGACTCTATGCGGTCCTTTCCGAGCAGATCTCCATTGACCAGGCAATTGTCGAGACGGGTCAGAAGAACTTCTACTTCCTCGATGCCGAGCCGCATATTCCCAATCCTGCCGACATCATCGTCTCTCACCGCTTTGCCAAGCTGGTAAAGGCATTGTCCGCCAAGTTCCAGTACGTCATCTTCGACGCTCCCCCGGTCGGCACCTTCATCGATGCTGCCGAGATCGCCAGTCTGACCGACGGCACGCTGTTCGTAGTGCGCGAGGACTTTACCAAGCGCGAAGAGGCGCTCAACGCTATCGGTCAGCTTAAGAAGTCCGAGAAGGTCAAGCTCATCGGTACCGTTATGAACTACTGCGAGACCGAGACCAGCGAGTACTACTACTCCTACTACACCAAGGACGGTAAGAAGGTGAAGAAGGGCTCCGACGATCAGGGGACTTCCAAAAAGGGCATCTTCGCCAACCGAGCAAACGTTTAGTTGATTAAGGCTGACCTATGCGTGACATTCATTGCCATATCTTGCCGGGTGTAGACGACGGCGCCGCCGATCTCGATGAGAGCTTGGCGATGCTCGAGGCTGCCAAGCGGGCCGGTGTAACCAGAATCGTTTGCACTCCTCACTGCCGTGATCCCTATTTTGATTACGACAAGATGTGGGATGCCTTTGAGCTGCTGCGTGATAACGCTGACGGTTTTCCGCTCCAGATGGGCTTCGAGGTCAACCATCGAAAGCTCGTTGAGCTTGGTATCGATGCCGCGGAGCACTTGCATTTCGATGGGACCAACGAGTTTCTGCTCGAGCTTTCGACGCATGCCGATGCGTATGCGTTTAGAGAGTACGAGAACACGATTTACGATTTGCAGTGCCGTGGCTACCAGGTGATCATCGCTCATCCTGAGCGCTATCGTGCGGTTCAAAAGGATGTAAGCGTGGCGGAGCGCCTGGTCGATATGGGCTGCAAGCTGCAGGCTTCGGCGGACTTTATTGCCGGCGGTCGCTTTGGTCGCGAGAAAAAGCCGGCACAGCGCCTGTTCGATCAGAACCTGTACAGCTTCATCGCGAGCGATGCCCATAACGTGGGTCATTACGACTGCCTGGCGAAGGCTCGCGCGAAGTTTAGCGTGCGCGGAGCTCATTTTCGCTAAAATCTGTCCCTAACGTTCGCATTGAATGAAGGGGCAGCCATGGATATTCAACTTAAGACGGGATGCTTTGATGACGCGGCGTTGGTGCGCCGCGTCGTTTTTATAGACGAGCAGGGCTACGAGAATGAGTTCGACGCTATCGACAAGGATCAGAGCTGCATTCATGTGACGCTCTATGTAGACGGCGAGCTTGCCGGTTGCTCGCGCGTGTTTCCCGAAGAGCTTGAGCGCGTGGCTGACGCAGAGGCCCCGGTGTTGCCGGCATGCGACATGGACGAAGGCGTTGCGGCGGGGGAGACCTACATTATGGGGCGCGTCGCAGTGCTGCCGGCTATGCGT
>CABUOF010000097.1 GCA_902493125.1 uncultured Collinsella sp. | reverse complement strand
GGCCGAGAACATCGACGTCGACAACGACGGCAACATCACCGGCCTGTTCTAAGCCTGCTGTCCATAGCTGCTAGCCCGCCCCGCCGCGCCCACAAGGCCCGGCGGGGCTTTTTGATCCTTAGGCCCGCGCATGTCTTGTAGATACCGACGGGCTCCGTCCATCATAGGCTTTTGCGCGGGTAGAATGCATGGATAACTTGAGGCTCACGCGCGACGGAAAGGAATCGTTGCATGGATCAGGACAAGACAACCGTGATGGGCGGCTACGGTTCCGCGCAGGCTGGCGATAGCGCCGATGCGACCCGCGTTGTTCCCAACCCCGGTTATACCGACCCCGCCGCGACGCAGCCTTCTGCCGAGCCCACCCGGGTTATGGGCTATGGTGACACGGCGCAGGATTCTTACGCTGCATCTTCGCAAGGCCCCTATAGCAACGCAGCTCCGGACCCTTTTGATTACGCGCCGCAGGATTCTTATGCCGCCTCGACGCCGAATCCCTATGATGACCTGCCGCAGAATCCCATTCCGCAGCCTCAGCAGACGACGTATATGCCTCGCACGGCGCAGCCTCGCTACGAGTCGCGCCAGCCGTATCGCGAGTACCCCAAGTCGATTCCGCAATATGGCGAGGACGAGGAGAAGAAGCCGTCGCGTTCGTCGAGCGTGATCAAGAAGATCCTCATCGTGCTGGCGATCTTCTTTGCGCTGTCGGTTGTGTTTGCCATCGTGTCGGGCATGCTCAACAAGCGAGGGAGTTCAACGGCCGATACCACTGCCGAGCAAACCGAGTCCGCCTCGTCTAGCACCGTCGATCTGAGTGATATCCCGGGGCAGTACTGGTCCAACGCCAAGAAGATCCTCAAGTCGCGCGGCGCCGATCTTTCGAATGCCGTGGTCCTGACTGATGATGGCTCAACGCCCGTCGTCGATGCCAACTGGGTCGTTACTTCTGCCTACTATAACGACAACGGCAACCTCGAAATTCAACTCACGCACAAGAACAGTTCGGGCAACTCGTCCGACGGCCAAAGCGGTACCGACAGTTCGAGCTCCAATACGCTGGAGGACTTGAGCAACAAGGCACAGGAGTTGGGAGACAAGGCGCAAGAGCTGGGCGACACGGCACAAAATCTGGGCGATACCGCGCAGAACTTGGGCGGCATGGCGACGGATGCCTGGAACGCCCTGCAAAACGGCATCTCGGGCGCGCAGGGAAACTAGCGGACGAGCGGAGCGGGGCTACAGCTGCTCGGCCGGACGCTCGGGCGAGCTAAAGCCCGAATCAAACGTGACGACGCATGAGACGTCGGGCCGGCGCTCGTGCACGATGCGCGTGACGAGCTCCAGCAGCTCCTCGTCGGATATGTCAAAGCCGTCGGGACGCACCAGGTCAAACGAAACGAACCCGTCGTGCTCGTGCAGGTCGTGGATGGAGAGCGCGGGATCGATCTGCATGACGCCGCGCTTGACCCAGCCGCGCAGGTCGTCGCCAGTGGTGGCGATGGGGTCGCAGTGCAGCGTGATATCGATGCCCATCTGGCGCTTGATGTCGTGCTCGATGGTGTCCAGAATCTCGTGGTGCTCAAATGCGTCGCCCTCGCCGGGCATCTCCACGTGGGCGCTGGCAAACTGACGACCGGGGCCGTAATCGTGCACCATCAGGTCGTGTGTGCCCAAGACCTGCGGATAGGACATGATCTTGTCGCGGATTGCCTGGACGAGCTTGGGGTCGGGCGCTTGCCCCAGCAACGGGCTGATGGCGTCGCGCACTAGGCCCATGCCGCTGATGCAGATGAAGATGCCCACACCCAGGCCTGCCCAGCCATCGAGGTCAAAGCCGGTCGTCTGCGAAATAAGCGCCGCCACCAAGACCGAGCCCGAGGTGATGACGTCGTTTTTGGAGTCCTGTGCTGTGGCGATGAGCGTCTCCGAGTCGATGCGATCGCCCAGCGTGCGGTTGAACGCTGCCATCCAGAGCTTAACGAGCATGGACAAGACGAGGGCGGCTAAGGAGAGCACCGAATATGCAGTGGGGGAAGGCTTGATGATCTTAGTGACCGACTCGAGGATCAGATTGATGCCGACGGCGCAAACCAGGACGGCGACGAACAGGCCAGCTAGGTACTCATAGCGACCGTGGCCATAGGGGTGGCCTTCGTCTGCCGGGCGGCTGGCAAGGCGGAACCCGAGCAGACTCACGATGTTGCTCGAGGCATCGGAGAGGTTGTTGAAAGCGTCGGCGATGAGGGAGACGGAGCCGGCGAGCAGGCCCGCGATGCCCTTGGCCAGGCACAGGGTGATGTTGAGGCCAATGCAGACGAGGCTTGCGGAAAAGCCCGCGTTGGTGCGGCAAGATGCATCGACCGGCTCGCTCTCGCTGCCGGGAACAAGCGTATGTACCAGCCGATTTACAAATAGCATAGCGGTCGTCCTCACAATCATGTTTAAGGGGATAGTGTAGCTCGCGCGGGGGCGCCGTGCACCGATGCTCAGAAAATGCAGCAATAGTCTGCCGGTGCTAACGAGCGAGCCTTCTCGTCTGCCTGGGTGGTCCATTTTGGGCCACATGGGTATGGGCATGTGCCTGCTTGCTCGACATACTTAATGTCGACAGCCCCTGTGCAAAGGAGGACGTTTCCATGGACGAGATGTTTGCCATTAAATGTCAAAACTGCGGCGGCCCTATGTACTCGCACCAGGCTAAGCGCAGCTTTGAGTGCGCCTATTGCGGTGCGGTCATTCCGTGGCAGGCGGACGCCGGAGAGCCCAAGAGCGCTTTGGGCATTCGCCATACGCCGTTGACGGTAGTGGATGGACTGCTCAAGCTCACGCATGTGTCGCAACTCGAGCGCCCGCAGGACCCGGACTGGTATTTCTTCAATTCGCACTGGCGCAATCAGTCGGTCCTGGAACATCTGCTGTGGGAGGATCGCGGCACGGCGCAAGAGTTCCAAGAGGCCACGCATGTGAGCATTCCTTGCCCCTTCTGCGGAGCGTCCTTTGAGGGCGAGTCAACGCAGCGTGTGTTTGAGTGCCCGTCCTGCGGCAACAAGATCGGCATTGCCGACCTGCTCAAGCCGGGGACGTTTAGCAAGCGCCTGACCTTGGGCGTTGGTGCGGAGTATGTACCTGGGCAGGGTATTCCCTGCGAAATCTCGCCACAGCAGGCACGTGCCAACGCGCTGCAGCTGGTGCGCCAGTACCCGGATGCCTTTGCCGGGCACGACGTGGAAGATGCGATCCAAAACGACATGATGCTTTTCTATTTCCCCATGGCGCTGGCGGACTTGCGTATGATGGCGAGCTTCCCGGGCAAGGGCCTGAGCAAGGAGGCCTTGGTGTACTACGAGGTGCTCGACTGGGCATACCCCAGGGCAAACTACCTGGACGTTCGCCTCATGGGCATTTTGGAGCCGTGGGACTTTGCCAAGGTCGGTCCGTTCGATCCCGCCATGCAGGAAGGTGACTTTCGCGTTGTCTCAGTCGATGCGTCTACCAAGGACCAGGTGGTCATTGATAAGTTGGCGCTCGACGTTGCGGGCAACGACGCCGAGGCTGTACTGGGGCTCAATAAAAAGAGCATTCGCATGTGGGCGCGCAAGGCCCGCAAACATAAGGACGGCCTGGTGATGGTGCCGGTCTACTTTGTCGATCGTCCGGCGACAGACGGCCGCGATGGCGAGCAGGTGCGCATTGCCGTAAACGGCCAGACGGGCCGCGCGGCCGCGGTGGTGTTTAGCGACAAGCGCGAAACGCATATCGTGGCGCCGCTCAGCCCGAGCCTGCATCTGTCCGGTGAGAGCACCGTGCACGCCACGCCCGTCGAGGTCAAATACGTTAAATCGCCCTTCCTGTACCAGATCGTGCGCCGTGGAGGCGGCGAGCAGCCGCGGCAGGTGGCAGCGGCGGCCGAGGGTTCCTACCGAGAAGAAAAGCCCAAGCGCAAGGGCCTGTTCGGCGCGATCTTTGGGAAGTAGGGGGGCGGTGCGGGACAGTGCGCAGTAGTGCGAGCTGTCCGTCGTAGTAGATCTCAATAAACGGTGGGACGGCTGCAAAAGAGCCGCCCCACCGGGTAGAATCAGATTGTGCCGCGGAACCCGCTCCTCAGCTAGTCACACTTCGGGAGCGCGGGCAACGCAGGTATTATCGTCTAAAGGGCCGGCTGCAACCGGCCCTTTTCTGTGGCAGCCAATGAACCCACATCAGACGAAGGCCGCGTCTTTGCCTGTCAGGTCACGCTCGCCAGCCACGGCTAGAATGTCGTTGCCGGCGTCCATGACCGGTATTGTTTCGTAGCAGCCGTCGCAACCGCGAGTGCGCCTGCGACGGCTGCGATGGTTTCGGTCGCAACGTGCTGCTACCCTTGCGTTTCGCCATTAGTCGCTTCGTTGATGGCGCGGTACTCGGCACTCAGCTCGCGCGCCAGCTCTTCCTTGCTTGGAAGATACGGCAGGTATTTGGCGGCAAACACTTGGTCGTTGTCTTCGGGCAGCGTGTACTCGACGATCGAATCGCTTTTGTCCGCGCAGAGCACGATGCCTATGGGCGGATTGTCGCCTTCGTTCATGAGCTCGCGCGTGTAGTAGTTCACATACATTTGCATCTGGCCCAGGTCCTGATGCGTAAGATCGTCCGTCTTAAGGTCGATGAGCACGAAGCAGCGCATCAGATAGTTGTAAAAAACAAGGTCAATATAGAAATGGCGCCCATCAAAGGTGATGCGCTTTTGGCGCGCCTCGAAAGCGAAACCACGGCCAAGCTCCAGCAGGAACTTCTGAAGATGCGTGATGAGCGCCTGCTCTAGATCGCTCTCGCGAAACGCAGTATCGTCCGAGAAACCTAAAAACTCCAGTACATATGGGTCACGGATGATATCCTCGGGGCGACGAGCCGGGGCGCTCTTTTGGATTTCCTGGGTGACGGCCTCCTTGTCCTTGCTGGCAAGTAGGCGCTCGCGGAACATGGTGTTGATCTGGCGTTCGAGCTGACGCGTGCTCCAACGAGAGTCGGCGCATTCGTTCATG
>CABUOF010000096.1 GCA_902493125.1 uncultured Collinsella sp. | reverse complement strand
TGTGCAATCGCAAGAAGATGACGGGGCGGAATGTCAATCCTGGTCTAACAGAGCCTTAAAAAATCCCCGTCCTAGAATAATCATTCGCACCTGCCCGGCTTTCTTTTTGCCTAAGGGACTAATCGTTGAAGCGGGATTGGCGGCCGAAGGATAGGGCGGTGTCGCCGAATTTGTCTCGGACGGCGTCGATGGCGACGGAGAGGTCGCGTCGGTCGCTGGATTGGGCCCCGCGGTCATCGACTTCGCAGAACAGGTCAGTCTGGATGCCGCCCTGATGGTCAAAGTCGCTCATGCCGATGCCTGCTAAGCGCACGTGCATTCCTTCCTGCCAGATGTTGTCGAGCAGTTCGAGTGCAACCGCCACGAAGATGTTCTCATCGTCGGTCGGATGAGGCAGCCGGCGCTGTGCCGTACGCCCGCTGCCATACGAATACTTGAGCTTGAGCGTCACCGTGGCGCCCGTTAGTCCCTGACGGCGCAGGCGGCGTCCCACTGACTCGCCCAGCAGCGCAATCGCCGCCTCAATATCCCCACGCTCAGTCAAATCTTTCGCAAAGGTGCGTTCATTGCTGACCGACTTGACCTCGCGCTCTTCATCGAGACTCGTGACTTCAGAGATTTCGAGTCCCAGCGCACGCTGGCGCATGCGTTCGCCGTTGACGCCAAAAATAGAGGACAAGGTGGATTCCGGTGCACGTGATAGCTCGCCGAGGGTGTAGATGCGCATGCGGCGCAGTCGCTCCTCGGCCGAGCGCCCGATGCCGCTCATGGCAGATACCGGCAGCGCGGCCAAAAAGCGCTGCTCGGTTCCGGGGCGCACGATGGTCAGCCCAAACGGCTTATCCCGCTCGCTTGCGATCTTTGCGACCGTCTTGTTGCAGCCCACGCCAATGGAGCAGGTCACTCCCAGCCCTGCCACGCGGTCGCTTATACGCCGCGCAACCAGCAGCGGGTCTTCGGGCGCAAAGCGACCCGGTGTGATATCGATAAAGGCTTCGTCGATGGATACGCGCTCAACGCGCGGGGTCTCGTCGGCGAGAATCGCCATGACCTGCGCGCTGACCTCGCGGTAGCGATTAAAATGCCCATGCGTCCAAATGGCTTGCGGGCACAAGCGCCGCGCCTCGGCCGAGGCCATGGCAGAGTGCACGCCAAAGCGACGTGCCTCATACGAACACGTGGACACGACGCCACGCGAATCGGCGTCTCCGCCCACGATGAGCGGCTTTCCGCGCCATTCGGGATGATCGAGCATCTCCACGCTCGCAAAAAACGCATCAAGGTCCATCAGGCCCACCGCCGGACCCGTCCAGGGCGGCGGCGTGACGCCCATGGCATCCTCATAACCGTATGTATGTTCGCGTCTTTCCATGTCATGAGTATACCGCGCAGCTCATGTGGGGTGCGTGTATGTGCTTGCAAATCCTGAATTCTTGTCTAAGATATGGATTTGCCCTCGACTACACCGAAGAAGTTGGTCTCACGGACTTCACCTGCCCGCGTCGATGGCGTATTATGTTCAGCTGTTTGTTTGTAGTTGCAGCCTAAAGCTGCTTGGTTGGAGGAGTTTCCTTTGGCAGTCAAGATTCGCCTTGCTCGTCACGGCGCTAAGAAGCGTCCGTACTACCGTGTCGTCGTCGCCGATTCCCGCGCCCCGCGTGACGGTCGTATCATCGAGGAGGTTGGCCGCTACAACCCGATGACCGCCCCCAAGACCATCAACCTCGACCTCGAGAAGATCGCCGACTGGCAGTCCAAGGGCGCTCAGCTCACCGACGCCGTCGCCGCTCTGGTCAAGGCCGCCAACGAGGGCGAGAAGACCGAGACCGTCGTCAAGAAGTCCAAGAAGCAGCTTGCCAAAGAGGCCGAGGCCGCTAAGGCTGCCGCTGAGGCCGCTGAGGGCGCCGAGGAGTAAATCGTGCCTGAGGTTGACGCTGCACAGCTCGAGGGTGAGGCAATGCTCTCAGATCGCATCGCCGATCTCGTCGAATATCTCGTTGTTCAGATCGTCGACGACCCGGATTCCGTGAGCCTTGAGGTCATCGATGGTGACGACGCCTCTACGATTGAGGTTTCGGTCGCCGAGGATGACGTCGCTAAGGTCATCGGCCGTCGTGGCCGTACCATCAAGGCCATTCGCGCGCTCGCCCGTGCACTGGCCGCTCGCCTCGACACTGCTGTCGAGGTAGAGGTTCTGGGCTAGGACCTTGAGGTCCCAGTACAAAAACATCGCCCGTGTTGTCAAGCCGCACGGAAGGAAGGGGGAGGTCCTCGCGCAGCCGCTGCGGGGGCTTCCTTCTGTATTAGAGCCTGGTATGCGCGTCGCCCTGACGCCGCCGGCGCTCAAGCGCGACCGCTTTTGCACGGTCGTGTCCGTCACCGATACGGGCGATGGCGATCTGGTCTCGTTTGAGGGCATTGACGACTTGACGGCCGCCGAGGGCATCACGGGATGCTACGTGCTGGCAAATCGTGACGATTTTGAGCTCGATTCGCTCGACGCTGCCTATACCGACCTGATGGGTCGCGAGGTGGTCGACGAGCGCTTCGGTTCGCTCGGTACGATCGTCGAGATCATGTCGACGCCCGCCAACGATGTTTGGGTTGTCGAGGGTGATCGGTACGGCGAGGTACTGATTCCCGTGATCGAGCAGGTCGTGCTCGATCTTCCCGACACAGGAACAATTTCCGTCCACGTTATGGACGGCCTGATCGATATGGACAAGTAGGGAGGACAACATGCTGATCGAGACCCTTTCGGTCTTTCCCGAGATGTTTGAGCCCGTCATGTCCACATCGATCTTGGGCCGCGCCCGCAAGGCCGGCCTTTTTGATTTTAAGGCGTATAACCTGCGCGACTGGACGCACGACCGCCATCGTACTGTCGATGACGAGCCGTACGGCGGCGGGCAGGGCATGCTCATGAAGGTCGAGCCTATCGCAGAGGCCATCGAGGCCATTAGCGCAGAGGGTCCCAAGCCCACTGTGGTGTTCTTTACCCCCTGTGGCGAGCCTTTTACGCAGCGTGTGGCCGAGCGCCTGCTCAAAAGTGAGCGCCTGCTGTTTGTGTGCAGTCGCTACGAGGGCGTCGACGAGCGCGCGTATGCGTATGCCGATGAGCGTCTGTCGATCGGCGACTACGTGCTCACGGGCGGCGAGCTTCCCGCTATGGTCGTTGCCGATGCCGTCGTACGCCTGATTCCCGGCGCCCTGGGCGACGAGATGAGCAACGTGGACGAGTCGTTCTCGACCGCCGAGGATGGAGGCCTGCTCGAGTACGCGCAGTACACCCGTCCTGCCGAGTTCAACGGCGAGGGCGTGCCTCCGGTGCTCGTGAGCGGCGATCACGCCAAGGTCGATGCCTGGCGTCGCAAGAATGCCATCGAGCGCACCTGCCGCTGGCGTCCCGACCTGATCGAGACGGCGCGGCTTACGCCCCAGGAGCGCGCATACGCGCAGGAGATTCTGGACGCTTCGTATTCGCAGAGCGAGGAGTGAGAATGGTTCCATCGCAGCATTCCGCGTTGAGGGGCGCCTTTGAGTGGATCGCGGTCATCGCAATCGCGCTCGTGGCCACCTTCCTGATTCGCACCTTTGTGGTCGAGCCCTTTGTGGTGCCCACCGGCTCCATGGAGGACACGATCGAGATTGGCGACCAGATCTTGGCACAAAAGGTGAGCCTCGAGCTCGGTCAGCCCGTCAAACAGGGTGATATCGTGGTGTTTCACAACCCCGATGGCACCTCCGAGCATGATGTTCTTGTCAAGCGCGTTATTGCCACGGCCGGCCAGACGGTCGACCTGCAGGATGGCAAGGTGGTCGTTGACGGCCAAGCGCTCGACGAGGACTATACGACGGGCATGAGCTGGCCGCTTTCGGTCCAAGCGCCCGGCGCTCAGGTAAGCTATCCCTACACGGTTCCCGACGGGTGTGTGTGGGTGATGGGCGACAACCGCGAAAACTCTGCCGACTCACGCTACTTTGGTCCCGTCGATCGCTCTGATTTGATCGCTGTGGCGCTTGTGCGCTACTGGCCGCTCAACCGCATCGGCGCTATCGACTAAAAACCGCTATAGTACAGTACCTAACCGTGTAATCGTTTCGACGAGGGGATATTAGAGGCATGAACGCTTCATCGCTTTCCTTCCAAGACATCATCCTGCGCCTCCAGCAGTACTGGGGCGAGCAGGGCTGCGTCATTATGCAGCCCTATGACTCCGAGGTCGGTGCCGGTACCTTCCATACCGCGACCACGCTGCGCTCGCTCGGTCCCGCCGAGTGGCGCACCTGCTATGCGCAGCCCTGCCGCCGTCCCGCCGACGGCCGCTACGGCGAAAACCCCAACCGCATGCAGCACTACTATCAGTTCCAGGTGCTCATTAAGCCGTCGCCGGTAAACGCCCAGGAGCTTTACCTGGGGTCTCTTGCCGCTATCGGCCTGGACCCCAACGACCATGACGTCCGCTTTGTCGAGGACGACTGGGAGAGCCCGACCCTTGGCGCCTGGGGCCTTGGCTGGGAGGTCTGGCTCAACGGCATGGAGGTCACGCAGTTTACGTACTTCCAGCAGGTAGGCGGCATCGAGGTCGACCCCGTACCCGTCGAGATCACCTATGGCCTAGAGCGCATTGCCATGTATGCGCAGGGCGTTAACTCGGTCTACGACTTGGTGTGGAGCTACCTGCCCGACGGCACGCCCATGACCTATGGCGACGTGTTCCTCGAGAACGAGCGCGAGTTCAGCGCCTACAACTTTGAGGTCGCAAACGTCGAGATGATGCGTCAGAAGTTTGATGACTACGAGGCCGAGTGCCATTCCTGCCTGGAGCGCAAGCTGCCGCTGCCGGCATATGACTGCGTCATGAAGTGCAGCCACGCTTTCAACCTGCTCGATGCCCGCGGCGCCCTGTCCGCGGTCGAGCGTGCCAACTACATCCTGCGCGTCCGCGCCGTCGCCAAGGCGTGCTGCGAGGCCTACATGGCCGAGGTCGCCGGAGTCAACGAGAATGCCGACCAGGAAGGCGAGGTGGCGTAAGCCATGGCAGACGCTAAGGATTTCCTGTTTGAGATCGGTACGGAGGAAATGCCCTCCGCACCGCTGAACAATGCCGTCAAGCAGCTTGGCACCATGATCGCCAAGGGTCTCGACGAGGCAGGTCTGGCCCACGGCGAGGTCCGCGTGATCTCGAGCCCGCGCCGCCTGGCTGCGCTCGTTGCCGACGTCGCCACCGCGACCGATGAGGTTCACGAGGTCAAGCGCGGCCCCGCGGCCAACATCGCCTTCGATGCCGACGGTAACGCCACCAAGGCCGCCCAGGGCTTCGCACGCAAGTGCGGTGTGGCTGCCGAGGATCTGGTCCGTCGCGAGGACACCGACGGCCGTGAGTACGTATTTGCCGAGAAGAACATTCCTTCCGCCCCGGCCACCCCGATTCTGACGGCCCTGTGCGAGAAGACCATCGCCGGCCTGCAGTGGCCCAACTACCGCTCTCAGCGCTGGGGCCACGAGCATGCGACCTTTGTTCGTCCGGTCCGTTGGATCTGCTGTCTTTTGGGCGAGGATGTTGTGCCCGTGTCGTTTGCCGACGTGACGAGTGGCAACACCACGCGTGGTCAT
>CABUOF010000095.1 GCA_902493125.1 uncultured Collinsella sp. | reverse complement strand
GCGGCGGCGCTGGTCGTTCTAACGAGTCGCGCGATCGTCGTGACCCGCGTGCCAGCCGCGATCGTCGCGATGACTGGCGCAACTACGACGATACCCGCGAAGAGCGTCGCGGCGGCTACCGTGGTGGTCGCGGCGGCAACCAGGCCGGCTCCCGTGGCGGCCGTGCCGGCGGTCGCGATAACCGTGGCAGCTATGGCAACAGCCGTGGCGGCAAGCGCGGCGGCAGCTCCCGTCGCCCCGGTGACGGCGGCGGCAAGCGCAAGTAACACACGCATCGCCCGCTAGGGCGAGGCGAACCAAGGGCCCCGAGCAACTACGTTCGGGGCCCTTTCTGTTTGCCGTATCCGATCGCTAGTTCAAATGTGATTTCCTCGGGAATGCATCTAGAGGATGCCGTGGACCTGTTTCCTGCCATGCGGCAATGGGTCCCATGGGGTGCGCCGTGCATTTTTTGGAGTATTCTGCAGCTCTAGTTGGCTGCATACGATTCGGTATTGCCAACGGTGGCCTTCAGATATCCCTTATGAGCGTTTTGAGTTAGATTTCGCCGTTTTCCGGAGCAGGGGCGCGTCATTCTCGCCATGTCGGAACCCAAAATGACGCAGCGCCCTAAAGGTTTGCCCGCTCGGGGTATTGCTGGCGCGGTCACGTTGCAGAATACTCCGTTTTTTGCACGGGCCAGGATGGGGTACCTCGGGAGAACACGGCGGTATCCCGTAAATATATACAATCTGTACCGTAATTTATACAAAACGAAGAGGCAGACAGCGTAGGGTGGGTGCATTGGGGTGCTTGGTGCACCAAAACGGGGATCCCATGCGCCGTATACTCTGGCTGGATGTGAAAGCGGCTTGACGCGTTGCCAGGCGTAGGGGAGGGTGCCTCGATGAGCGTATTCGAAATTGTGTTTAGTCCGACGGGTGGAACGCGGAAGGTGTCTGGCCTTGTGGCCGGGGCACTGGGCAAGAATACCGTTACCGTCGATCTGGCCGATAGCGGGCTAGATTTCAGCGCTGTCTCGATGACTGAGGACGACGTGGCCGTAATCTCTGTGCCGGCGTATGCCGGTAGAATCCCGGCTGTGGTGGCTGACCGGTTGGGCATGGTGCGCGGCAACGGGGCTCGGGCTGTTTTGGTTTGCGTATACGGAAACCGCGCGTTTGAGGACACGCTCGTAGAGCTGGAGGACGTTGCGAAGCGCGCCGTATTTAGGGTTGTTGCAGCGGTTTCTGCTATTGCTGAGCATTCCGTTGCTCGTCAGTTTGCTGCTGGGCGACCGGATGCGCAGGATGCGGCGCAGCTCGCAGAGTTTGCGCAGCAAATTCAGCAAAAGCTGTTGGCTGAGGATGCGTCCGGGCCCTCTATCCCCGGCAATCGTCCTTATAAACAAGCCGGAGGTCACCGCATGGCACCCGAGGCAACAGAGGATTGTGTCTCCTGCGGTGCATGCGCCGCGGCGTGCCCCGTTTGCGCTATCGACAAGAGTGACCCCAAACGAGCAGCTGGCGAGGCGTGCATCTCCTGCATGCGCTGCATCGCCGTATGTCCGCGAGGTGCTCGCAAGCTTGATTCCAACAAACTATCCGCTGTTTCCCAGATGCTGAGCAAGGTTTGCGTCGCGCGGAAGGAATGCGAGCTCTTCATCTAGCGCAAGTGAGATTGGTGCAAACAAACCTGGCCCTTTTGCACCAAAAACGATCCGTTTTCCTCCGTTCCCAAGGGATCATGTGATCCGAAGGAGACGGAGGAAAACGGATCAAAAAGGAAAAATAGTAAGGCGCTCTTTTTCACATTGAATATTGCAATTTGGTAACGCGTTTTATCAAATATGGCATTTATCTGCGGTAATGTTCTATTTCACCGCTGAGGGTGACATTTTATACCGCCTGCCGAACCGTATGGAGACCTCACAACTTTTTAGGTCAGTGTTGTGCGTGTAGCAATTTCGCCCGGCCTCGCCTCCGGGCTGCCATGTGAGAGGGGATCTTATGGCTCGACTGCACGTAATGGAACGCAGCCACGCTCAGGCCGTCATGGACGACCTGCACGATGCGCTCGGACGTCGTCTGGCGGTGAGTTCGCTCGCCCCGTGTCCCGTTGAGTTTACGGCAGCGCTCGTCAACCTGTGCTCCACCCAGAGCTGCGGCAAGTGCACGCCCTGCCGCGTGGGCCTGAGCGCGCTGAGCGATCTGCTCGCCGATGTGCTCGAGGGCCGCGCCGACGAGTCCACGCTCAATCTGATCGAGCGCACCGCCCGCACCATCTATCTTTCGAGCGACTGCGCCATCGGTTACGAGGCCGGCGCCATGGCGCTTACGGCTATCCGCGGTTTCCGTGACGATTTTGAGCACCACATCCGCGAGCACTCCTGTGGCTTTGACCGCGAGGCCCGCGTCCCGTGCGTCTCGGGCTGTCCGGCGCATGTCGACATTCCCGGTTACATTTCGCTCGTCGAGGCCGGCCGCTATGCCGATGCCGTCAAGGTCATCCGCAAGAATAACCCGCTGCCGCTCGTTTGCGGCCTGGTGTGCGAGCATCCCTGCGAGATGCATTGCCGCCGTGGCATGGTCGACGACCCCATGAACATCCTCGCCCTCAAGCGTTTTGCCGTTGAGCACAGTGACCTCAACGACCACAAGCCGCATGTAGTGGACAACACCGGTAAGCGCGTCTCCGTGATCGGCGGCGGCCCGGCTGGCCTTTCCTGTGCCTACTACCTGGCCGTGATGGGCCACAAGGTGACCATTTTTGAGCAGCGCCACCACTTGGGCGGCATGCTGCGCTACGGCATCCCCAGCTATCGTCTGCCGCGCGAGCGCCTGCAGGCCGAGATCGATTGGGTCTTGAGCGCCGGTATCGACGTGGAGCTCGACCACTCCGTGAACGGCGAGGAGCTCGCCCGCCTGCGCGACGAGTTCGATGCCGTCTACCTGGCCATTGGCGCCCACAGCGATAAGAAGCTCGGCCTTCCGGGCGAAGAGGCGCCCGGCGTGGAATCGGCCGTCAAGATGCTGCGCGCCATCGGCGACGACGAGCTGCCCGACCTGAGCGGTCAGCGTGTGTGCGTCATCGGCGGCGGCAACGTGGCCATGGACGTGGCGCGTTCTGCCGTGCGCTGCGGTGCCGAAAAGGTGAGCATCGTCTACCGCCGCCGCATCTGCGACATGACGGCCCAGGATGCCGAGATCGCCGGCGCCCAGGCCGAGGGCTGCGAGGTTTTGGAGCTCACCGCACCGCTCGCTATCGAGACGGGTGAGGAAGGTCGCGTGAGTGGCCTGCGCGTGCAGCCGCAGATTATCGGCGAGCCCCGTCGTGGGCGTCCGGCCCCGCGTGCCGCCGCCACGCCCGAGCGCGTCATTCCCTGCGAGCGCGTGTTTGTGGCCATTGGTCAGGACATCGACTCCAAGCCGTTTGAGGACATGGGCATCGCCTGTAAGTGGGGCTGCGTGGTCACCGATTCGGATGGCGCCGTGCCTAACTTTGATGGCCTCTTTAGCGGCGGCGACTGCCAGACCGGTCCCGCCACCGTCATCCGGGCCATCAACGCCGGCCGCGTTGCTTCGGCAAATATCGATCGCTATCTGGGCTTTGACCACAAGATCAAGCTCGACGTTGAGCTGCCGACCGTGCAGTTTAAGGGCAAGCACGAGTGCGGCCGCTGCGAGCTGGGCGAGCGCGAGGCCGGCGAGCGCATCCACGATTGGAATCTGGTCGAGCAGGGCCTTACCGAGCAGGAGGCACGCCAGGAGGCAAGCCGCTGCCTGCGTTGCGACCACTTTGGCTTTGGCGCGTTCCGCGGAGGGAGGAACCTGGAATGGTAGAGCTCAACAACCCCACTGTCAGCGACAACACCGAAAGCGGAGCACTCAACATGGTCAAGCTCACTATCGATAATTGCGAGGTCGTGGTGCCCGAGCACACCACGATCCTGGATGCGGCCAAGTCCGTCGACATCCAGATTCCCACCCTGTGCTACCTGCGCGATCTAAACGAGATCGGCGGTTGCCGCGTGTGCGTGGTCGAGGTTGAGGGCTGCGACCAGCTGGTTGCTGCCTGCAACAACTACGTGCTCGACGGCATGGTGGTCCACACTAACAGCCCCAAGGCCCGCGAGGCGCGTCGCACCAACGTGCAGCTGCTGCTGTCCCAGCACGACTCGCGCTGTACGAGCTGCGTGCGCAGTGGTAACTGCAACCTGCAGACCATCGCCAACGACCTGGGCATCTTCTATCTGCCGTACGAGCAGCACCTGGCGCGCGAGGGCTGGGACTTCGATTTCCCCATCATCCGTGATAACGACAAGTGCATCAAATGCATGCGCTGCATCAAGGTGTGCGAGAGCGTACAGGGCTTAGGGATTTGGGACCTGACCAACCGCGCCACGCATACCGCCGTGGGCACCCGCGGGCGTGCGCCGATCGGCAAGACCGATTGCGTCGCGTGCGGTCAGTGCATCACGCATTGCCCGACGGGCGCCCTGCGCGAGCGTGACGATACCGAGACCGTGTTCGACGCCATCGCCGATCCCGACAAGATCGTGCTGGTGCAGATCGCGCCGGCCGTGCGTAGCGCCTGGGGCGAGGAGCTCGGCATTCCGCGCGAGGAGGCTACCGTCGAGCGCCTGGCTTGCGCGCTGCGCCGCGTGGGCTTTGAGTACGTGTTCGACACCGACTTCTCGGCCGATCTCACCATTATGGAGGAGGGCTCCGAGCTGCTCGAGCGCCTAGGTAAGGCCGCCAAGAGCGAGGGCGACAGCCGCAACTGGCCCATGTTCACGAGCTGCTGCCCGGGCTGGGTGCGCTTTGTGAAGGCACGCTATCCGGAGTTTGTCGACAGCCTGTCCACGTCCAAGTCGCCGCAGCAGATGTTCGGCGCCATCGCCAAGACCTATTACGCCAAGGTGCTGGGCGTGGAGCCCGAGCGTCTGTTTGTGGTGTCCGTGATGCCGTGTACGGCCAAGAAGGCCGAGTGCGCGCTGCCGAGCATGGTGGGCGAGGACGGCACGCCCGACGTGGACGTTGCGCTGACGGTGCGCGAGATGGTGCGCATGATCCGCGCGAACCACGTGAGCGTGGATACGCTGGTTGAGGAGCCGCTCGATACGCCGCTGGGCTTTGGCACGGGCGCGGGCGTGATCTTTGGCGCCACGGGCGGCGTGATGGAGGCCGCCGTGCGCTCGGCCTATTACCTGGTGACGGGCAAGAACCCCGACGCCGACTTCTTTACCGATGTGCGCGGCCTGGACGGCTGGAAGGAGGCCGTGGCCGATATCGATGGCACCAAGGTGCGCGTCGCCGTGGCACACGGGCTGGGCAATGCCGCCCGCCTGCTCGACGCGATTCGTGACGGCCGCGTGAGCTATGACTTCGTCGAGGTTATGGCATGCCCGGGCGGCTGCGTCGGTGGTGGCGGTCAGCCCATCCACGACGGTTGCGAGCTGGCTGCCGAGCGTGGCCAGGTGCTCTGGGGCCTCGATGCGAACGCCGAGATTCGCTTCTCGCACGAGAATCCCGATGTTCAGGCGTGCTATAGCGAGTTCTTGGGTGCGCCGCTCTCGCCGCTGGCCGAGGAATTGCTGCATACCGACCATCACGCATGGACGATGCCCAACGAGGGGACGTACTAGCGATGCGCGCGTTTG
>CABUOF010000094.1 GCA_902493125.1 uncultured Collinsella sp. | reverse complement strand
AGCGCAGCCAGGAGCCAGACTTTCCGCGCTTTTTTGCCGAGCTCAATCTGGGCCTGATCCTCACGGCCTTTGCCATCGTGGCCTTTAAAACGCCCAATCACTTTGCCTTCGGCGGCACCTCGGGTGTGTCGGTCATTCTTTCCACGCTGTTCCCGACTCTGCCCGTCGGCGTCTTTATGTGGATTATCAACGCGGTCCTGGTCATCCTGGGTTTTATCTTTTTGGAGCGCAAGGCAATCCTTTGGAGTGTTTTTGCTTCGTTTGCGCTTTCGGCCTACGTCTCGCTGTTTGAGCTCTTCATCCCGACCGATGTTTCGATGACGGGCGATATGTGGCTCGACCTGTGTTTTGCCGTCATCTTGCCGGCGCTGGGCAGTGCCATTGTCTTTGACATTGGCGCCTCGACGGGCGGCACCGACATCCTTGCCATGATTCTCAAGCGCCGCACGACGCTCGAGATCGGACGCGCCTTGCTGCTGGTCGATATCGGCATCGTGACCATCGCGGCTTTCCTGTATGGCCCGCGCGTCGGCCTGTACTGCGTGCTTGGTCTGTTTGCCAAGACGCTCGTGGTCGATAAGGCCATCGAGAGCATTCACCTTCGTAAGGTCTGCACGATTATTTGCGTCGAACCGCGCAAAGTCGAGGAGTTTATCGTCAAGCATCTCAACCGCACAGCAACGATCAGCCGTGGCTATGGCGCCTTCTCGGGCAAGTGCGTCACGGTGATCATGAGCGTGCTGAGCCGTCGCGAGGCAGTGCAACTGCGCCGCTATACCCGCGAGATTGACCCTGGCGCCTTCATCACCATCGTCGATAGCTCCGAAATCGTCGGCAAGGGCTTCCGCGGCACGAACTAGCCCGGTCGTACCCTTCGAATCATTGAACAAACCGGCTACGTTGCAAATCGGTCATCTTGCGGTATTTGTCCCCACATTGGGCGATAATGATGCCAAAGACATCGTTTGCGATCCAGGTGATTCGCTCTAGATACGAAGGGATGATTTCGATGTTCTGTTCGCAGTGTGGCGCCCCCATGGGCGATAACGACAAGTTCTGCGGCGTGTGCGGTGCCCCTAATACCGAGGTTAAGGCCGCCGGTCCCGCTCCGCAAGCTCAACCTCAGCCGCAGGGTCAGCCGTTTGCCCAGCCGCAGCCGCAGCCGTTCGTTGCGCCCCAGCCGGCTATGAACGCGCCCAAGGGTTGTATGGCTCAGGCCTTCAACGACATGCTTAAGGTTCCCGGCGCCTTGGTTCGCGTATGCCAGATCGCCTTTTTGCCGGCGCTGATCTGTGTTGTCTCGGTGCTGGTGCTGTTTATCCCCGTTATCGGCGGTATCGCAGCGGCCATTGGCTTTTTGCTCGCGTACGTGGCAAGCGTGTGCGGCGCGGGCTTTGCCATCGAGTGGGGTCGTGACCTGTCGCTCAAGGATGATAACGGCATGGAGCGTCCGCTGCTGCGCTCGACCTCGTTTGGATTGGGCATTTTCTCGTCTGTCATTACCGGTGTGCTCGAGTTCGTGGCCATTATTCCGGTGATTGGCGTGGTGTTCTCGGCTATCGAGAGCGTCGTGATCGGTGCCGTCGGTTCATATTATTTCAATGGTTGGAGCGGTCTTGAGGGTGCCCTCATCGGTTCGATGGGGCTGCTTGTCTTTGCCATGATCGTGTCGGTGGTACTGGGCATCTTCTTTAAGATGTTTGGTGATGCCGCCGTGATGCACTTTGCCGTCGCGGGGCGCGTGGAAAGCGCGTTTTCGCTCGAGAAGGTCTGGAAGTCTTATAAGGCCAACCTGGGCAAGCTATTCTGCGCCTCGATTCTTCCCGAGTTTTTGACGGGCATCGTGTCGCACATCATCACGTGGATCTTCACCGCCATCTTTGGCGCCATTGCTACGTTTGGTATGTATAGCTATTACTATCGCCCCACGGGTCTTGAGGCAATCATCGAGGGCGGCGGCATTACGCTCATCCTGTTCTTGATGATCGTTGCCTTTGTCACGGTGTTCCTGACTGTGTTTGGCAAGATGCTCAAGTATCGCGCCGTTGGCTACTGGGCCGCGCGCTATGCCAGCGAGTGGGCCGATGAGGATGCCGACGATGTTCTGACGTTTGTGCTTCCGGGTGAGAAGAAGCCTGCTCCTGCGGGGTTCAATCCCACGGCCGCCACTGGGGCTGCACCTGCCCCGGCACCCGTGCCTACCCCTGCTCCTGCACCTGCTCCGGCACCTGCCCCTGCACCCGCACCTGCCCCTGCTCCGGCACCTGCCCCTGAACCCGCACCGGCGCCCGAGGCGACGCCTGCAGAACCCGATTGGAATGCCGTTGCCACGCCGGCGGATGAGCCGGGCGATAATCCTGCTGCCGAAAACAATCAAACCGAATAGTCGGTCGAGGCGCCCTGGGCAACTGAGCCCGGGGCGCCTTTTTCTACTGCGAAAGCAAGAAAATGCCTGGGAAAACGGTTGCAGTAAAATTTCTCGGAAATTGGCCAATGTTGCGCAACAACGTCGCGGCTATTGTTGAGAACATAGACGTGTAAGGTTTGAAGGCGTGCAACGCCTTAGGAAAAGGAGAGGCTTATGTTCTGTCCCACTTGTGGTTCTCCCATTTCGGATGATGCCAAATTCTGCCCTGTCTGCGGTTCTGCCGTCGGTGCCGCTTCCGCTGCTCCTGCTCCGCAGCCTGCACCTCAGCCCCAGCCTGCTCCGCAGCCCACGCAGATTCAGCCCACTCCGGTTCAGGCAGTTCAGCCTCAGCCTCAGCAGCAGTACGCCGGGCAGCAGCAGTACACCGGTCAGCAGCAGTATACTCAGCAGCCTGCACCTGCCCCGATGGGCTATACTCCGATTAAAACCGACCGTGGCGTGATCGGCTGGCTCCTGCTTTCCATCGTGACCTGCGGCATCTATTCATATTACTTCCTCTATTGCCTCGCCCGCGACATCAATGTCATGTGCCAGGACGACGGCGATTCCACGCCGGGTCTGGCAGCATATATCCTGCTGTCGTTCGTGACCTGCGGCTTCTACGCACTCTACTGGTACTACAAGATCGGTAACCGCCTGCAGGCTAATGCTCCTCGCTATGGCCTGATGTTCCAGGAGAACGGTACCACCGTTCTTATGTGGCAGATCGTCGGCGCGCTGCTGTGCGGCCTTGGCCCCATCTTTGCCATGAACATCATCATCAAGAATACCAATGCCATGGCAACGGCTTACAACGTCCGTCTTGGCGCTCGTGCCTAACGATAAGAGCGGCGTGAACAGCTCCCAGGGACATAAGGGCGCGGCGGAACTCATTCGCCGCGCCCTTTCTTGCATCGGTGTGCTCTTTGTCGCCTGGTTCGCACTCTACCTGCTCGATATCGGCTGCGTGTTTCGCCTGATGACGGGCATTCCCTGCCCGGGATGTGGCATGACGAGGGCCTGGCTGGCAGCACTGCGCCTCGATTTTGCGGCGGCCTTCGCTTATCATCCGCTGTTTTGGGTGGTGCCGATTGCGTTTGTGCTCGCGTTCGTGCGCGAGGAGGCGGCATCGAGCAAGCTAAAGCGTGGCATCGACATTGCGGTTATTGTTCTGTGCGTGTTGGTCGTTGCCGTATGGATCGTGCGCCTTGTCAACCCGGCGGACGCGGGCCTACTCTTTGGTGGTCACGCTCCCGCCGGAGTTCCCACCGATATCATCCACCTCGAAACCCCACGCTGGCTCTGCCATTTGGGGACGGGGTTGAAATGGTAGAAATAGCGCTTGGCAAATAATGAGAGGGCGGACGTTCGTTTCAACATCCGCCCTCTCATTATTTTGAATGGGTGTTTGAAGAATCTTACAGTCTACTCGTCATGCTTCTCATCGTGGCGAGCAGCGGCACGGGCATCGTGAATGCCCTTAATGGCGGCATGGCGGGCGGTGCGGGCGTCGTGCATGGCGTCGCGCGCCTCGGCGGCCGTTGCCTTGGCAGAGCGCAGCTTGGCGGCCAAGTCGGGATTGGTCTCGGCAACCGCGGCGATCGTGGGGCCGTCGAGCTCCTCTTGCGTGGGCTCGGCCAAAAAGTCGATGGCATACTGGGCGGCTACCATGGAACCCTTGGCCAGTACCGACTCGTCAATCTTGTAGAAGCAAGAATGTTGGGCGTACGTGGCGCCAATCTGGGGGTTGCGCGTGCCAACAAAGGCGAGCACGCCCGGTACGCGACGCAGATACTCCGAGAAGTCCTCGCCCGAAAGCGTGCCGCGGTAATGGCCCTCGCCCGCGGGGCCCAAGCACTTGAGCACAGCTTGGCGGCAGCGCTCGCTCGAGGCGGCATCGTTTTCGACCTTGTAGTTGGCGATGGTGTAGTCGGTGAGTTCTGCCTCGGCGCCTAGTGCTGCTGCGGTGTGCTCCACGATGCGGCGCATAAGCTCGGGCATCTCCTCATGCGTCTTGTCGCCATAGGTGCGCACCGTGCCGGCGAGGTACGCCGTGCCGGCGATAACGTTGCGCGCGGTGCCGCCGTGCAGTTCGCCGACGGTGATGACGGCGGGTTCGTAGGGGCTAATCTCGCGCGAGACGATGGTCTGCAGGGCGTTGACGATTTCGGCGGCAACCATAACGGCGTCGTGGCCGCGCTGGGGCATGGCGCCATGGCACGAGGTGCCGCGGACGTCGATGCGGAACCAGTCGGTGTTTGCCATGCGTGGGCCGGGCTCGCAGCTTACGGTGCCGGCGTCGACCTCGCTCCAGATGTGCGCGGCGTAGGCGCCGTCGACGCCGTCGAGCACACCCGTGCCGATCATGAGTTTGGCGCCCTGGCCGTTTTCCTCGCTGGGCTGGAAAACGATGCGAATCTCGCCGTGGATGTCATCGGTCATGTGGCGCAGAATCTGCAGCGTGCCGAGCATCATGGCGATATGGCAGTCGTGACCGCAGGCGTGCATGCAGCCCTCGTTGACGCTGGCGAACTCCTCGCCGGTTTGCTCGGTGACAGGCAGGGCGTCGATATCGGCGCGCAACAGGATACGGCGGCGCGGCGTGCCGTCCTCGCGGTAGGCATCGGGCGCGGTACCGCGGAGCGTCGCCACCAGGCCCGTCTTGAGCGGGCGCTCGTAGGGGATATTCATGGCGTCGAGCTGGTTGGCGATGTCGGAAGTCGTGCGCTCCTCGGCAAGGCTCAGCTCCGGGTGCTTATGGAAGTGCCGGCGCTGCTTGATGATGTAGGGCTCAAACTCGGCGGCGATATCTCGGATGGCCGCGGTGACGTCGTCTGCCGCGCGAACCTCGGTTGCCGCCATAATTTGCTGTGCCTTGGTCTTCGTCATGGTCGATTTGCTCCTTGTTGGCTCGATCGCAAAATCGTACAGGCTCTCTCCAGTATGCCACCTGCCGCTAGGGCTGGTAAAGTTGCCGTTTGCCGCTTGGGGTTTTGTTGCAAGGGCGGGGGAGTACACTCGGGAGTGTTGAATTTCCTGCCAGAGATGGGGGTTCCCATGCAGCATATCGATCGGATTATCCGCTCCAAGAACGTCTTTACCGCGCAAGACGGCATCGATACCGCCCGCGAGCTGGCGATTGCCATCGCGGGTGATCGCATCGTCGCGGTCGGCGCGCCCGATGACGTGATTGCCGCTGCACCTGCCGCCACGCCGGTGGTCGATTACGGCGAGCAGTTTGTCTGCCCCGGTTTCCATGACGCTCATCTGCACTTCTTCCATACCTCGGTTGGCTCCTCTCCGTATATGCTCATGGATATGGGCACGTCCGAGGCGGCACTGGTGCAGCATGCGCTCGAGTTTTCCCAGGGCCTGCCCGACGACGCCTGGGTCGTGACCCAGGGCTGGCGCGATTA
>CABUOF010000093.1 GCA_902493125.1 uncultured Collinsella sp. | reverse complement strand
TGTCCCACATCATGGCCAGGCCGCAGCACGACTGTGTGCTGGCAGTCTCCCACGGCTCTTCCTGCCAGGAGTTTCTTGAGTATGTGACTGGCAGGGGAGAGCTACCCGACAACGGTGCCGTGCTTCATTTTGGCTATTGCGACGGTGCGTTTTCGCTCCTTGATTGGTAACGAACGAAAGGACCCCTATGAATAAAGACCTGTATCTGGTTCGTCATGGGCAGACAATATTCAACCTTAAGCGCATTATTCAGGGTTGGAGTGACTCGCCGCTTACGCAGTTGGGTTGCGACCAGGCGGCGCGCGCCGGCATGTTTTTACGTGCGCGCGGCATTGAGCCCGACCACGCCTACACCTCGACGCTTCATCGCACCGAGCAGACTATCGCCAACTTGTGGCCGGGCTTGGCGCACGAGCGCCTGGACGGTCTGCGCGAGTGGTTCTTTGGCGAGTTTGAGGCCGAGCGCGTGATGCTCATGCCCGAACGCCCATGGCGCGACTTCTATTGCCAGTTTGGCGGCGAGGGCCAGATGCAGGTGCGCGAGCGCATGGTGGCGACGTTGACCGATCTTATGCGACGCCCGGACCACGAGTGCGTTCTCGCGGTGAGCCACGGATCGGCCATCAAGGAGTTCATGGACCACGTGAAGGGTGCGGCGGCCGACGAGCGCGATCGCGTGCCGGGCAACTGCTCGGTGCTGCATTTCGTGTTTGACGACGAGGCCGGTACGTTTGAGCTGATTGAGATTTTTACGCAGGAGGATTACGCGCGCGAGCTGGGGCTTGAACCGCTTGTGGCTACTGCGGGTCCGCAGCGCGGATAACGCGAGCGCGGCGGCACGGGTCGCCGGCATAACTTCTCGACGCAAAAGGGGCGGAGATGCATGTACCTGCTGCATCTCCGCCCCCTGTTTGTTGAGCTGCCGATTTTTGCGCTGGGCGGTCTGGTTTTGCTAGAACCGCGCGACCTGGTGCGTGAGCAGACCTGTCGGAACCTGCGGCGCGGCGCCGCTGACCTGCGCGGCGGGGAAGAGCGCAGCTACGGCAAAGTTGAACGGCTCTTTGCCCGTGTAGGTGCCGGCGGCACGGGCATCGTCGGTCAGGAGCTGTGATGCCCCGACCAGCGCGGCAGCGTAGGTAGGGTCGTCGACCAGTGCTGGCTCCGGTGCTTGGTCGAGCATAGCGCGGATGGCCCCGACGGCGTCCTCGCGCTTGACCTCCCACGCGCGGTGCGTAATGCCCGCGGGGTCGGTGACGGCGTAGAGCGACGCGCCCTCTTTGGCGGCGCCCAGGATGATATCCATGACGGGCGAGGCCTCGTAGGCGAGCGACACGGGACGAGGCTGAACTTTGAGTTCGGCGATCGCGTGCGCAGCGGCGGCCACGTCAGCGCTGGCAACGCCCTTGCCGCCCGCAAGTACACTCGTCGGGCAGATCGCCACGACACCTGTTACGCGCCCCGGCTCGCCCGAGCATTCGTACACGTAATACGCCGCACCCGGGTCCTTGAGCATCAGGCCATCGGCAATGGCTCCGCGCAGAGCATCGTTGCCGCTCAGGATGCTGCCCATTGCAGGCAGCGCCTCGAGCACGCGGTCCTGAGCCGGGCGGATGCAGGGAAACGGAAGTGCTTTCATGGGCGGTCCTAACGCACGAGTCGGTTTGTTCGCGGCTTATTATGCCCCAACTTGGCCGCTCGCGTCCCAGAGCACGTTATCGGCGAGCGCGATCAGCACCTGCTGACAACGAACGATATCGGCAGGGGGCACATATTCGTTGGGCTTGTGCGCGAGCGCGAGCGACCCGGGACCGTAGCTCATGCAATTGCGGTTACCTGTCTTGCCGGCAATGACAGCGGTGTCGGTGTAGCCGGTAAAGAAGCCGACGGTCGTGTCCGCGTCCGTCACGTCATCGGCGGCACGCTTGAGCGCTGCTAGAAGGGGAGAGTTCGGGTCGCGCTCGATGGCGGGGCGGTCGCCCGTCACGGTGTAGCTGCCATGGCAACCGGGAACGGCGGCTTCGGCGACGGCGATGGCCTGCTCTACCATGCGCGTCGCGGCGGCCGTATCGGTCGGAGGCGTCAGACGCATATCGACCCAGACTTTGGCGCGGTCGGGTACGACGTAGGGGCGATATCCGCCCTCGATTTGGCCAAACGTGATGGTCGAAGGCCCCAGCTCATCGTGCGCGGGCAGCGCCATAAACGCGCGACGGAGCGAACACACGACCTCGGCCATGGCGGCGACGGCATCCGCGCCCTTCCAGGGCTGGCTCGCATGCGCCGTCACGCCAGTCATTTCAATCTCGAACCACGTACGCCCCTTGTGCGCCACCTGGATCTGTCCGTCGGTGGGCTCGGTGTCCAGCACCCATTCACGCGAGCCGACCCAGCCAGCATCGATCGTGGCCCCTGAGCCGCGCATAAAGTCTTCCTCGTCGACCGAGCAAATGAGTGAGAAGCCACGGCGGGGCAGCTTGCCTTCTGCCGCCACGCGCTCGAGCGTATGGACCAGTGCGGCAATGGCGCAGGCCAGGCCACCCTTCATATCGCAGGCACCGCGGCCATAGAGTTTATCGTTGCGCACGATCGCTCCGAGCGGCGGAATGTCCGCGTCCCAGCCATCGCCCAGTGTAACGGTATCCATATGGCAGATATAGACGAGCCGTGGCTCGTCGCTTTGGCCCGGCACGGTGACCATAAGGTTGCGGCGCCCGGGCAGCACCTCGAGTTCCTCAACCTGCACGGCATCGAGTACCGGATGGCTCAGCTGCGCCAACCGTTCCTCAACCAACGCTTTGATATAGCGTTCAATCTCGTCCTCATTCGCACCTGGGTCGGAACTGTCGATCCGCACGAGCCCTTGCGTAAGCCGCCAAGCAAAATCTGTATCAACCATAGGCACCTCACAGATAGTTAGGTCAACATACAGATTGTATGCCAAGAAGCGGCTCGGTGCATTTAATGGAGCGCTCACAAAAACGGGGGCGCCTCTCGTGCGAAAGGCACCCCCGCGGGCATTCAATGTCAGTGACGGGCAGGCCACATGGGGAGCTGCCCGTCAGGTCAGTCGGCGTTACTTGATCACGCGCACGCGATACATCGACGGAATCTGCTTAAGCGCCTCGATCGTGCTGCTGTTCAGGTGCTCGTCGGTGTCGAACATGGTGTAGGCGTTCTCGCCGGCGGACTCGTTGGTCATACGCTGCACGTTGGCGTTGTCCTTGGCCAGGATGGCCGTGATCTGGCCGATCATGTTGGGCACGTTGGCGTGCAGGCAGGCGATGCGGCTTGCGGCGCGCGCCTTGCCCATGCTGCAGGCGGGGTAGTTAACGCTGTGCGCGATATTGCCGTTTTCCAGGTAATCCTTGAGCTCGCTGATGGCCATGTCGGCGCAATTGGCCTCGGCCTCGCCGGTGCCTGCGCCCGAGTGCGTGGTGATAAACGTGTTGGGCATCTTGACGGTCTTGGGCGTGGCAAAGTCGCAGCTAAACCAGCTCAGCTTGCCCTCGCGCAGAGCGGCGTCGACGGCGTCCTCGTCAATGATGGTCTCGCGCGCGTAGTTGATGAGCACGGCGCCCGGGGCGAGCAGGTCGATCTGCTCGGTGCTGATCATGCCGATGGTGTCGGCCTTGCTGGGCACGTGCACGGTGAGGTAGTCGCAGCCGCGGCACAGGTCCTCGAGCGTGCCCACGCGCTGCACCTCGCGGCTTAGCACCCACGCGTGCTCGACGGAAATGAACGGATCGTAGCCGTAGACGTCCATGCCTAGATCAACGCAGGCGTTGGCGACCTTGGAGCCCACGTTGCCCAGGCCGATGACGCCGATGCGCTTGCCCTTGAGTTCGCGGCCCACAAAGGCCTTCTTGGCCTTCTCGGCGTCGACCTGAATCTCGGGGTCGTCGGCGTTGTCGCGCACCCAGTTCATCGACTGCACCACGCCGCGGCTCGAAAGCACCAGCATACCCAGGACGAGCTCCTTGACGGCGTTGCTGTTGGCGCCGGGGGAGTTAAAGACGACGACGCCCTTCTTGGCGTACTCCTCGACGGGGATGTTGTTGACGCCGGCGCCGCAGCGGGCGATGGCGCGAATGCCCTCGGGCAGCTCGTAGCCGTGCAGGTCGGTGGAGCGCATCAGGATGGCGTCGGCCTCCTCGGCGGTGCTCACAAACTCGTAGCCCTCGCCAAACTCGACCTTGCCGTCCTTGGGGATGTCGTCGATGGTCTTAATCTTACGCATGAAAAACTCCTTAGCAGGTTTTGATCTAAACAGGGTGGTTTGAGGTGGCTGGTCGGCCCGCGGGTTGCGGGCTAGTTAGATCGCGGACTCAAACTATGCTGCGCTTCGAAGTCCTTCATGTACGTGGCCAGTGCCTGCACGTCTTCCATGGTTACGGCGTTGTAGACGCTGGCGCGCATGCCGCCCACCAGGCGATGGCCCTTGACGTTTTGAATCTGGTGCTCGGCCGCGCCTGCGACAAAGGCCGCGTCGAGTTCGGCGTCGCCGGTGCGGAAGGTGACGTTGGCGATGGAGCGGCTGTCGGCCTGCGTGGTGCCATGGAACAGCTCGCTGTGCTCGAGCAGGTCATAGAGTAGGTTGGCCTTGGCCCAGTTTCGCTCGGCCATGGCGGCAAGTCCGCCGGTCTCCTCGACCCAGTGGAACACCTTGCCGCACACGTAAATGCCAAAGGTGTTGGGCGTGTTGAGCATGGATCCCTTGGCGGCCTGGGTCTTAAGGTCCAGGTACTGCGGCGTCTGCGCAAAGGCGGGGCCGTCGGCGATGAGGTCGTCGCGCACGATGACCACGGTCACGCCCGCGGCGCCGGCATTTTTCTGCGCGCCGGCGTAAATGACCCCGTAGCGCTCAACGTCGAGCGGCTGCGACAGAAAGCAGCTCGAGACATCGGCGACCAGCGGTACGTCGCCGCAATCGGGCAGTTCGTGGTACATGGTGCCAAAGATGGTGTTGTTCTGGCAGATGTAGACGTAGTCGAGCCCATCGCTCGCGGCCTCGGCGGCAATGCGCGCGTTGATATCGGCCATGGTGGGAATGCGGTCGAAGTTGGTGTCCTCGGAGCTCGCGAGCAGCACGGCCTCGCCGTACTTGGCGGCCTCCTTGTACGCTTTGTTGGCAAAGTTGCCGGTCACGACGTAGCCGGCGCGGCCGTGGCGCATGAGGTTCATGGGGATGCCCGCAAACTGCAGCGTGGCGCCACCCTGCAAAAACAGGACGCGGTAGTTGTCGGGGATGCTCAGCAGGCGGCGCAGGGTTGCCTCGGCGTCGTCGATGATCTGCTGGTACATGCTAGATCGATGGCTCATCTCGAGCACGGACATGCCGCAACCGCGGTAGTCCATCATCTCGTCGGCGATCTCGGCGAGCACGCTTGTGGGCAGCGCGGCCGGGCCAGCTGAGAAGTTGTGCACACGTGCCATCTTCTAGTTCCCCTCGTAGTCGTTTGAACGTTCGGGATACTTTAGCACAGTGGAGCGCCGGGCGCGACCGCATCACGGTAAAACTCGAGTGCGCTGCTATGATTTACAGGATGGTTACATGGGGGAGGGCTTATCTCGAGGCTCGCATCCGATCCGCCTCGGCCTTCGCTTGTTTCCAGGGGCGCACACGACCGTTGGTGAGGTCGTCGTAACCATGAGCGATGGTACGTTGAATGTGATCTTCGCGTTCCTGAATGGTAGTTAGCGCGCGCGTCTGATCAGAAATAGGCTTTACGACAGGCATATGAAACTCCTTACATAGAAGCATATGTATAACTCTATGTTGAATATAGCGGAGGATGGCGTTGGGCGTGTGCGTGCCTGCATTCGTAAGCGCGGTTGTCTGGCAAGTGTGATTTGGGGCGACCTCGGCAAAGCTTCTGAGCTGCGAAAATGACCGTTAACCGGATTAAATTTGGCTCTGTTAGACCAGGATTGACATACATGTGTCCCCACGGTGCCATATCGTTGA
>CABUOF010000092.1 GCA_902493125.1 uncultured Collinsella sp. | reverse complement strand
TAAGGCATGAACGCCACAGTCGTGATTCCAACGTATTGGGCGGGCGATGACGCTTGCGCAAACGCCCCTGGCACCTATGACCATTCGACACGACTCAACGCCGACAATCCCGAACTCGACCGCTGTCTGGCCTCGCTTGAGCAGGTGCGCGACATCCCGCGCATCATCCTTTTGGTGGTCTGTCCCGTTTCTGCCACAGCCGATGTGTCGCTGCGCGTGCACGAGATTGTCGACGCGCATTCCACGCTCAAGGTCACCGTTGTCACCAACACCCAGGCCTCGCATATCGCAGACCGGGTTGCTCAGATCGCGCCCAAGGGTTCGGGCGAGTGCGTGAGCCTGCGAGGTTACGGTGCCATCCGCAATATGGGGCTAGCCTGTGCCGCTGTGCTGGGGCATGACGCGGTTATCTTCTTGGATGACGATGAGACTGTCATCGACGCCGACTTTATGAAGCGCGCGACCTATGCGTTGGGGCAGCAGACGCGTCAGGGCTTGCCGATCTTGGTCAAGAGCGGTTATTTCTACGATCGCGACGGCTCGCCGCTGGCTCCCACGGACAAGGCGGGCATCTGCCATCGTTGGTGGACCAAGCGCATCGAGTTCAACCGTTGGATGAAAAAGGCGCTCTCGGGCACCCGCATCTCGCGTTCCAACTACGTGTGCGGCGGCCTGATGGCCCTGCACGCCCGCGCCTTTACGCGTGTGGCCTTTGACCCGTTTATCACCCGCGGCGAGGACTTGGATTACCTCTTTAACATGCGCATGTTTGGCTACGACGTGTGGTTCGATAACGAGTGGACCGTGCGCCATCTGCCTCCGGAGTCCGAAAAGCGCTCACCGCGCTTTATGCAGGATGTATACCGTTGGTACTACGAACGGGCCAAGTTGACATTCGCCGCGCATCAAAAGGAGCTCATTCCCGTTACGGCGGCATCGCTCATGCCCTACCCGGGCCCTTGGATTTCGCGCGAGCTCGACGACCGCGTGCGCAAGACCGCTATGGTCCGCAGCGTGTTTACCCGCGAGCATGAGGGCTACCTGCGCATTTGGCGCCATGGTATCGGCGAGGCAAAGGCCTATGCGCGCCAAAACGCTGCAAGCTACCTGCGTTTCCAGAGCTTTTGGCCCAAGATCATGGACGGGCTTTGGCGTGACGCACAACTGATCAGTATCCTGGAGGGGGCCGAATGATCGACCGCCGCGCCCAGCGCGATAGTTCAATATCAATCTTTCGCATCATTGCCGTTGCCTGCGCCATTTGCGTGCTGGTGTACTTTATTTTTGCCTTGGTGACCGGTATCGAGCCGATCGCCACGGTGATTGCCTGCGCGCTGCTGTGCATCTTTCTGTGCATCTTTATCTTTTTGACGCTCAATCCCGATTCGGTGCGCTCCCAGTACACCGAGGAGACGCTCTCGGTGGCCTCGGCCATGCTCGAGGACATTAAGGGCGGTCTGACGCAGGAGTCGGCGCGTTTGGTGTGCCGGCGCATTTTGCCCGAGACGCGCGCCATGACGGTGGCCATCACCGACGAGGACAACGTGCTTGCCTGCGCGGGCGAGTTTGAGGAAAAACTGCTGCCCGATACTCCCATCCACACGCTTGCCACACGCTACGTTATCGAACATGGCATCGTGCAGTCGTTCAACCGTATGGTGGATGTCGTGGGCTCGGACGGCTCGCACAACCAAGTCCCCGCCGGCATTATCGCCCCCATCAAGGTGGGCGATCGTACCGTCGGCACGCTCAAGTTCTACTACAAGACCCCGCGCGCCGTCGACCGTACCCAGTATGCGCTTGCCTCGGGCTTTGCCGAGATCTTGTCCACGCAGCTCGCCATCCACGAGCTCGAGGTGCAAAAGGAACTCACGGCGCGCGCCGAGGTGCGTGCGCTGCAGGCGCAGATTAACCCGCACTTCCTGTTCAACACGCTGAACACCATTGCATCGTTTACGCGCACCGACCCGCTGCGGGCCCGCGAACTGCTTCGTGAGTTCTCATCGTTCTATCGTGCCACGCTCGACAACTCGGGATCGCTTATTCCGGTCTCGCGCGAGGTCGCACAGACCAAGCGCTACCTTACCTTTGAGAAGGCCCGCTTTGGCGAGGACCGCGTGCTTGCGACGTTCGATGTGTCCGAGGACGTGGAAGATACGCTGGTGCCGGCGTTCGTGATCCAGCCGATTGTCGAGAACGCCGTACGTCATGGTATGGGCGATGACGACGCCCTGAGGATCGACGTGACCGTTCACCAAGACGGCGAGGATGCAATCTTGATTGCCGTGGCCGATAATGGCGTGGGCATGGATGAGGGTACCGCCGCCAGACTGTTTGACGAGCGTTCTGCCCGTCCCGACGCCAGCTCTCCCCAGGGTGGCGGCGCCGGTGTGGCCATGCACAATATTTCGGAGCGCATCCATCGCTTTTATGGGCCGCACTCCTATACGCGTGTCGAATCGGCGCCGGGCAAGGGCACCAAAGTGCTCCTTCATCTTGATTTGTCAGAGAGCATCTTTGACATTCAAGAGTAAAATAAAAGGCTACGGGCTCAACGTCATGCGACGGATGCCCGGCGTAGTTAGTTGACGAAAGGTTTTATCCCTATGCTGCGTGCGATGATTGTGGATGATGAGGCGCCGGCTCGCTCGGAGCTTCGCTTCCTGCTCGAGCAAACGGGCAAGATCGGCACGATCACGGAGGCGTCGAGCGTCCGCTCCGCCATCGAGATGCTGATGGAAAGTCGCGTGGATGTCGTGTTTCTCGATATCTCGATGCCCGGTGCCTCGGGCCTGCAACTTGCCGAGGCGCTGCATAAGCTCAAAAATCCGCCGGCGATCGTGTTTGTGACTGCGTATAGTGACCATGCGGTCGAGGCATTCGATGTGGATGCCGTCGATTATCTGATGAAGCCGGTCGAGGAAGCTCGCTTGGATCGCGCGATCGAGAAGGTCATGCAACGCGCCAAGCCGGTTACGGACAGCAAGGTGACCATCGAGCGTATCCCGGTGGAAAAGGGCGGCCGCAAGGTGCTCATTCCCGTGGACGACATTCGCTTTATCATGGCCAAGGACGATTACTCCTGCATCTATACCGTCGATGATCGCTTTTTGTCGACGACCTCGCTGGCGCAGTTTGAGGCCAAGCTCTGCGACTTTGGCTTCTTCCGTGTTCACCGCCGCTATATCGTCAACTTGGCGTGCGTCACGGATGTCGAGACGGTGCCCTCGGGTGCCATCCAGCTGGGCATTACGGGCGTCGACGAACGCGTGCCGGTTTCGCGCCGCCGCGTCGTGCCGCTCAAGAAGGCTCTGAGTCTCTAGCACACTGGCCCCGCAGCCCTGTAGACCCATCGTCTGCGGAGCCGTGGGGCCTTTTTTGTATGTATCTGCCGAATCGTTTTTTGCGGAAGGGATCCCATGAACAGTGCAAGCGCCAAGCGCATCGACATCATCTCGGACACCCACGGCTATTTATCGCCTGCGCTCCTGGACGAGCTTGAGGGCGCAGACCTGATCATCCACGCCGGCGACCTCACGTCAGAGATAGACTACGAGCACCTATGCACCATCGCCCCCGTGCGGGCCGTACTGGGCAACAACGATTACTACCGCGACTACGGTCCCGATGTAGACCGTCTTGCGCTCTTTACCTACGAAGGCCTCAAATTCGCCGTAGCCCACTACCGCGAAGACCTTCCGGTGGGATCCGTAGACGTAGCCATCAATGGTCACACCCACGTAACCAAAGAAGCCCAAGTGGGCCGTTGTTTAGTCCTCAACCCGGGCAGCGCTAGCTACCCCAGAGGCACCCGAGGCCCCACCATGGCCAGAATGCTAGTAAAAGACGGCAAGATCATAAGCACCAAATTTATTGATCTAGACTAACCGCAACAAAAACGGGGGATGCACAATGCATCCCCCGTTTTTCTTTAAGCCAAAGGCCGAAGTTCAACAAGATCCATCAGACCAACCCCGCCGAGGAGCACGCGGGCTAGCCGCGCAGCGGCGCACGCCCGCAAAACTGGTTGAATAATGTGACGGCAGGGAGGGTCTCCGGGGTTGAGGGCGGGGGTTAAGTTTGTCGCGAGTTCCGCACGCAAAGGAAAGCACTTAATGTGCTTTCCGTCTTGCGCAGGACTGTAGAGCAGCAAACTTAACCCCCGCCCTCAACCCCGGAGACCCTCCCGGATGGCCCTGAAAAATTTTTTCAAAAAAGTTGTTGCGCGCCGGACAGACTTCTGTGTATACTAATCCCCGCAGCGCACGCGAGCGGAAACAAACGCGAACGACTGCCTGGGGAGTTAGCTCAGTTTGGTTAGAGCGCCGGCCTGTCACGTCGGAGGTCGCGGGTTCGAGCCCCGTACTTCCCGCCAACGCAATTAAAGCCACGTCTTCGGACGTGGCTTTTTGCGTTTGATGCGCTTTGTTTCGATAGAACGATCGCCCTGGTGCATCTTCGCCCAGAATCCCCGCGCCTTCGGGAACGCAAGTAAAATCTAATAAGTATATCTGTCTGAACAACAGCTTTGTTGCGCAACACCTGTTCTACGAGACAGGGGGTTAGGTTATACTAAATTGCACTGTGCGCCGCATCTGATGCATTTCGCTCCAAGCGCGGCACTCAGTGGATATCCGATTTACCATTTGGATGTCCTGGCGGTCATTTAGCGTCTCGACACAAGCTCGGCCCCGGAGCTCGTTCGAGCTGTTCGTATTCCTTGAAAGGGGAAAAATGGACATATCGAGGAAGACTGATTACGCCCTTCGCATGCTGGCGATGCTTGCCGAGGATCCGGAGCGTTTGCTTTCTGTTCGCACCGCTGCCGAAGAGGTCAATGTCCCGTATTCGTTTGCCCGCTCGATTCAGCACGGTTTGGTCCAGGCCGGTATTGTGGAGAGCCTGCGTGGCGTCCACGGTGGCATGCGTCTCAAGGTCAGTCCGGACGACGTCACTATCCGCCAGGTCGTCGAGGCCGTTCAGGGCCCTATGGTTATGAACGACTGCACCGCCCCCGATGGTGACTGTGCGCGCATGGGCGCGTGCTGCTATCATCCCCTGTGGGCCGGAGCCCAGGCGTTGATGCGCGACTACCTCGATTCCGTTTCGCTCGGCGATATCGTCGCCCATCGCCAGTTTCCGGCTGTCGATCCCAAGTTCGCCGATCGCGATGCGTTTCCCGAGTACGCTGCCTGCGCGTACGCTTGCCGGGAGGAATAGCGCCGCATAAGGAGTATAGCTATGATTCAGGACCCCTTTCGTTCGATGATTCGTTCGGAAGGGGTCTTGCGTTATCGCGACCTTCCGTGGCGCCGAACGCACGACCCGTATATCATCTGGCTCTCCGAGGTCATGCTGCAGCAGACGCAGGTGCCGCGCGTGGAGACGCGTATGCCGGCGTGGCTCGATCGCTTTCCGACTGTTCAGGCGCTCGCTCAGGCTGTCCCTTCCGATGTCTTGGATGCGTGGCAGGGGATGGGCTATAATCGCCGCGCCTTGGCGCTTCACAGGGCTGCACAGTGCGTTGTAGAGGACTGGGATGGGGAGTTTCCGCGCGAGACGCGTGACTTGGTCGCTCTGCCCGGCATTGGCCCGGCAACGGCGCAGGGCATCCGTTCGTTTGCATTCGATCTTCCGGGCGTGTATTTGGAGACCAATGTGCGCACGGTCTTTTTGCATCATTTCTTTCCCGATGTGCCGGCCGTTCCCGATCGCGAGCTGGTGCCGCTGATTCAAGCTGCCTGTCCGGCGGCCCCCGGTGCGGTGGCGGATGGGATTGCGCCCTTTGCCGCGCCTCAAGATGATGCCGATACGCCGCGCGCGTGGTATTACGCGTTGCTGGATTACGGCGCGTATCTTAAAAAGACACTGCCCAATCCGTCCAGGCGGTCGGCGGGCTATAGTCGTCAGTCCAAGTTTGAGGGCTCGCGTCGCCAAAAGCGCGCCCACATCGTGCGCATGCTGCTGGCGGCGCGCGATGGACAGCCGGCAGGTATTACGCTCGATGAAGCCGTTGCAGGCGTTAACGAGATGGAGACGGCGGCCGGCCGGGAACCGGTCGAGCGCGAGCTGGTCGCAAGTATTCTTGCCGATCTGGAGCGCGAGGGCTTTTGCCGCTCCGAGGGCGATCGTTGGCTGAGTGTATAGCTCGCTCGAATCTGAAGAACAGGATTATAAAGTTT
>CABUOF010000091.1 GCA_902493125.1 uncultured Collinsella sp. | reverse complement strand
GAGGCGTCTGTCGGGGCACCGGCGGGCGCAGCGCCCATACCATCAGGCACATCGATCGGCGGAAGATCGTCGACGACCTCCACGGGCGCGGCACCGTAGGCATCGAGCGGGACGTAGTCGTACGGCTCTTCTTCGACCGGCGCGGACACCGGCGGCGTAGCGCCCGATGCCCAAGCACCGCGACCGGCATCGCAAGAACCCGACGTCCGACCGCCCGCGCTACCGGACCGCTCAGCCTGCGCCCGCTGGCGTTCATAGTTCTGTTCGCGGCGGCGCTCCGCATCCTCGCGCTTGGCGACGTCGCGAAACACGCGGCCCGAGCTCGCGCGCACGGTCTCCAGATCCAAACCCAACAGATCGGCAATCTGAATAAAGTACGTATCGATCATGTAGCTATCGCGCAGCGGATAGATGAGCGTGAGAGCGTCCTCCAGCGCCTTGGCTCGACCGCCCGGCGTGGTGATGTCGCTCGACTCCTGCAGCGAACGGTACACGAAGTCCATAAGCGGCTCGGCAGCGTCGATGCGCGCCTGCAGCTCCTGCCCACCATGTGCCGTGATGAACTCCATGGGATCGTTGCCGTCGGGCAGCACCACGCAGCGCAGGTCCATAGAATCCTGCTCGATAAACTGAATCGCGCGACGGGCGGCCTTTTGCCCGGCGGCATCGCCGTCAAACATATACACGATGCGCTTGGCAAAGCGAGTGAGCGTCTTGACGTGATGCTCCGTGAGCGCGGTGCCCAGCGTGGCGACAACGTTTTTAATCCCCGCTTCCCAACAGGCGATGCAGTCGGTATAGCCCTCCACCACGATGGCGGTATCCTGCGCGACGATAAACTCCTTGGCCCAATTAAATCCGTAGAGGTTTCGCTTTTTATGGAACACGCTCGTCTCGGCGGTATTGAGGTACTTGGGTTGGCCGTCGCCCATGATGCGACCGCCAAAGGCAATGTTGTGACCCTGCTCGTCAAAGATGGGGAACATCACGCGGTCGTAGAAGCGGTCGGCAAGCTGCCCGCGCCCGCGGCTCACGGCAACATTGGCGTCAATCATCTCCTGCGGGGTAAAACCCGCCTGGGACAGGTGTGACACCAGCGCGTTACGGCCCGGTGCAAAGCCCAGACAGTAGCGGCGGCAGACATCGCCGCCCATGCCGCGGCTGGCAAAGTACTCGCGCGGACGGCCGTCCTTACCGCGCATAAGCATAGTGTGATAGAACTGAGCGGTCTCGGCGCACAGATCGTAGATTCGGGCACGCTTGGTACCGCGCTCGCGGCGATCTCCGGTGTCGTGCAGCTCAATACCCGCGCGATCGGCCAAATAACGGATTGACTCGGGAAAGCTCAGGTTCTCGCGCTTCATGATATAGGTGAAGACGTCGCCACCCTCGCCGCAACCAAAGCAGTGCCACACCTGCGTGGCGGGGATAATGTGGAAGGACGGCGTCTTTTCGCCATGAAAGGGACAGCAGCCCCAAAACTCATGGCCGCGGGGCTTGAGCTCAACCGTTTCCTGCACGATGGCAACCAAGTCTGACGCCGCGCGTACCTGATCTTTTTCCTCATCGCTAATCACGGATACTCACCCCCTGCTCACCCAAGTTATGACGGATATCGTCGATATTACCCTCGACGGTCGCGATAAGCTCGTCCAGGGAATCGAACACGCGAGACGGACGCAGCCAGCGCATAAACGCCAACGACACGGAAGCGCCATACAGGTCGCCCGCATAGCCGATCAAGTTGGCCTCGAGATGCGCCGAGGCGGCATCATCGGCATAGGTCGGCGGCAGGCCAACGTTAACGGCAGCAGGCCATACGGTATCGTCGACCAGCACCAGACCCTCATAGACGCCATCGGCAGGCACTTGGATGCCGTCGGGCACCTGGATGTTTGCCGTGGGAAAGCCCATGTCGGAGCCCTCGTGACGGCCAGCCGCCACAACGCCGCGCAGCATATAGGGACGGCCGAGAAGCTCGGCAGCCAGCTCCACATGACCCTGACCCAGCTCATGGCGGATGCGCGTGGCGCAGATGGTCTGCCCGTTAACGCAGAGCAGGTCGTGACCGTAAACGTCAACCCCACGCTCAGTGCCCCAGGCGCGCATCTCGGCAACGCCCGAAGCGCCGCCGCAGCCGAGCCTAAAGTCGCTGCCTACACGAATGGAGCGAATGTCGACAACGCGCGATAACAGCGCCAGAAACCCGGCATGATCAAGTGCTGCCACGGCAGGCGTAAAGGGAACGGCCACCACCGCATCGACCCCGGTTTGAGCCAGGGCATGCAGGCGGTCGGCCGTCGTCATCAATTTTTGGGCGGGCGACGGACTCACCACGACGTCCGGATCAGGATCGAAGGTGACCACGACCGCTTTGCTGCCGTGATCATGTGCATCGCGAATAACCGCTTCGATCAGCTCTCGGTGCCCACGATGCACGCCATCAAACACGCCAATAGCGATCGACGCGGCACCCAAGAACTCGCACCCATCAAAAACATCGGCAGAAACGATACGGGCCTCATCCAACTCACCCGCGAAAAAGATACGCGCGAGCTCGTGGGGCGTCAGCATCATCGAACACCGCCGATCGCCTGCGGAAAGACGTGCTCCATCACAAAGCGGCCGCCCTCGATACGAGCAAGCGCCTTCAATCCCCCATCGAGTACGAGCGCGAACGGCGCCTTCGCCGTATCGAAGCCCGCAAGCGTGCGTTCAACGGGAATGCGGCGACCACAAAGCAGGTCGTCTGCAAGATTGCCCGGCAAATCGACACGTGTGGCACCAAGAGCGGCGATGGGATCCAGAGCGAAGCCGGCAGCGGACTCGGCAGAGAGCTCCTCAACCGCATGACAGGCGCCAATGGAAACCACGCCGGAGGCCGTACGGCGCAGCGCGGAAATATGCGCAGCGCTATCGCAGGCCCGACCCAGATCGCGAGCGAGCGCGCGAATGTAGGTGCCCTTGCTTACCGAAAACGCCACGGTCCAGACGCACGTATCGCCCTCGCCGCCCACGGCGATCAGGTCGGCGGCATAGACCTCGACGGGGCGCGGGGGCAAGTCTACCGCATTGCCCTCGCGAGCACTCTTATAGGCGCGAACGCCATTGACCGAGATGGCCGAAAACGCTGGCGGCACCTGCATCTGCGGGCCAAGCATAGCGGCCAGCTGCTCACGGGCGTAAGCGAGATCGCGCAGCTCGGGGGCAACGGGCACCGTGCGGACGGCCTCGCCCTCCGCGTCATCGGTATTGGTCTCGACACCAAACGAAATGTCGGCGACATAACTTTTGGTATCGAGGGTTAGCATGCCCAGCAGACGGGTCGCCTGGCCCACGCCCACCACCATGACACCCGAGGCCATGGGATCGAGCGTACCGGCATGGCCGACGCGTCGCTCATGGAGGGCGCGCCGGCACTGCGATACCACGTCGTGGGACGTGCAGCCCACCGGCTTATCGACGGCGAGCAGCATATTCAGTTGAGAAGGCGTACGACGAGCCATGTACCATCCAAAATGTTAGAGCTCGACGGTCACCGAAGCGGGATCCTCCCCTACCAGCTCGGCCAGCATGGGGAGTGCCGCGGTGAGCGTCTCGAGAATCGTTCCGTTGTTAGAGAAACCGGCGGCCGCGGGATGCCCGCCACCGCCAAAAGCAGCAGCGATCTCGGACACATCGAGGTCGCCCTTGGAGCGCAGGTTGCCGCGCACCTTGGTATCGCCCTCAATGCCCTTCAGGAACAGGCAGACCTCCACACCCATCACCGAACGCACCACATCGACCAGGCCGTCGCACTCGTCCGAAGTGACGCCGCAGGCCTCGAGGTCGCTCTGGTACGCATAGCTATATGCCACGCGACCGTGCGCCACCGTCTTGATGCGGCCCATAACGATGGACTTGAGATGCAGGAACTCAACGCGCATGCTCTGGTAGACCTCGAGCGCAACGCGCGCCGGATCGGCACCGTGGGCAACCAGTCGCGAGGCCGCATGGAACGCAGCAGCATCGGCGTTCTGGTACTGGAAACGACCGGTATCGGTAACCAAGCCACACAGCAGGCAAGTCGCGACGCCATCACGGGCGACAATGCCACAATTGTCCAAGAAGCGGTCGATGATCATAGCGCAGGCTGCAGCTTCAACGCGCCTCAGGCTGAGCTCGGCAAACTCCTCGCGCGCCGGATGATGGTCGAAACACACCACATGCTTGGAGCGACGAAGCACCTCGGCGGAATTATTGAGACGCTCGACGACCGGTACGTCCACCGAGATGAACAGGTCCGGATTGCCGGTGTACGCAGATGCCGGCATCAGGCGATCGGCACCCTCCATAAAGCGGTAGATGCGCGGAACCGGGTCATCGTCTGCCAGCAGCAGCGCAATGTCCTTGTTGGGGAAAAACTTCATGAGCGAGAGGCCCAGACCCAATACGGAGCCCAAGGCATCGCCATCGGGAGAAGTATGTCCCGAAATCGTAATGGAGGACGCACCCTCGATGAGCTCGAGGATGCGTCGCTGAATATCTGCAGACTCGCACGAGGCGAGGTCGGCGGAATTAGTCATCTAAAGCTGCCTCCTGGGCGGCATCCGCTATCGGATAGCCGTCCTCGTCCTTTTCGATCGCAAGCGTGGCGGGAACGTTTTCCAGCGCACGCGTGATGCGCTCGGCCTCATCGGTCGAGCGATCGATGCGAAAATCGAGCTCGGGCGTGACGCGCCAATCGAGCGAGCGGGCCAACAGGCTACGGATGCGGCCCTTGGCGCTGGCGAGCGCCTCCATGACCTCGTCGTAGCGGCTCGCGTCGCACGACACGTACACGCGCGCGAACGAACGGTCCACCGCAACCTCGACCGCGGTCAAGGTGACCAGGTCGAGACGCGGATCGGAAACCTCAAAGAGCAGGATATAACCGAGCTTCTCGCGAAGCTGCTCGCCCAGACGGCGGGTTGCCTGCGTTTGCTTCATAGCGCTACCCCCTACTCGGTACGGGCAACCTGGTCGATGCGGTAGCCCTCAATGGTGTCGCCAGGCTTGATGTCCTGGAAGTTCTCCAGGCCAATACCGCCCTCGGAGCCGTTCTTGAGGCTCTTGGCCTCGTCCTTGTAGTGGCGCATCGAGGCGATTTTACCGTTGAAGACCACGATGCCGTCGCGCACCAGGCGCACAGAATCGGTCGCGGCAATCTCGCCCTCTTCGACGCGGACACCGGCGGCGATACCGACCTTGGGCACCTTGAAGGTGTCCAGAACGGTCGCAGTACCCGTGGAGACCTCGACCTCGGTGGGCTTGAGCATGCCGATGCGGGCAGCATCGAGGTCCTCGAGGCACTTGTAGATGACGTCGTAGCAACGGATCTCGACGCCCTCGCGCTCGGCGGCGGAGCGGGCCTTGCCGTCGGGACGGACGCCAAAGCCGATGATGATGGCGTTAGAGGCGTCGGCCAGGACGACGTCGGTCTCGTTGATGGCGCCAACGGCGGAGTGGATCGTGTTGATGCGAACCTCGGACTGATCCATCTTGTCGAGGGAGTCCTGAAGGGCCTCGATGGAACCCTGGACGTCGGCCTTGATGATCAGGTTGAGCTCCTTGACCTCGGCGTCGGCGATAGTCTCGAAGAGGTTCTCGAGCGTCACGTGCTTGACGCGGCTCTGCTCCTCGATACGGGCCTTGAGCGAACGCTCGTCGGCCAGCGCACGTGCCTCGCGCTCGTCCTCGAACACGCGGAACTCATCGCCGGCGTTGGGGACGGACTGCAGGCCCAAGATCTCGACGGCGTCGGAAGGACCGGCCTCGGTGACGGCGTTGCCCTTGGGGTCGAGCATGGCGCGGACGCGGCCGTAGGTGAGGCCGGCGACCAGCGTGTCGCCCACGTGCAGGGTACCGCGGGTCACGAGCACGGTGGCAACCGAGCCGCGGCCCTTGTCGAGCTTAGCCTCGAGGACGTTGCCCGAAGCAAAGGTATCAGGGTTGGCCTTGAGCTCGAGCACGTCGGCCTGGAGCAGCACGGTCTCGAGCAGGTCATCGATACCGATCTTCTGCTTGGCCGAGATGTTGACGAACATGTTCTGTCCGCCCCACTCCTCGGGGATGATGCCGTACTCGGTGAGCTCCTGGCGCACGCGGTCGGGGTTGGCACCCGGCTTATCGATCTTGTTGACGGCGACGACGATGGGAACGCCGGCAGCCTTGGCGTGGTTGATGGACTCGATGGTCTGGGGCATGATGCCGTCGTCGG
>CABUOF010000090.1 GCA_902493125.1 uncultured Collinsella sp. | reverse complement strand
GGAGACCACCAACACTAAGCTCGCGACCGGCGAGATCGAGGTCCTGACCGACCATGCCGAGGTGCTCAACACGTCCGTCACCCCGCCGTTCCAGATCGAGGACGGCATCGAGACCAGCGAGGACACCCGTCTGCGCTATCGCTATCTGGACCTCCGCCGTCCCGAGATGATGGCCAACCTCAAGCTGCGTTCCGACTTTACCTTTGCCATTCGTGAGGCGCTGCACAACCGTGAGTTCATGGAGGTCGAGACGCCCTCCCTGTTTAAGTCCACGCCCGAGGGCGCTCGCGACTTCATCGTCCCCAGCCGTATTCAGCCGGGCAACTTCTACGCCCTGCCGCAGTCCCCGCAGCTCCTGAAGCAGCTGCTCATGGTCGGTGGCGTCGAGCGCTACTACCAGGTTGCCAAGTGCTTCCGCGACGAGGACCTGCGTGCCGACCGTCAGCCCGAGTTCACCCAGGTCGATATCGAGATGTCCTTCGTGGACCAGAACGATGTCATGAGCGCGCTCGAGGAGGTCCTGGCCGACGCCTTCGGTCGCATGGGTGTCGAGATGCCCACGCCGCTGCGTCGTATGGACTACTGGGAGGCCATGGATACCTATGGCTCCGACAAGCCCGATACTCGCTATGGCATGCACCTGGTTGACCTGACCGACATCTTTGCCAACTCCAAGTTCAAGGTCTTTGCGACCGCCGCAAACGAGGAGGGCTCTGTCGTCAAGGCCATCAACGCCAAGGGCGCCGGTGCCTGGGCACGTGCCAAGATCGATAAGCTCGCCGGCGTGGCCTCCACGTTTGGCGCCAAGGGTCTGGCCTGGATCGCTTTCCGCGAGGACGGCTCCATCAACAGTCCCATCGTCAAGTTCTTCTCGGACGAGGAGATGGCCGCTCTGCGCGAGCGCATGGACGTCGAGCCCGGCGACCTTGTGATGTTCGCCGCCGGCCCGCGTCTGCTCTCTGACGAGATCCTGGGCGGCATGCGTTCCCACATGGCCAACGCACTCGAGATCAAGCGCGAGGGCCACGACTTCCTGTGGGTCGTCAACTTCCCGCTGTTCCACTGGGATGAGGACCGCAAGGCTTACGCTGCCGAGCACCAGCCCTTCACTCTGCCGACCGAGACCGACATCGCCAAGATCGAGGCCGACCCGTTGGCAGCTGGTTCTTGCACCTACGACTTTGTCATGGACGGCTTTGAGGCCGGCGGCGGCGGTATGCGTATCCACAACGCCGAGATGCAGATGTCCATGCTCAAGCTCCTGGGCTTTACCGAGGAGCGTGCCGAGTCTCAGTTCGGCTTCCTCATGGAGGCCCTCAAGTTTGGTGCGCCCCCGATGGGCGGTTTCGCTCTGGGCCTGGACCGCGTATGCATGCTGCTCACCGGTTCCGACTCCATCCGCGACGTCATGGCGTTCCCCAAGACGGCCAGCGGCTCCGACCTTATGTCGGGCGCCCCGAGTGCCGTTAGCGGCGCCCAGCTCAAGGACGTCAGCCTGCGCCTGATGTAGGCGAGCGGCTACATATTGCCCGCAACGAGGGAAGGACGCGTGCCTTCCCTCGTTTTTTATGCGCCGAGATTGCGAGGGCATGGGATGACCAGGCGTCGCGGAAACTGCGTTTCGGAATTTGCGTCCAGAACGGGTCGCGCTTTCCCAAAGGGGGGTCCTCTGGGAAAGCGCGTCCCAGAATTCGGCAAAATAATGGGGCACAGTTTCCGGTTGAGCTGTCTAACGGAAACTGTGCCCCAGAACGAGCGCTCAAAACGGGGCAGTCTTTCCGCAACAACTGTCTGGCGAAAAGCCTGCCCCAGTTTCTTATAGCGAGTCTCTCTGGATCAGCTGCATGTGCATCACGGAGGTGGTGGGCTCGGCACCCTTGATCATGTCGAGCGCAATGTTGGCGGCCATGTGGCCTTCTTCGCGCAGGGGCTGGCGGACGGTCGTGAGCGCGGGGACGCAGCGCGTCGCAATCTCGTGATCGTCGAAGCCGACGACAGAAACGTCCGCCGGAACGGATAGGCCTGCCTCGTTGAGTGCGGTGATGACGCCAGCCGCGATACGGTCCGACCCGCAGAGCACGCCATCGAAAGCGATCTCGCGCGCGAGAATCTGGTGCATGGCCTGATAGCCGTCTCCGCTGTTCCAGCCGGTATAGATAACGTTTGCGTCTGGGAGGTCTTCGCCCAAGACGGCGCGGTAGCCGCGCAGGCGGTCGGCAACAGCGGGGTTGTCTTGCGGTCCCAACACGGCGACGATATCTTTGCGCCCGCGATTCTTTATGGCGAGTGCCGCAAAGCGTCCGCCCTCTTCGTCGTCAGAGTAGACTGTCGAGAACACATCGCGATAGGGGTGGCCCTCGAGCTGGCCGCACAACACGGTGGGTACGCCCAGCTCGCACAGTACCTCGAGCAGCTCGCTGCCCTTGTAGGGGGAGACGTCGATCACGGCGTCGAACGAGCGGCGCTCAAAGTGCTCGCGTGCGCGGTTGCGCTCATGCGTAGAAGACGCCTGCAAGATAACGGGCAGATAGGACGACTCCGACAGTTCCTCGGTAATGCCGCTCAAAAACTCGCTATAGGTGGGGTCGCTGAAGAGCTCACTCAGGGGCTCGGTCACGAGTACGGCGATGATTTCCGTGCGCCCGACAGCGAGCGCTCGGCCACGAGCGTTGGGGACAAAATTGACTTTCTTGGCCGCCGCGCGGACGCGCTTTTTGGTTTCCTCGCTAATGCGGGGCGAATCGTTGAGAGCGCGCGATGCCGTGGAGCGCGACACGCCGGCAGCTGCGGCAACCTCGGCAAGCGTAGGTGCGGTGCGAACTGGTTGGGTCATGGCGTCTCCTGGAAAATGCGGTCGATGTTGTCACTGATGCGGGCTGGTGCGGATACAGCTTACTATAGTGCGCCTGAACAGCGTTCATGGTATCCGGCCACTGGTGGCATTTCACATTCAAGCTGTTGTTGAACATGGCTTACAAGGGCGGGGTATAGATGGGCGCGGCCGTTGTCTGCTGCCTGGAATGCTGTTTTGCGCTGAGTTTCGATACTCAGGGTGACATAAGTGTCGCGGTTGTACAACCGGTTGCACCGTTAACCCGACCAAATCGACCGTTCAGCGGACAACCGGTTGCACAGTTTTTTGCATCGCCCGTAAGATAAGGACAACCGGTTGCACAAGAATCACTACGATGACGAAGGAGCATCACCATGGACGCCATTAACGATTGGGAAAACCAAGCGCTCACCCACAGGAACCGCCTGGCACCCCATGCGTACTTTATGGGTTACGAGACCGCCGATCTCGCCGCTACGTACAGCCGCGAGCTGTCGCGCGGGTTTGTCCAGCTGTCCGGCTCGTGGCAGTTCCGTCTCTTTGAGGGGCCTGCTGCCGTCTCTAACGAGGAGCTTTCCACGTACGAGCCCGAGTGGGATCACGTGGAGGTTCCGCACCTGTGGCAGGTGGACGGCTATGGCAACCTTGCCTACACCGACGAGGGCTTCCCGTTCCCGGTGGATCAGCCGTTCGTTCCCTCTGACGATCCCACGGGCGTGTACCAGCGCATCGTCAACCTTCCCGCCGTGCCTGCCGGCGCTCGCGAGATCATTCGCTTTGACGGCATCGAGAGCTATGGCGAGCTGTACGTCAACGGTCAGTTTATCGGCATGACCAAGGGTTCGCGCCTGTCTGCCGAGTTCGACGTGACCGACGCGCTTGTCGAGGGCGACAACCTGTTTGCGGTCAAGGTCCTGCAGTACAGCGATGGCAGCTATATCGAGGACCAGGATATGTGGTGGGCCTCGGGCATCTTCCGCGATGTGTACCTTATGCAGCGTCCCGCCGCGCACCTGGTCGACTTTAGGTTCCGCACGCACCGCGAGGGCGATACCGCTCTGATTACGCTCGATACGGTTGCCGAGGGCTCTTCCCGCGTTGTGTTTACGCTCAGCGATGGCGAGAACGTGGTGGCTACGGGCGAGTGCGTCGACGGCCATGCCGAGTGCGGCGTGACCGATGCCCACTTCTGGAATCCCGAGGACCCCTTCCTCTACGACCTTACGTTTGAGGTCTACGACGGTGATCAGGTCAGCGAGTACGTCCCGCATCGCCAGGGTCTTGCCGAGGTGACGGTCGAGGGCAATCATATCTACCTCAACGGCACTTACTTTAAGATGCATGGCGTCAACCGCCACGATCACGACGATCACAAGGGCCGCGCCGTGGGCCTCGATCGCATGCGCCGCGACCTGGAGCTCATGAAGCAGCACAACATCAACGCGGTGCGCACGTCCCACTACGCCAACGACCCGCGCTTTTACGAGCTGTGCGACGAGTATGGCATCATGCTGGTCGCCGAGACCGATATGGAGAGCCACGGCTTCGAGAATATCGGCAATATCGCCCTGGTCACCGACGACCCGGCATGGGAGCCGGCCTACGTCGACCGCATCGAGCGCCTGGTGATGCAGGAGCGCAATCACGCCTGCATCATTATGTGGTCGATGGGCAACGAGAGCGGCTATGGCTGCAACATCCGCGCGATGTATGCCAAGGCTCACGAGCTCGATGGTCGTCCGGTCCATTACGAGGAGGACCGCAACGCCGATACCGTCGATGTCATTTCCACGATGTACTCCCGTGTGTCGCAGATGAACGACTTTGGTGAGCATCCGTTCCCCAAGCCGCGCATCAACTGCGAGTACGGTCACTCCATGGGCAATGGCCCCGGAGGCCTGTCCGAGTACCAGGAGGTCTTCAATCGTTGGGATTGCATCCAGGGCCAGTTCATTTGGGAATGGTGCGACCACGGCTTGGCCGCTGTGACCGAGGACGGCGTTGCCTACGACATGTACGGCGGCGACAACGGCGACTACCCCAACAGCAACTTCTGCATCGATGGCATGGTGTTCCCTTGGCAGCAGCCGAGCCCGGGCCTCACTGAGTATGGCCAGGTCATCTGCCCGGTTCGCATGGCTTATGACGCCGAGGCGGGCGAGCTGACCGTCACCAACAAGCGTTGGTTCACCACTCTCGAGGATGTCTGCCTGTCGGCCGAGACCCTGGTGGACGGCGACGTGGTCAGCCGCAAGACGCTCATGCCCGGTGCGGTTGCCCCCGGCGAGTCCGTCCAGCTGCCACTGGTGATTCATGAGGCCGCGGTAGGCGAGACCCTACTGACCGTGCGCGCCTACACCATGGCCGCTCACGTCTGGTGCGAGCCGATGTTCCAGCTGGGCGCAAGCCAGTTTGCCATCGCAAACCATCCAGCGCCGGCCATCGCCGCCCCCGTTCGTCCTGAGCTTACGGTCGAGGAGACCGAGCAGGAAATCCGCATTCGCTCCCTCAACGGCGAGCTGACCTTCAGCAAGGTAAACGGTACCGTGAGCGAGTGGAAGGCATCCGGCCGCGACGTCATGGCCTCCGGTCCCCAGGTTGGTTTTTGGCATCCGCTCGTCGACAACCACGCCCAGGAGTACGACTCCCTGTGGAAGGACAACTTCATTGATGTAATGCAGACGTCCACCCGCAAGGTTTTTTGGAAGCAGGACGGCAATGCGGTCGTCGTTACCGTGAGCCAACGTATTGCTCCTCCCGTCCGCGCGTTCGGCATGCGCGTCGAGCTTGTCTACACCGTGCTTCCGAGCGGTCGCGTCGACCTCAAGGTTTCCGGCGAGCCCTACGGCGACTATTCGGACATTATCCCGCGCATCGGCATCTCCTTTGAGGTTCCCGGTTGCGATCGTGCCGTCGAGTGGTATGGCCACGGCCCGGGCGAGAACTATCCGGACTCGCTGCGTGCCAACCCGGTCGGTCATTACCGCACTACGGTCGACGACATGTTCACGCCCTACGTTATGCCTCAGGACTGTGCCAACCGCGAGGGTACCCGCTGGGTTGCCCTGCGCTCCAGCCACGGTGACGGTCTGGTCGTGACGCGTCCGAGCGACGCCGCTTCCAATCCGTTCTCGTTCTCCGCATGGCCCTATAGCTGCGAGGCTATCGATAGCGCCAAGCATGTCTACGATCTTGTCCCGGGCGACACGGTTACGGTCAACATCAACGACCAGCTGCTCGGCCTTGGCTCGAACTCTTGGGGTTCCGAGGTGCTCGATTCCTATCGCACCCGTTTTGAGAGCTTCAGCTTTGAGGTGTCCCTGCGACCGCTGACGTCTGCCGATCTGGCTCAGGCGCTGGCACCCATTAAGGAGGCATAAGTCATGCATATCTTTAACTCGCGTGCCGATTTCGACGCCCAGATGAAGTCCGTCAAGAAGTGGATGCGTACCGGTCAGGCACTCGACGGCGTTTCTGAACTGCAGCACGATGTGGCGTACTCTATCGGCGACTCGCTGGTGTATTGGTGGGTGAACGCCCACGAGGCGGCTACTGCCGATCTGGTCGGTCACCGTCGCTACCATGCCGTGCTCGCCCCGCTCGACGGCAATCTGACCGTTGAGGTGGCTTCCAAGGCCGATCTTACCTGTACGCGCGCCTACAGCGATATCGATGATCGCGAGCGCTTTGAGGGTGCG
>CABUOF010000089.1 GCA_902493125.1 uncultured Collinsella sp. | reverse complement strand
CGCAACTGACGCCACTGCCGTGTTCGCAAGCTCGGATAACATTGCCCTCGGTTTGCTCAAGCGCTTGCACGAGATGGGGAAGAGCATCCCGGGCGATATCTCGGTGGTGAGCTATGACAACTCGGCGGCCGACGTTCTCTTTGAGCCGGCGCTGACCGCGATTGAGCAGGATCCTGGTATCCTCGCGGAGCATGCTTTTGGCTGCATGTCCAAGCGCCTTGCCGGTAGGGGCGGTAGACGTGCCGAAGAAGTCGTTCTGGAGCCGGCGCTTATCGTGAAGGGCAGCGTGCTCGATCTTACCGAATGTAGCTAAGCGTACTTGTTTGTTTGCATAGATTGCATGCGGAGTGTCCGCTATTTGCCGGCAGGCACTCCGGCCCTCGTCCGTGAACTCTTCCGCTGGGCGAGCCATAGACGCCGCGCGCCGATGCGATAAAGCAGTGGCTTGAAATTGGTGCTATATTCAGCATGAGTTGTTTAATGCTAGTACGGGAGGCTGATATGGGGCTGTTCAAGAAGAAAAACCCGCAGGATGCCTTTGATCCCGATGTGTTTACCATCACGGATACGATTTTGGACCCGCCGCGGTTTACATTTTTGCCGGCTATCTACCAGGATGCCACGCGCCGCAAGTGGGCTGTGCATCAACGCGGTGGCGAGCCGAAGATTTTTGACTATGCGGACGTGTTGCAGTGCGAAGTGGCCGAGGCGGGCGATCCGGAGGCCGAGGAAGTGGCTTCAAAACAGGAATTTGCCCAGCGTATCCTGGCAAATCCTGCCAAGGCGGCGAAAATAAACGCTGCCAAGCGTAATATGTGTCTTGGTATGGGCGTTGTTGTGGCGGTTCAGACGGGAAAAGACGAGGTTTCCAAATTAGAGATTCCCGTTATGACCGACGAAGTCAAACGCGATTCAAGCCTATATAAGTCGTATCGGAATGTCGCCGAGAAGATCAAGGCCGAATTCGATGCCATGGGAGGGCTGGCCTAATTTTGGCGGCATACGTTTCTGAATGAGGAGTCTGTGCAATGGCAGGCGAATCTTATGCAATTCCCCCCAAAGATCGTGCTGTTGAGGGAATTCTTTGGTATATCCAGCACCATCAGCTTGCCGGCGGCGATCGCCTGCCGGCCGAGCGCGTGCTGTGCGAAGAGATTGGCGTTTCGCGTACGGCGTTGCGTGCCGGTATCACGCGGCTTATCTCGTGTGGAACGCTCGAGAGCCGTCGCGGATCGGGCACGTATGTGTGTCCTCCCAAGCCGCTGAACATCTTCCAGGAAACGTATAACTTTTCCGATGCTGTGCGGACTGCCGGCCTGCACCCCTCTTCTCGTCTGGTTTCCACCGGGACCATCGAGGCGGATGAGGCGCTTGCCGACAAGCTTGGGGTGGCTGTAGGCGCTCCCTTGCTCCGCATGCAGCGCGTTCGACTTATTGAGGGCGAGCCGGCGTCAATCGAGACGGCTCACGTTAACCTGTCCCTGTGCCCATCGCTTCCCGAGCACGATTTTGAGTGTGAGAGCCTTTACGATGTCTTGCTCAAAGAAGGTAGCGTGCGTGTTGAGCATGGACGTGAGCATATCTCCATCTCGCGTTTGAACGCCGAAGAGGCCGAGCTGCTCCGGCAAAAAGAGGGGACGCCGGTGTTCTATGAGAGCACGATCGAATTTGATAAGGACATGCGTTTTGTGGAGCATTGCAAATCGGTGATTTTGCCCACAAAGTTCCGCTTTGCCGATAACGGCGAAGAGAACGGCATGAGGAGCGTGGCAGGTGAACAATGGCTGAAACAGTAGATGCCACCCCGGTTTATATGCGCATTCGACGCCGCATCGAGGAACGTATCGAGCGCGGTATATATCCCATGGGTTCCATGGTTCCGTCCGAAAAAGACCTTGCCGAGGAATTTGGTACGACACGCTTGACCATCCGAAGCGCTGTCGATGAGCTGGTTCGGCGCGGGCAGATTCGCCGTGTTCGGGGAAAAGGTGCCTTTGTGGCGCAGAAAGTACCTGCTTTTTTTGAACGCACGGTCGGTTTCCGTGAATCGGTCCGTGCTTCGGGCGGCGAGCCGTCCGTCCGTATTCTCGCGCGTTCCAAGCGTTATGCGGGGCCATATTACGCCGACCTGTTTGGCATCGCCGAGGACGACCTGCTCTATTCCGTTCGACGCCTGAACTGCATAAACGGTAGCCCCGTATCGATTGAGACGGCGCTGATTCCCTGCCTGCTGTTCCCAACCATCGAAGATATTGACGTGTCGGTCTTCAGTTTGTACGAGACCTATGAGATGTTGGGCCGAAAGCCGGTCATGGCACAGGAGAAGCTCGATATCGAGGCGGTGGGTGCACGCGACGCGGGCTTGCTTGGCTTGGAACAAGGGGATCTTGTTTTGCTTTTGGAATGCGTGAGCTATGACGCGAGCGGTCAGGCTATCGAGTATGTAAAGTCCTTCAATCGTGGCGATACGGGCGGCTACACCTATACGTACTAGCTGGTATTTTGTGAATAACGGCTGGGAAACTAACCAGTTTTGATCGTTGGGTCAGCTGTATATACAACCTTACAGGGCTCAAAATCGACCGTTCGCCGATGGGGATAAATTAATCGACAAAGAGGTATCAAAAAGCCGTAACCTGTAACTGTGATTGGTATCAAATACTAATGATTTGTTATGAGGTGAGACGATGAAGATGCTCGATTACGTTCAGCTTGCCCATATGCGTATGGGGGAGAACCTCGAGCGTTCGTCTGAGCTGGTAGCGCAGCTCGTTGATATTTTCCAGTCCGGTTCTTTTGACGCGCTGCGCATCGTTGCTTCGGGTTCGTCGCGCCATGCCGCCGATTGCGCCCGCGATTACCTGCAAGATGCCCTGCAAATGCAGGTATCCGTTGTGACGCCCGAGGCCTTCGTTGATTTTGAACACACCTATCCGCAGCATGCGCTCAACATTGCCGTTTCGCAGAGTGGCTATTCGACCAATACGATTGCGGCGCTCGATTACATGCGCGCACACGATATGGCTGCAGTTGCGCTCACGGCAAACGTCGAGGCACCCATCAAGGAACACGCTGACATCGTTCTTGACTACGGTGTGGGCGTCGAGTCGGTGGACTTTGTGACTCTGGGCGTCGAGGTGCTCGTTGAGTACCTGGTGCTCTTTGGTATTTACGGCGGTCAGGCGCGCGGAACGATTGACGCCAAGGGCGTTGCCCAGCGTCTTGACGACCTGCGCGAGGCCATCCAGGCCAATGCCGTGATGTGCAAGACCGCCGAGGCATATGTCCAAGACCACATGCTCGAGCTTTCTGAGCACACGCCCGCCATGGTCGTCGGCAACGGCCCCAACTATGGCGTTGCCGAAGAGGCGGCCCTCAAGCTGAGCGAGACCATCAAGATTCCTGCCATGCATCACGAAGGCGAGGAGTTCGTCCACGGTCCCGAGATGCAGATCGTTCCGGGCTATCTGGTGTTTATCGTCGACGATCCGCAGGGGTCGGAGCGTCTTGCGAATATCGCCGATGCGCTATCGAACGTTACGGCAAAAACGGTGCTGCTCACGGCCCATCCCAAGGGTGGGGCTCACGAGGTTGTGGTGCCTCAGGTGGCTCCGCTGCTCAGCGCAATTCCCAATCTCGTGTTCTTCCAGACGATTGCGGCAGTAATCGCCGAGCGTCTGAAGTCATGGGACGTTCACCCGTATCTCGATGCCGTCTCCAAGCAAATGGAGGTCAAGGCAGAGGGCTACGAAGAGTCAGTCAATGCGCTTAAGGCCAAAGCGGCCGAGTGTTACGGAATGTAAGCGGGTTTGATGCCCGTTGGCATGGGGGATGTGGAAACAACCCCAGAAAGGAGAGACAAATGAAGGAAACCGAGAAGATCGAGATCATGCATTTCGACCAGGAGGGCTACCTCGAGGACGGCAAGGCGCTCTACGAGACCGGCAAGAAGATGACCGCGCTCGCCGACAAGGTCGCCGACGAGGGCTACGACGCCGTGTTCCTGATGGGCGTCGGCGGCACCTGGGACGAGCTCATGCAGCTCGAGTACCTCATGAACAAGTTCGGCGACCGCGACCTCGAGGTCTATCTGATCCACGCCGCCGAGTGGAACGTCATGGGCCACAAGCGCATGACCGAGAAGTCCGTCGTGCTCACCGCCTCCGAGTCCGGAACCACCCCCGAGGTCCTCGAGGCCGTCAAGAAGATGAAGGACATGGGCGTGCGCGTCTACGCCATGACCAAGCCCGAGGGCCCCATCGGCCAGGCTGTGGGCGCCGAGAACTGCGTCGCCATGGCTTCTGACCATGGTTCGGGCGGCTGCGAGAAGGGCTACTACCTCGCCGACTGCTTCGGCCTGCGCCTGCTCAACCGCCGCGGCTGCTTCCCCAAGTTCGATCTGTTCATCGAGCAGACCAAGGACATCTGGAAGGACATGCTCGATATCCGCAAGCGCTTCGAGCCGCGCGCCGAGGAGCTCGCCAAGAAGTACGCCCTGGCCCCCTACACCATGTTCATCGGCTCCGGCGCCCTGTGGGGCGAGACGATCCTGTTCTCGATGTGCATCCTCGAGGAGATGCAGTGGAAGCGCACCCGCTACATCACCTCGGCCGACTTCTTCCACGGCACCCTCGAGCTCGTGGAGCCCGGCGTCCCGGTCTTCCTGTTCATGGGCGAGGACGAGAACCGCAAGCTCGACGAGCGCGTCCGCGCGTTCCTGACCCGCGGCGTGACCGGCGACACCGACATCAACGTCATCGACACCGCCGAGTTCGCGATCCCCGGCCTTGACGACGAGTTCCGCGTCATCGTGTCTCCGTGGATTCTGACGGTGCTCGTTACCGACCGCCTGGCTCGCTACTACGAGACGGTCACCAAGCACAACCTCAAGTATCGTCGCTACTATCACCAGTTCGACTACTAAAGAAAACGGGTGCGGGAACGTGCCGGGCTATTGAGAGGAACACAGAATGAGACAGTACATCATCGCCAGCCATGCGCACTTCGCTACCGGCATCAAGGAGAGCGTCGAGCTGCTCTCGGGCGCTCGCGACAACGTCCACGATCTTTCGATGTTCGTCGATGGCCACATGGACGTGGCCGAGGAGGCCCAAAAACTGCTGGCAGGCATGTCTGCTGACGATGATGTCGTTGTCTGCACCGACCTCTTTGGCGGCAGCGTCAACAACGAGTTCACCAAGATCGTCCAGACGCGTCCCCGCACGTACCTCGTTACCAACATGAACCTTCCTCTGCTCATCCAGCTGCTGTTTTCTGACGAGTCGGTGCCGGTTGAGGAGACGATTCGCGCCATCGTCGCTGCGGACGATACGCGCGTGAAGTTTGTCAACGATCTTTTGGTCGATGACGACGAGGAAGAAGAGTTCTAATCCGCAGCACCTACTGACACGCCGTAAGACGGCACAAGACCTTTGGGGGTCACATTATGATTCAGCTACTTCGCGTTGACCATCGCCTGCTTCATGGCCAGGTTGCAGTTTCCTGGGTTCAGGGCCTTGGCTCCAACTGCATCTTCTGCGTGGGCGATAAGGTCGCTAACGACCCGGTGTGGAAGACGACGCTCAAGATGGGCAAGCCTGCCGGCTGCAAGCTCGTCATCAAAGATATGGAGCATGCAATCGAAGCTATCAACTCGGGCGTGACCGACAAGTACAAGATGATCATCTGCGTCGCCACTATCGCTGAGGCAAAGCAGCTTGTTGAGGGCTGCCCGCAGATCAAGTCGGTCAACCTGGGCAACACCAAGCCCAAGGACGAGAAGCGTCCCGATGCTCGTCAGGTCTCTCGTCAGATCTTCCTGACCGCGGCCGAGGAAGCCGATGTGCGCGAGATGCTGGATCGTGGCGTTGAGGTCGAGATTCGACCCCTGGCCGATGACCCCAAGGTTGACTGCGCCAGCGTGCTCTAGGCGTTCAATTTCGAAGAGTCTGAGCTCTTCGTAGTGTCCTATTAGGAAAGGGGGATATATGCTTACCCAAGCAATCCTCATCGGACTTATCGCCGCATTTGGTAAGTTCGACTGCCAGCTCGGTACGCTCTATGCGTTCCGCCCCATCGTCCTGTGCCCGCTCGTGGGCCTGGTGCTGGGGGACCTGCAGTCCGGCCTCGCGATCGGTGCGAGTCTGGAGCTGCTGTTCATGGGCTCGATCTCCATCGGCGCCTACGTGCCGCCTGATGAGACGATCGGCGGCGTGCTCGCCTGCGCCTTCGCTATCCAGCTGGGCCAGAGCACCGAGGCAGCCATTGCGCTTGCCATGCCCATCGCCACGCTGTGCCTTGCCATCAAGAACATCCTCAACGCCGCCCTGCCGATTCTGGTTGACCGCGCTGATGTCTTCTCCGGCCAGGGCAACCTTAAGGGTGTCTATGCGATGCACTTCCTGATCGGTTTGACCGGTATCATCATGGCGTTCCTGCTGTGCTCGCTGTCGTTCTATCTGGGTGCTGACGCCATCCAGGGCCTGCTCGACTTCATCCCGCCCTTTGTCCTTGCTGGCTTTGGCGTTGCCGCCAACTTCCTGCCTGCCATGGGCTTCGCCATGCTCGGCCGCCTGGTGCTCACCAAGCAGCTCGTGCCCTTCTACTTCCTGGGCTTCCTGCTGTGCTCCTACGCCAACGTGCCCGTCCTGGGCGTCGCCCTGATCGCC
>CABUOF010000088.1 GCA_902493125.1 uncultured Collinsella sp. | reverse complement strand
GCTACGGCGACATGCAGGGACTTTGGGAGTTCCCAGGCGGCAAGCTCATGCGCGGCGAAACACCCGAAGACGCCGTGCGACGCGAGCTTATGGAAGAGCTACAGGTAAAAGTCACCAACCTGCGTGATTTCTATACCGTTGAGTACGACTACCCCGATTTCCATCTCTCCATGGAGTGCTACTACTGCTCACTCGCCGATGAATCCGATGAGCCCCAGAAGCACGACCGCCAGCTCGATATCCGCTGGATTCCGCGCACCTCGCTTGCCACGGTGGAATGGATGCCCGCCGACAAGGGACTCATTGATGCCCTGATTGAGTTGAAGGAAGACCGGCTTGAGGCCAACGGCGCTGCCAACGACGCCGAGGCCACCGCGACCGACGAGCCCGCCACCAAGCCCAAGCGCGCACCTAAGCGCCGTAGCAAAAAGCACCCCAAACCAGGTCTGCTCGACGGCATCGATACCTCGGACCTTTCCGCCGACGAGCGCGAACTGGTGCGCCGTCGCGCCGCCATAAAAAAGTCCATGAAGGGCAACAAACGCGCGAACACCAAGCCCGAGCTGCTCGTACGACAGCGCCTGCGCGCCGCGGGCCTTACGGGCTATCGCTTGGAATGGAAGGTTCCCGGCAAACCCGACATCGCCTTCCCCGGACGCAAGATCGCCATCTTCGTCAACGGCTGCTTTTGGCACCGCTGCCCCAAGTGCAACCCTAGCCAGCCCAAGCGCAACGTTGAGTTTTGGGAGGCAAAGTTCCGTCGCAACGTCGAGCGCGACCGCGCTGCCGTGGCAGCACTCACTCAAATGGGCTGGACGCCCATCACCGTCTGGGAATGCGAGCTCAAAAAAGACCGCATCGACGCCACGATGGAAAAGGTCATCGAGCAGGTGCGCGCCGCAGAGCCGCAGCGCTAGGAACGAGCCATCCACACGCCCCACACAGGCAAGCCACATCCGTGCCACAAACCTTAGAAAGCCCTTAAGCCCAAAACCTTTCAAGAGTGTTACTCGATAGCTTTTACCTGCGGTTTCATCGCAACGTCAAACCTCATTAAGCCTTTCTTTAGCACTTCTTTGCAGCAGCCGCGGCATAATACTGCCAACGCACGGGACCTAGCAGCACACCCCGTGCGCAACCTTTTGGTGGACATCGAGGAGGCCGCATAAGCATGCATTCTTCCAACGACGCAGCACAGCAGCCATCCCTAAATCATGCAAACCTTTTCTCCTTCCCCCCCGACACAGAGAAACGGCCTCCTCGACTCCCCCACCACAAAAGCAAAACGCTCAACCGATCAGAATCTCAACCTGCGAGCATCCTTCGAAAAGCTCCAAGCAGCCCTAAACAAGTCATTCCCCAACCAAGCCCGGGCATACTAATCCCCCATCAGCAAAGAAGCCCTAACGCCCCACCCATTTCCGCCCTAACGCCACAAGGGCGATCGAGCAGGACGGCTTGGGCGGGTCCCCGTACTTAGTTTCCAAAATCATTCCGCAGCGCGAAGGCCCCCGTTGCCAACGCTTCGTAGAAGCGAGGCAACGGGGGCCTTCATGCGCGAGGACGTTTTGGAAACTAAGTACGGGGACCCGCCCAAGCCGTCCGGTGGGATCAGAGTACCCTTGCTGTTACTCTGCTTTGCCCACAGAGTTGAGGTTGGTCATGCGGATCTTAACCAGCTCGGTGATCTCACGCATACCCTCCTTGGCCGGCTTCTTGGGGTCGAAGCAGGCGGGGTTCTCGGCCATGTAGGCCATGAAGCCCTTGGTGTAGGCCTGACGCAGCTCGGTGGCGTAGTTAACCTTGCAGATGCCGTTCTTCACAGCCTCGGCAACCTGCTCATCGGGCACACCGGAGGTGCCGTGCAGAACCAGCGGCACGTCGACGGCGTCGCGGATGGCCTTGACCACGGACTGCTCGATGTGCGGATCGCTCGTGTACACGCCGTGGCTGGTGCCAACGCCAATTGCGAGGGAGGTGCAGCCGGTACGCTCGACGAACTCCTTGGCCTCGGCAGGATCGGTGTAGGGGCTCTCGCCCTCAACCGCGGGACCGTCGTCCTCCTTGCCGCCAACCTTACCGAGCTCGGCCTCGACGGGCACGCCCATGGCGCGGCCAGCGTCGGCGACGGACTTGGTCAGGGCGATATTGTCCTCGAAGGACTCGTGCGAGCCGTCGATCATGACAGAGGTGTAGCCCGTGCGGAGAGCCTGCATGCAGCGGTCATAGCCATCGCCGTGATCGAGGTGCAGAGCGACGGGCACGGAAGCGCGCTCGGCGGCAGCCTTGACCATGCCATAGAAGTAGTCCAGACCAGCGGTCTTGATGGTGCCCGGGGTGGTCTGCATGATGACGGGGGACTTGGTCTCCTCGGCAGCGGCCAGAACGGCCATAACAAACTCGAGGTTCTCGACGTTGAAAGCGCCAACAGCGTAGTGGCCGGCCTGAGCGTCCTTGAGCATCTTTTCGGTGGTAACAAGTGCCATGAGCGTTTGCTCCTCTCCCTCGCCCGCATCTGGACATCGGGCGTAGTTGTTCACAAGGCGTTTACCTTGCGTTTTGCTGCGCTCATTGTATGAAATTCAGCGGCTTTACACGCGCGAGATATTGAGCCCATGCAGGTCAATACAGTCGTTTTTGAAAAGTAAACGGAAGGAATTTGAGCCGAGTGGACATGTTCGATATTGAATTTTGGGCGTTCAGCGTCTTTCTTTTATAGAAAAGATAAGTAATCGAAAGGTGTTTTCTTACTCAAAAAGAAAATGAACGAAAATAGAGTCAACACAATTCCTGCAAATTTAGCCGAGAATGGAGCAAGCATGGCCCAAGCCACCAACCGTGCCTTTGCCGACGAACGCCGTACCGCCATTTTGGAAATGCTCGATCATAATGCCTCGGTGCAGGTAGCAGAAATCGCCCAGACCTTTGGCGTGTCCTCCGTCACCGCCCGCGCCGACCTGGACGCGCTCGCCGAAGCAGGCAAGCTGCGCCGCACGCACGGCGGTGCCGTCTCGCTCCACAAACGCCTGACCGTCTCCACGCAGGATCGCCGCATCAATGTCAACGTCGCCGCCAAGCAAGCCATCGCGCAAAGCGCCATCGAGCTCGTCAATGACGGCGACACGCTGCTCGTCGACTCGGGCACCACGGCGCTCGAGTTCGTTCGGCTCCTCGACCAGCGCAACGGCATCACCGTCATCACGGCCGACATTACCATTGCCGATTACATCGACGAGAGCATGCCCTCGGTCGATGTCGTCATGCTGGGCGGGGCGTTGCGCAAAGGCCATCGTTATTTGTACGGACCGCTCACTATGCAGGCGCTCCAAATGGTCCATGCCGATCTGGCCGTCATGTGCCCCGGCGCCTTTGTCTCCAGCTGCGGCTTTACGACCGACTTTCCCCAGATGGCCGAGACTAAAACGGCTATGATCGCCGCGGCCCATCAAAGCGTCGCCCTCATGGACGCCAGCAAGGTTAACGGACGCGGCATGTACCGCTTTGCCGAGCTGACCGATGTCGACGCCATCGTGATGGACCGTGACCCCGATCATGCCGTCGCCACCTCGATCGCCGAGGCCACTGACAGCTCACGTCCAGCCCTCGTCATCGCCGGCGCTTAAACAAAAACCACCACAAAGGTGCCTGTCCCCTTTGTGGTGGTTGTGATGGTTGAGCGTCAAAAGTGAACGTGTCGCTACTTGGACAGCTCGTCGGCGAGGGCCTCGATCTGAGCGCGCGAGGCGTCGTTGAGCGAGCCCAGCACAGTCACCTTGTTCCGCGTCAGGGTGATGTCCTTCATACCCTCGAGCTCCTTGGTCATAATCTTGGCCGCTGCAGGCGCCCAGGAACCGGACTCGACAAGCGCCACCGTACGGTTCTGATAGGCGTGCTCGGCAAGCGTGTGGATAAAGGTGCTCATGAACGGGAAGATCTCGCCCTGATAGGTGATGGAGGCGAGCACCAGACGGTCATAGCGGAACGCATCCTCAACGGCCTCGGCCATGTCGTCGCGAGCCAGGTCAAAGACGGAGACCTTCTGGCCGCGAGCCTCAAGCGCAGATGCGAGCTCCTCGACGGCAGCCTTCAGATGGCCATACACGCTCGCATAGGCGATCGTGATGCCCTCGTCCTCGGGCTGATAGCTCGACCAGGTGTTATAGGTGTCGAGGTAGTAGCCCAGGTTCTCGGTCAGCACGGGGCCGTGGAGCGGACAGATGATCTGAATGTCCAGGTCGGCGGCCTTCTTGAGCACGGCCTGCACGAACTTGCCGAACTTACCGACGATGCCAAAGTAGTAGCGGCGAGCTTCGCAAGCCCACCCCTCGGGGTCCTCGATGTCGTTGGCGCCGAACTTGCCAAAGCCGTCGGCGCTAAAGAGCACCTTGTCGGTTGCCTCGTAAGAGAACAGTACCTCGGGCCAGTGCACGTTGGGGGCGCCGATAAAGGTCAGGCTGTGGCCACCCAGGTCGAGCACGTCGCCCTCTTTGACGACCATCTTGCGCTCGGGGTAGTCGGTGCCAAAGTAGTTGACCATCATGCGGAAGGCGCCCATGCTGGCCACAATCTGTGCCTGGGGATAGCGCTCCATAAAGGCGGCGATACCGGCGGAGTGATCGGGCTCCATGTGATGGACAACCAGGTAGTCGGGCGTACGGCCATCGAGCACGGCCTCGAGGTTGCCGAGCCACTCGTCAACAAAACCGCCGTCGACTGAATCGGCGACAGCGATCTTTTCGCCCAAGATAACGTAGCTGTTGTATGCCATACCGTTCTCGGACACATCGTACTGGCCCTCGAACAGGTCAATGTCGTGATCGTCGACGCCAATGTAGCGGATATCCTTGGTGATCTCCATCAGGCAAAGCCTCCTAGATAGACAAAAGAACCCGTCTATCATAGCACTCGCCTTCATAGCCACGGCTATCTGTCAGCATCCTTATCGATTGTTATTGAGGCGGAATATACCACCGTTTACCTGCATAAACTATGTGCATGGTATCGCCGTGCTATGTCGAATAATGAGCTGGCCGGGAATACGGATGGCAACGGTTTTGCCCGCCGTACCCGCCTCGGGAACCGCATGCTCGAATACCTCGCGTCCGCGCTGATGTAGATCGAATCGCACGGTCGTGAGCTCGTTGTGTGCCACAAAATCATCGAGCGAATCATCGACGCCCACCACGCTCACGTCCTCGGGCACGCGCAGACCGCTATCGCGCAGCGCTGCGATCGCGCCATTTGCCATCTGGTCGTTTGCCGCATAAATCGCCGTCATGGTGCGATCGTGCTCGGCCAGGTACCTGCCGGCCTCGTAACCGCTGTTGGCAGACCAGTCGCCCTCGAGCGGCTCTGCCGGCTCGATGTGTTTACGCTCGAGTGCATCCTGCCAACCGGCACGACGAAATTGCTCGTCGACCGAGAACGACGGGCCGCCAATATAGCGAATCTGCTCGTGCCCCAGCTCAAAAAGGTGATCCATAAGCAATAGCGAGCAGCCGTAATGGTCGGAATCGACCGTGGTCACCCGCGGATGCGCATACATGGTAACGATGACCGTGCCAATGCCCGGCAGTGGATCAAACGTCTCAAAATCGGGCGCCATGCGACTCATGCCGATGATGATGCCGTCCACCGGCAATGCGGCCATACGACGCGTGGCCTCGGCAAGCGAAAACTCCTCGGTCTTGGACATCTCGACCAGCGTGATGGCACAATTATGCTCACGAGCAGCGCTGGCGATGCCGTCGATCATTGAGAGGTTGCCGAACTTGGTCACATCGTTGACGCACAGGCCGACCGAATGGTAACGGCCGTCGCGCAGCGAGCGACCGGCATAACTCGGACGAAAGCCGAGCTCTTGCATCGCGGCCTGTACGCGCTGGCGCGTCTGCTCGTTCACATTGGGCAAGCCGTTGGCAACGCGCGAGACCGTCTGCTGCGAAACGCCGGCAGCGCGGGCGACGTCGGCCATGGAGACCGGACGCGAACTGGTATCGTTGGACGGGCGCCTTGCCACAGGATCACCTTCACCCTTGCGAGATCTGAATAGCGTGAATGCCGGCCCGGGCAGAAATACATCCCGCGCCGAGGCCCGCTATCGTCGGACGCATGTTAACGTACTCTACTTTTTCTATCGGCGGTTCTTTTGCTCCATATGTCCATACAGCCACACCGTTCACGGCCGAAAATCTACCGATTACCAGATTCTCAAAAATAGATATGCGTTGTGTTATGAGTACGTTAACATACCCATTAACGTGCGGCACCGCGACCGTCTGGTTTGTGGTGCTCAAAATTGTTAACGTACTCATAATGACACGGACCAGTCTCTCCCGCGTCAAGGAAAGGACCCCCCATGACCACCCCCGACGAAAAGACATTCGCCACGCTCACCAAGCTGTTCGAGGAGGAGTTTGGCCCCATCGGCGACCGCCAGGTGCTCTACGTGCACGCGCCCGGCCGTTCCGAGATCAGCGGCAACCACACCGACCACGAGGGTGGCCACGTTATCGCCGGCTCGCTCGATGTCGCCGTCGACGGCATCGCCGTGGCAACCGATTCCAACAAGGTTCGCGTTGCCGACAAGGGCTATCCCACGTTTGAGATCGCGCTCGACACGCTAGACGTTCAGGAGTCCGAGAAGGGCACGTCCGCAAGCCTCGTGCGCGGTATGGCCCACGAGGTCGCAGCCCTTGGCGTTGAGCCCAAAGGCTTCGACTTTGCCTTTACCTGCTCCGTCCCCTCGGGCGGCGGCCTTTCCAGCTCTGCCGCCGTCGAAGCCGCGTACGGTCGTGCCATGGAGACGCTCTGGGGCG
>CABUOF010000087.1 GCA_902493125.1 uncultured Collinsella sp. | reverse complement strand
ATAAAGTTTAAATTTTCGGCTTGAGGGCATCCTAAAGACAAGGTCGCTCAAAGCCTATGGGCGGCACGTGTTGAAGGGAAGTACACCTATGGATTTTGAGAACTCTCAGACCAAGAAGAACCTCGAGACTGCTTTTGCCGGTGAGTCCCAGGCACACACCAAGTATCGCTACTATGCATCCAAGGCCAAAAAGGACGGCTACGTTCAGATCTCGAATATCTTTGCCGAGACGGCGGGCAACGAGTCCGAGCACGCCAAGCTGTGGTTTAAGTATCTGCACGACGGCGCCGTTCCGGGCACTCTGGACAACCTGCGTGACGCCGCCGCGGGCGAGAACTACGAGTGGACCACGATGTACGACGAGTTCGCCAAGACCGCCGAGGAGGAGGGCTTTGCCGAGATCGCCGAGAAGTTCCGTGGCGTCGCCGCCGTCGAGAAGGCCCACGAGGAGCGCTACAACAAACTCGTCGAGCGCATCGAGTCGGGCGAGGTGTTTGAGCGTGAGGGCGTGAAGGTGTGGAAGTGCCTGAACTGCGGGCACCTGCACGTTGGTGCCGAGGCGCCTGAGGTGTGCCCGGTGTGTAACCACCCCAAGGCGTACTTTGAGGAGCAGGTGGTGAACTACTAGCGCTTGGCGCTGGCGTGAGCTGGGCCGGGAGGGCCGGACTACCTTCCCTCCTCGCTCACGGCTTCGCAGGGTCGCGTTGAGGGAAGGTAGTCCGGCCCTCCCGGCGCTTTGGTTCGTTGCGTGCTCGCTACAGAAAAGCTGATAACTAAGTTTGTGTGCCGCCCCTATCGGGGCGGCACGTTTTTGTATGGGGACTGGTTGCGACGGCACCGTTCATGGGTGGGGTACACTGGGTGGCGACTTTTAGTTTATCTACTACCTGATGGGGTGTTTTTTATGGGCAAGAAGTCTCGGGCTCGGGTTGCTGCGGCGGGAACTCGCAAGGATCCTGGTCGTCGGGTTGCCGAGGGTAAAAAGGCCGATCGTGCCGAGAAGGACAAGAAAGTCGGCGCGCATGCTCATCCTGAGTGGGCGCCTCATTTGAATTCGGCTAGTGAGGATTTGACTGCCAAGTTGTTTACTCTGGTCGAGGTAATTTTGGGCGTGGTGCCCCTTGTGGTTATCGGTTTATTCTTAGCTTCGAAGGACGCCACGAGTGTCGATAAACTCACCGATGTCTTTTCTCAGGACCCCTCGATGGTGGTTACGTTTATCTCTGCGTGCCTGCAGCCGTTTGTGGCGTACATGTTGTACATGATTTATCGCAAATACTGCGAGGGCGACGCTGGTTTTGCCGCCGGCAACCTGATCGGTCTTTTGTGCTCCGAGATCCTACTGCTCAATATCCCAGACGTCATCGGTATGGGCATCTTGCTGTGGCGTGTTTGGCGCAACGTCGCCCCGCACTTTGAGAGCTGGTTGTTTGAGCGTCGTGCAATGGGCGTGCTGGCAGACATTGCGGGCTCGCTCGTGATTTTAGCCTTGGCGTTTATGTGCGCCACCGCCGCCCGCGGTCTCGCGGGCATGTAGTCTGTCCTCACCGACCACGGAGCGCAGGGCAACTGCTGGTTTCACCGCTCCGGACGTCAGACCCGCGGCGCATCCCTTTCCCTCTCGCTCACGGCTTCGCAGAGTCACGCGAGGCAAAGGCATGCGCCGCGGGTCTGACGACGCGGGCTTGCCAACGAGTTTTGGCTAATAGATTGGTTTGTGTGCCGCCCCTTTGGGGCGGCACTTTTTGTGTGGGGTCCCGGTCTCCACAATTTTCGTCAAGCTTTTGGTTAGGTTTTGGTCAGTTGGCGTAAGGGTGGAAGGCCAAAAGATTGCTGGCGAAAAAAGCTCAGAGAAAGTGCTGGTAGGGGAGTTGTTGAGCTTTTCGACAGCTTTTGAGCAAAAGAAACTTTGTGGCTATTGCCGGCGATTGCGTTGTCGCGGTCATGGCGGTGCGGGATGCTGGTCGTAAGCGTCGAATGCTCCGATTTTGGAGGCCAGCATGGATCTGTTTCTTGAGACTCCGCAGCAACAAGCTGAGCGCATGCTGCGTCAGCAGCAACGACTCATGGAGATGCAAATGCAGGGGGCGGCAGCCCAGCCCCCTGCGCAAAATGCCACGCCTGTGGTTTCGCCTGCGGGCGAATCGGCACCAGAGGCCTATTCCGTACAGCAAGATTCATATGCGCAGGAGCTCGCGTTCGACAAGCGTCGTGCGCGTCGTCGCCGCGTGGGCCAGCGCCTGCGCACATTGGCGATGATCGTGCTCATCCCGCTGGGGCTTGCGGTCATCTTTCTGGCGTCGTATGCCCTCACGTGCATCCTCAACGGCGCATCGCCCAACGAGGTGCTCCAACATCTGTCAGCCCTGGGCCAGCGCCTAGGCGATGTCGTAACAACCATTCGCGCCGGCTGGGAGAGTTAGCGTTTGTCACATTAGGACTTCTAGGGAGTAGGGATTATCGCCACGAGTAAAATTCTTGCATCCTGAGGGTCCTGTCGTGCGACTGAATAGTATTATTGAAGATGAATAATAATAGGATTTGCTATGTATAAGCAGGATTTAGAGCAGACTCTTTTGGGCATTGACGAAGAGGCGGAGCTGGAAATAGGTCCAAGAGACGATAGGCCGAGCGTTGTATTGGTGGGAGGAAGCGCCTTCATGCTAAACGATGTGACGAATCGGTCGGTTACACATGACATTGATGTGTTTGAGGCAGACAGGTGCCTCCGCGAGATCATAGCTCGATACCCCGAGGTGAATGGTATGGCGGTGGCATATTGCGATCAGATGCCATTCAATTACGAAGATCGTTTGATTCCCTTAGATATTGGGGCGCGTTTTATCAGGTACTTTACGCCATCCTTGGAGGATCTGGCGGTAATGAAGCTCTATGCCTACCGTCCGAACGACATCGTCGATCTTCATAGTCAGGCATTCGTCGACCGACTTGATTGGGGACTGCTCGAACGGCTTATATTCGACGAGGGAGAGGCGCTGGCGTCGTCGCCTTCGGAGCGGAGTTATCAAGAGATGGTCTGCGCATACAGGCAATACAAAAAGGAGGTGCTCGGTTGAATCTGACCTTTGAGGGATTCTTAAAAGGCTATTGCCGAGAGCTGTCCGGACAACAGTCGCTGAGTTTTAGAAAACTGGTTGAGCAGGCGATGACGGTTGCGCCGCGCGTGGCGGAGCCTCTGTTTTTGCTCGCTTTGGTGCAAGGAAAAGCTGAATACGTTCTGGGTTTATCCGAGGGCTCGTGGATGGAAGAAAGTTACCGAGGCGTTTTGTCCTTGTACGGTCAAGCGGGTAGCATGGCTTCTCTATGCACCAAAAGTGAGCTCCCCAATCGTTATGCCAACGTTTGGCGTGCGTATAGAGCGGTGAAGGAAAAGCCAGTGGCGGACAGAAGGATCAACGCCCTGATGCGAAAAAGAACATTGGGGGCGCTAGGGGAATCGGGCGTAACGCGCTACGGTCTCTGCCGCGATTTGAATCTGAATAAGGGAAACGTTTACGCATACTTAGCCGGTGATGACTCAAAAGTGAGCAGGGAAACGGCGCGCCGCATTATGGAATATGCGGAGGGGAGCGGCGCCAAAGAAGGGGCCGGGCGCCCGGTGCGTGTGGCGGGGTAAGATTGATCGCGGTTTTGATTGGTGTTCGATTGGGTTTGTTGGGCGGAGTTTATGTCTGCTATTGATATTGTGCTTGTTGTGATCGCCTTGGTGGCGGTGGGGGTTGCTGTGGCTTGCGCCCTCCAGCTCAAGAGCCTGCGTGCCGAGTTGCGGGGGCGTGGCGACAGTAGCGTGGAAACGCTGGCAGCACTCGAGCAGGCCAACAACGCGCTCGATGCCCTGAACGTCGCGCTGGCCGAAACCCGCCGCACGGCCAATGCCATCGCGCAGCAGCAGACGACAGATGCGGCCGTGGAGCAGCAACGTTACCTGACCATCGCACGTGAGTTTTCGCAAGCTGGTGACCGGATGGATGACCTGCGCCGCGAGACGGCCCAACAGCTCGGTGCCAACCGCGAGGGCATCGAGCACCGCCTGGACAAGGTGCGCGAGACGGTCGATGCCCAGCTGGGCGCCATCCGCAAAGACAACAACGTGCAACTCGATCAGATGCGCGCGACGGTGGACGAGAAGCTCTCCCGCACGCTCAACGATCGCCTGTCGGCATCGTTTAAGCAGGTGAGCGACCAGCTCGAGGCCGTGTACAAGGGCCTGGGCGACATGCAGTCCATCGCCACCGGCGTGGGCGACCTTAAGCGCGTGCTGGGCAACGTGAAGGCGCGTGGCATTTTGGGCGAGGTGCAGCTGGGTGCAATTCTGGCGGACATCCTTACACCCGACCAGTATCTGGAAAACGTTGCCACCAAGCCCGGCGCCTCGGAGCGCGTTGAGTTTGCCGTCAAGCTGCCGGTAGACGAGGGCGATCCCGTGCTGCTGCCGATCGACTCCAAGTTTCCGGGCGACGCGTACGAGCATCTGCTCGACGCCCAGGAGTCGGGCGATGCGGAGGCCGTTGCCGCGGCACGCAAGACGCTCGATATGATGGTCAAGCGCGAGGCCAAGGACATCTGCGAAAAGTACCTGAGTGTGCCGGCAACGACCAACTTTGGCATTATGTTCGTTCCGTTTGAGGGACTGTACGCCGAGGTCGTCAGCCGCCCCGGGCTTATCGAGACCCTGGGCCGCGACTATCACGTCAACGTTGCCGGTCCCAGCACCATGGCGGCCATCCTCAACAGTCTGCAGATGAGCTATCAGACGTTTAAGTTGCAAAAACGTACCGACGACGTGCTGCGCGTGCTCTCCGCCGTCAAGGCCGAGCTGCCGCGCTATCAAAAGGCTCTGCGCCGCGCCCAGCAGCAGATCGAGACCGCGGGCAAAACGGTTGAGGGCATCATCACCACGCGCACCAACGTCATGGAGCGCAAGCTCAAGGACATCGATGCGCTGGAAGACGCCGACCAAGCCGATGAGATCTTGGGACTCACGTCCGCGAGCCTTCTCGCGGACCAAGAAGACGAGGACTAATTGCAACAAGACGGTGGGGCACCGGCGCAAACGCGGGCGCCCCACCGCTTTTCGTATCGCACTTGTCTGAAGCGTGCTCCAATGTGCAACAATGGCGTCTCGCCCTATCAGACGCGAAAGGAAGCCCATGTCCCAGAGAAGCACCAGCCCACTCAGCCGCTCCACCGTGCGCCGCACGCTGCAGCGGTTTTGGGGTGTCACGCGCACGCAGCCGCTGATTGTCTTTCTCTCGGTATTCTCGTCGGCGGGCTACATCTTTTTGCTGACGTTTGCCAATACCTATGTGATGGCCCTCATTGTCGACCGCGTTCAAGCCGGTCCCGTGGCGGGTGACCAGGTGTTTGAGGTCTTCGGCCCCTATATCCTGGCGCTCGTACTCGTTAACCTGGTGGGTCAGATCCTCTCCAAGTTACAGGACTACACCGTCTACAAGCTCGAGATTGCAGGCAACTATCACCTGGCGCGTCTATGCTTCGACACGCTCTCCAACCAATCCATGACATTCCATACCAGCCGCTTTGGCGGATCGCTTGTGAGCCAGACAAGCCGTTTTATGAGCGGCTATACGGGGCTGGTGGACGTGACGGTGTATTCGCTCATCCCCACCATCACCTCGGTCATCTGCACCGTGGCCGCACTCGCCCCGGTGGTGCCGACGTTTACCGTGATCCTGGTGTGTATCATGGTCGTCTACATCGCGTTTGTCTGGCTTATGTACAAGCGCATCATGCCGCTTTCAGCCGCGACGTCCGCCGCCCAGAACAAGCTCTCGGGCGTGCTCTCCGACGCGGTCACGAACATCTTGGCCGTCAAGACCTGCGGGCGCGAGGGCTTTGAACGCGATCTGTTCGACGCCGCCGATCGTGCCGCGCGCGACGCCGAGACGGTCTCGATGCACGCCATGATGCAGCGCAACTTTACGACCTCGGGTCTTATCGTCATCACCATGGCCGTGGTGAGCGTATTCGTGGCGGGCGGCAACGCGTGGTTTGGCATCTCGGCCGGCTCGCTCGTCATGATCTTTACCTACACCTATAACCTCACCATGCGCCTGAACTACGTAAGCTCCATGATGCAGCGCATCAACCGCGCGCTCGGCGATGCGGCCGAGATGACGCGCGTGCTGGACGAGCCACGTTTGGTGGCAGATGACCCGGACGCCCCCGAGCTCAAAGTGACCGAGGGCGCGATTGATTTTGAGCAGCTGAGCTTTGCGTACCGTGACGCTGCGGCGGGCGAGAGCGTGTTCGATGACCTGACACTTCATGTGGCGGCGGGCCAGCGCGTGGGCCTGGTGGGCAAATCGGGCTCGGGCAAGACGACGCTCACCAAGTTGTTGTTGCGCCTGGACGATGTGCAGGGCGGCCGCGTGCTCGTGGACGGCCAGGACGTCTCGCGCTGCACGCAGCAGAGCCTGCGCCGTCAGGTTGCCTACGTGCCGCAGGAGGCGCTGCTGTTCCACCGCTCCATTCGCGAAAACATTGCCTACGGTCGTCCCAACGCCACTGATGAGCAGATTCGCGAGGCGGCTCGCTTGGCTAATGCGACCGAGTTTATCGACCGCTTGCCCCGTGGCTTTGACACTATGGTGGGCGAGCGCGGCGTCAAGCTCTCTGGCGGTCAGCGTCAGCGCGTGGCTATCGCCCGCGCCATCCTAACCGACGCGCCGATTCTGGTGCTCGACGAGGCGACGTCTGCCTTGGACAGCGAGTCCGAGGCGTTGGTGCAGGAGGCGCTCGAGAATCTGATGCGCGGCCGCACCTCCATTGTGGTGGCGCACCGCCTGTCCACCGTGGCGGCGCTTGACCGCATTGTGGTGCTGGCCGATGGCGAGATTGTCGAGGACGGCACGCATACGCAGCTCGTCGAGGCGGGTGGCG
>CABUOF010000086.1 GCA_902493125.1 uncultured Collinsella sp. | reverse complement strand
GTCGACGTCGAACGGCGAGATTTCACCTCGGTCGAATTTACGGCGAGCGACCTCCGCGATCATGGCTGCATTATCGGTACAGGCAGACAAGGGCGGCACCGTTACGCGAATCCCCTGACGCCCAAGCTTCTTGATCATCATCTCGCGCAGATGCGGGTTGGCCGAGACGCCGCCACCGATGCAGTATTCCTTGCATCCGCTAGCGTGCAATGCGTTTTTGGCCTTCTTGTACTGCACGTCAAAGACAGCTGCCTCAAACGAAGCTGCCAGATCGGGCAGGTGAATCGTGCGCCCGGCCTTGGTCTCCTGTTCAATGTAGAGCGTCACAGCGGTTTTAAGGCCCGAAAGCGAGAAGCGATAGTCTCCTCTGCTGTTAAGCGCACGGGGGAAATCGATCGCCTTGGGGTTGCCCGTCTCGGCCAGCTTGGAAATGATGGGGCCACCGGGATAGCCCAGACCCAATGCCTTGGCTACCTTGTCGAAGGCCTCGCCCACAGCGTCGTCGAGCGTCTCACCGAGCACCTCGTAGTCGCCCCACGCCTTCACGTGCACGAGCATGGTGTGCCCACCCGAGACAAGCGTGAAGATAAACGGCGGTTTGAGGTCGGGTTGCGCCAGCAGGTTGGCAAACAGGTGCCCCTCCAGATGGTTGACGCACACGAGCGGCTTGCCGGCAGCGTAGGCAAAGCCCTTGGCGAAGGCGACGCCAACCACGAGCGCGCCCACCAGGCCCGGACCCTGTGTCACGCCCACGGCGGCAAGCTCGCTGGGGGCAATGGCTCCATCCTCAAGACCAAGCGATGCTGCGGCATCCTCGAGCGCCGCATCCACGACACTCACAATCACCTCAACGTGCTTGCGCGAGGCGATTTCGGGCACCACGCCGCCAAAGCGGGCATGGAAATCAATCTGTGTCGACACCTGGTTGGCCAGCATATTGCCATCCGCATCGATAATCGCCACGGCCGTCTCGTCGCAGGAACTCTCGATAGCGAGCACTAGGCGGCGGCGCTCAATTTCGGCACGCTCTCCCTCGGAGCGCCCAGGCGCAGGCAGCGGCCATACGCGCTGCTCTGCCGCCGTCGGCTCGGGCGAAGCATTGTCGACCGGAAGCACCAGGGGCAGCGGGGCCGTCATGACGATGGCATCCTTGCCGGCACCATAGTAGCCGCGGCGCCGTCCTGCCTCGGTAAAGCCCAGAGCGTTATAGAGCGCAATCGCGCCCTCATTGCCGTCCTCGACCTCGAGCGAAGCCGTGGTGCAGCCGAGCATCTGGGCATCATAGCTCACATGCGACAGCAGCTTGCGGGCAATGCCCTCACGGCGATGTGCCGGATCGACGGCGACATCCAGAATCTGCACATCACCGTCCACGACCATACCGCCGGCAAGGCCCAGTAGCTTGCCGTCGTCGTGTGCCACCCACCAACTACGCGGCGCAGCGACGTCCTCGCCCAGTTCGGACAGGAACATGCCCGGCGTCCACGCCTCGTGTCCGGCACCTTCAAAGCAGGCAGCCTCCAGCGCGCTCGCGCCCTCGGCATCCGCCGCGCCCATGGGACGGAACTGCAGATGACGACCGGCGAGCTCATCGGCAACGCCCGTAATTCCGCTCTGCGCACTCTCGGCAAGACCAAGACGCTTGCGCTCGTTTTCCTCGGCATCCGAAAGGCGCGTGTAAATCGGCAGGACGCGGGCCGGATCGCCGTCACCCGCAGCGTGCGCGAGCAGCAAGCCCTCGCCCGAAGGCCACCACAGGTCGCGCTCCACGCAGCGGGCGGTCTCGTCCTCACCCAGCAGCTTGCCATAGCGCACGAGACCGTCACCGGTCAGCTGAACCTGGTCCCAGTCCGCTGCTCGGCGCCACTCATCGAGCGCCACGGCGGCCTTGACCACGTGTTCGCGCTCAAATTGACGCTCGGGACCCTCATCGACCAGCATATACAGCGCCGGATATACCTCACCGCGCATAGCATCGGCCAAGATACCAAGCTTGCCGCGCACGCCAGCCTTCCACGCCGTCCAAGCGCAAGCGTCGAGCGTCGACACGCCCAGCAGCGGAACATTGGCACCACGCGCGAGGCCCTTGGCAGTGGAGATGCCGATGCGCACACCCGTAAAGGACCCCGGGCCGCGACCGACCACATAGCAACCAACATCGCTGCGATCCAGACCGGCTTGAGCCAGCACGCCATCAACGGTATTCACGAGCTCAACGTTGGCGTGACGGCGACACATGTGGTCGCCACTCACGAGCTTCGTCTCGCCCGTCTGCCCATCAATCCAGCTTGCCGCGCAGGCAAGCATGTCGGTCGAGGTATCGAGCGCCACCACCAGCGCGTTGTCGTTATGCAAGCTCATCTTGTACAGCCTTATCAATCAAATGGGAAAGCTCCATTGCGCGGTCACCGTGCGCCTCAAGCGTTATCGTTCGCACATCGCTGTCGCCCTCATCACGCTTGAGCGTCACCGAAAGATACTCATCCGTCAGCTCGTCCTGGAATTGTTCGCCCCATTCCAGCAGGCAAGCACCCTCATAGCCCAGCACATCGAAAATGCCCGTATCCTCGAGCTCGTAGGCATGCTCCAGGCGGTATAGATCAAAGTGAAACAGCGGAATACGACCTTGATCGTGAACGGCCATGAGCGCAAACGTAGGACTCGTAACCATATGCCCATCGCCCAGCCCGCGCGAGACGCCCTTGGTAAAGTGAGTTTTGCCCACTCCCAGGCCACCGGTCAGGATGAGCACATCGCCGTCCTCAAGGCACGGTGCAATTAGCTCGCCAAAGTACTCCGTATCGGCAGCGCAAGTCGTTTTGTAAGTACCTACCCCCAGGCGCTCCAGGGACATATATGCTCCTTATTATTCCGAGGCGTCCTCTGGTGCGGGATGTCGCTCCAGATAATCGCCCAGCATCTTAAAGTCTTCCTCCAGCAGCTCCTGCCACGCCGGATTGCGCAGCGCTGCTGCCGGATGAAAAGTGGGCATTACTACAAAATGCCCCATCTGGTGGAACCTGCCGCGCAGCTTAGTAATGCCAATCTCGGTCTTAAGCACAAAGTGCGTCGCGGGGTTGCCGAGCGTCACGATAATATCAGGCCAGATGCTTCGAATCTGCTCACGCAAAAACGGCGAGCAAGCCAGCACTTCCTCGGGACGCGGATTGCGGTTTCCCGGCGGGCGGCACTTAAGCACGTTGGCGATATAGACGTCCTCGCGTTTGAGCCCCGCCAGCGACAAAATGCCGTTGAGGTCCTCGCCTGCCGCCCCCACAAAGGGCTCGCCCTGCAAATCCTCGTTGCGACCCGGCGCCTCACCGATAAACATGACGCGAGCGCGAGGGTTTCCCACGCCAAACACGATATTGTGACGCGACTGGTAGAGCTGGCAGAGGTGACAATCGCCCAGAACGGCCTCAATTTCCTCGAGTGCGACCTCACGTGGTGCCTGATGGGTATGGCCGGGGATGTGCATGACGCCCATAGCGGCTCCTACACGTAGACCTTGTCGAGACGCATGCCAAAGCCGCAGGCGACCTCGTAGTTAATCGTTCCGCGCAGTCGGGCCATCTCGTCCATAGTGATCTCGGCATCGCCATCGCGGCCGACAATGATCATCTCGTCACCATACTCGGCCTCGGGAATCTCGTGTGCCGGGTTGGACTGAATGGCGACCATAAACTGGTCCATGCAGATATTGCCAACCTGATGCACACGCTCGCCGCGATACAGCACATCCATACGATTGGAAAGCGTACGCGATAGGCCATCGGCATAACCGATCGGCAGCGTGCAGATCTGAACGCGCGTACGCGGTACGCGGTAGGTAAAACCGTAGCCCACGCCCTCACCCATCGCAGGGTGTGCCACGCGCGTCACACGCGCATGGACGCTCATAACGGGATCAAGCTGCATCACGCGGCCACTCAGCTCGCACGGCTGCATGCCATACAAGCCAACGCCGGCGCGGATCATATCAAAATGCATCGAGGGATCGAGCATCGAGGACGGCGTGTTGGCGCAGTGCACGATACCGCAATCAAAACCCGCATCCTTAATGGCCTGAACGGCCTCGGTAAAGCGCTGACACTGCAGCTTGTAGTCCCAGCCCGAAGGTTCATCGGCCGTGGCGAAGTGCGTAAATACGCCGTCGCACTGAATACCGCGATGGAAATTTATACCGCGGACAAAGTCGAGCACCTGCGTGTAGTGAACGCCGATACGATTCATGCCCGTCTCGATGGCGAGATGATACTTGCCCACTTTGCCCGCCGCGACGGCACATTCGCCATACGCAAGAGCAAAGTCAGACGTATAGACCGAGGGCATGATATCAAACTCGAGCAACGTCGGAATGGCCTCGATAGGCGGCTCGCTTAGGATGAGGATGGGTTTCGTAATCCCGCCCTGTCGGAGCTCAACGCCCTCGTTAACCGTCGCCACGGCAAACATGTCGGCACCGGCCGAATACATGATCTTGGCGCACTCAACAGCTCCATGACCATAAGCATCGGCCTTGACCACGCAGCACAGGCGCTGACGTGGATTCAGCAAGTTCTTATAGGCCCTCGTGTTGCGGCGGAGCGCCCCGCGGTCGATCTCGACCCAGGACCAGCGCGTCAAATCGGCTTTGTTCATGATTAGTCATCCGACCCTTCGTCCATGATTCCCAGATCTTCGAGCGCATCCTTTGCCGCCAGCTCCATGGCAGGACCGATCAAGTCGATAAGATCGGTCGCGATGACGCTCTTCTCACCATACTCCGTCGCCGCGGCAAAACCGGCGTAGCTGTGAAGTGCGACGGCGTACGAATACAGCAACTCCCAACGATCCATCTCGTCGCGCATGGTGGCAAGCGTGCCGGCCAAAATACCCGCGAGAACATCACCCGAACCGGCAGTTGCCAGAGAAGCCGGACCCGAGAGCGGCAGCAGCACACGCTCAACGCCACAGATAGCCGTCGTCGGCCCCTTGGCAATGACCACCAGATTGTCGGAGCCTGCAGCCCAGACAACCTTCTGCGCGGCCGCAATCGCGGTACCAAGGTCGTTCACCTCGTCACCGGCAACCAGACGCGAAAGCTCACGATAGTGCGGCGTCATAACCAACGGCTGCTCGCGACGATACATCTCGGGATTACTATCAATACCGTCAATGGCAATCTTAGCAAGGCAGTTGAGTGCATCGGCGTCCAAAATAAGCGGCACATCAAGCTCGAGCAAGCCCGAAACCACCTGCATAGCGCCAGCAGATGTCGTCATACCGGGACCGCACAGTACACAGCTGTACTTCTTTGCAATCTCGCACACAGTCATGCGCGCAGCGGCGCCAAAGGAGCCGCGGGAATCAGACGGAATAGCAAAGACGGGAATCGAAGGAAGTGCCATGCGAATAAGATTGGCGCAGGCGTCAGGAGCCGCGACTGCCACGTAACCAGCACCCGCGCGAGCTGCAGACTTGGCCGCCATAATGGCAGCACCAGGATATTGCGCAGATCCGGCGACAATAAGCACAGAGCCACGGGAATACTTATCGATATTCGTAGGTAGCGGAGCAAAGTAATCAACTAAGTCACCGGGCTCAACAATCTCGGCGGCGTGGTCGACATCATCGATGACCTCGTCAAGACGGTCGTAAAGATTGCCGCAGATCAAATCGCCAGCATACTCAGGGCCATCAGCGCTATACAGACCAATCTTGGGCGCAATCATCGTCACCGTATGCTCGGCACGAATGCAGTCGTCATCAACAACGCCCGTCTCGGCATTCAGGCCCGAGGGGACATCAATGGATACGACACAATCGGCGCATTCATTGACCGTAGGAATCCAGATGGAGAACGGCGCACGCAGATTCCCGTGGAAACCGGTACCAAAAATGGCATCGACAACAACATCGGCCTTATCGATCAAAACCTCGAGTTCGTCACGCGAGGGGCCGACGCAAACGTGCACATCGCGGCCGGCAGTACGACGAGCAACATGACGTGCCAGAGCAGCAGGAATCTCATCCGGCTCAACCGGCGAAACGATATCGACGTCCACACCCTTATGGCTCAGAATATCGGCGGCAACCCAACCGTCGCCGCCATTATTACCAAAACCGACCAGAACGAGAACCCGATCGGGATTGAGCTTCAAGACCTCGTTGGCGGCAAACTCACCCGCTAGCTCCATAAGCTCGGCCTTCGAAGTCCCTTCGCGTTCGATGATATCCTCGAGACGAACGACTTCTTCGGTACTCAAAACCGGTTTCATCTATGCTCCTAGCGTATCTTGCGAAGCATCGCCCAGGTGCTCCGTCAATGCTGAATTCTGCAGCTGCTCAAGCTCATCTAAAACAGAGCGAGCCTCTTTAAATGTCTGCGCTACGCGTTTCTTGGTGCTCACCTTTTCATCTTTTGGCTTAGGCCGAGCATCTTCGGTAATCGCGATGGCATTCGCAACGGCTAAGTCTCCTGTAAGCGTAATGGAAAGAGCGACCTCAACAACACCCAGCTCATGAGCGATCTCGAGTGCACGGCCCGAAAGCAGCGCCTTCGGTTTGCCGAGTTTATCACGCGTAACCGAAACATCCTTGCGACCAACGCCTTGACAAAAACCCGTGCCGAGAGCTTTAAGTACCGCCTCGCGCGAAGCAAAGCGGCTGGCATAGTGAGCAGCGGGACGCGATGATGCATCACAATACGCACGCTCTTCTTCGGTAAACACACGCCGAGCAAACGACGGCGTCTTTTCAAGAATTGATTTCATACGGGAAATCTCGACGATATCAACGCCGATACCAGCTTCAGCCATGTTCACCTCCATATCGCACAGACTAAGTTATTGTAGCCCGTTCACAGAAGATGCGACAAACGAGGGTTATAAAACACAGCTACTATGTGAGACAAAAGCCCGTAAACGCAAATCAGAACCACCCTTAAAAAGGGTGGTTTGCTCTTAGGGTATAACCCACGGGCC
>CABUOF010000085.1 GCA_902493125.1 uncultured Collinsella sp. | reverse complement strand
CGACGAGGCGATCGCCGCGGCAGCGGGACGCCTGCCCGTTGTGCTGCTCGACCGCGATGTTGCCGACGGCGGTGTCGATCTGGTGACATCTAACAACCGTGAGCTGGTCGCCGGCTTGGTAGACGCCTTGGCCGCTGCGGACAGCGAGCGCCTGTGCCTGCTCACCGAGGCAAGCGACGACAGCCCCGTGCGTCGCGAGCGCGCCGAGGCCTTTGCCGACGAGCTTTCGCGACGCGGCCTTGCGGGTGAGGTCGTCACTCTGGCCGACGGTGGCGCCTCGGGCGTCGGCCGCTTGGACGAGACCATCCGCGGCTATGCAGGCAAAAAGCTCGGCCTCATTGCTGTCAACGGCCTGGTTTTCCTGCGTCTGACCGAGGCGCTGGCGCAGCTTGGTCCCTCGCTGCCGGCGGGGCTCAAAATCGCGACGTTTGACGACTACCCCTGGAACCATGTGCTCTTTGGCGGCGTGACCACGGCCGCGCAAGACACCCTTACCATCGCCGAGCGCGTGGTCGAGCGCCTCTCCGAGCGCATTGACGTTGTTACCACTACGGTGGGCGAGGCCGCAAAGCTGGCGCCCAAACGCATCGAGATTCCCGGCCACATCGAACACCGCGCATCAACCTCGCGCTAACCATTCGTTCGCAACTGCCTGTTCACACACGTTTTTTGAGCGCTTGATACGCTTTAACCCTGCGGAAACATTTTTCTGCGATAGTATCTGCGATATAGACCAGTCGAAACCCGCCCGAAAGAAAGGGGAGCGACATGAACCAGCAGAACATCGATTACGTACTCCGTTCCGTAGAGCAGCGTGATATCCGCTTTGTGCGTCTGTGGTTTGTCGACATTCTCGGCCGCCTCAAGAACTTTGCCATTAGCCCCGAGGACCTCGAGGTCGCTTTTGAGGAGGGCATTGGCTTTGACGGCTCCGCCATCGAGGGCTTTGCCACGCCCGAGGAAGCTGACATGCTGGCATTCCCCGATGCTTCGACCTTCCAGATTTTGCCGTGGCGCCCGAGCCACAACGGCGTCGCCCGCGTGTTCTGCGATGTGTGCACCCCCGACCGCAAGCCCTTCGCCGGCGATCCGCGCGATGCGTTGCGCCGCATGTTCTATAAGGCCGAGAAGGCTGGCTACCTGCTCAACGTGGGTGCCGAGCTGGAGTATTACTACTTCCCCGACGAGCACCCCCCCGAGCCGCTCGACAACGTGGGCTACTTCGATCTTTCGGTGAGCGATGCCGCTCGCGACCTGCGCCGCAACACGGTCCTCACGCTCGAGAAGATGTCCGTGCCCGTGGAGTACACCTTCCACGCCGCCGGCCGCTCGCAGCACGGCATGAGCCTGCGCCACGCCGAGGCCCTGAGCATGTCCGACGCCATCACCACGGCCAAACTCATCATTAAGCAGCAGGCTTACGAGAGCGGGTGCCACGCCTCCTTTATGCCCAAGCCGTTGGCGGGCGAGGACGGCAGCGCTATGTTCCTGTGCCAGTCGCTATTCGACCACGACGGCAACAACGTCTTTTGGGGCGAGGACGACGAGAAGTACCACCTCTCCGATATCGCCAAGCACTACATGGCCGGCATCTTGGCGCACGCGCGCGAGATCAGCGCCATCACTAACCCCACGGTCAACTCGTACAAGCGCATCACCACGGGCGGCGACTCCGTGCCGCAGTACGCCACGTGGGGCCTGCGCAACCGCGCGAGTATGGTCCGCATTCCGGTCTACAAGCCCGGCAAGCAGCTGTCCACGCGCATCGAGCTTCGCAGCCCCGACCCCATGGCCAACCCGTACCTGGTCAACGCCGTCACGCTGGCGGCTGGTCTGGACGGCATCGAGCGCAAGCTGGAGCTCCCGCCCGAGGCAACGGCTGAGACGCTCAAGCTTACCGACCGTCAGATGGTCGAGGCCGGCTACACGCCGCTGCCTCGCTCGCTCAAAGAGGCGCTCGACGTGTTTGAGGACTCGCAGTTTATGAAGGATGCCCTCGGCGAGCACATCCACAGCTTCTTCCTCAAAAAGAAGCGCGACGAGTGGCATAAGTTCGAGTCTACGATCACCGAGTGGGAGATCAAGCACTACCTGGCGAACTCCTAATCGCGCTGGCTCGTTCCAGTACGATTGAGCTCATTTCTTTGGAGGCCGATATGTCCGAAAAGAGTGCCCTGTTCATGGCGCGCACGACGCGCTTCCACGAGTTTGCCCGCAGCTTGACGACCACCCTGGGTGTCGAGGTGAGCCTGGCAACCCCCGATTCGCCGACTGCGGCGCACGACTTTGACCTGCTGATTCTCGATTCCGATGGCATCCGCAGCGACCGCATCGATCAGATTGCCAAGTGGCTTGACGATCGCGGCGGTGTTCCCATGCTGGTGATCGTCGACGACGAGGCGCTCGGTACCCTGCGTCTGCCCAATCACGCGCATGCCGACTTTGTATGCCCCACGGCGACGCCCAACGAGCTTAAGGCTCGCGCGCAGCGCCTGATGGGCGAGGAGGAGACCGTCGCCGCCGACGATGTGCTCAATATCGATAACCTCGAGATCAACCTGGCCACCTACCAGGTGACACTCGATAACGAGCCCATCGACCTGACGCTGATGGAGTACTCGCTGCTGAGCTTTTTGGCAACGCACCCCAACCGTGCTTACAGCCGCGAGGTGCTGCTGCACCGCGTGTGGGGCTTTGAGTACTGCGGCGGCACGCGCACCGTCGACGTGCACATTCGACGCATCCGCTCCAAGGTGGGCCCGCAGATCGCGGCACACATCACCACCGTCCGCGGCGTGGGCTATCTGTTTAAGGACTAGATTTCCACCACAAAGGGGACAGGCACCTTTGTGGTGGTTTTGCCGTAGGCTGGGCCCTTTTGGGCCTGCAGCAGAACTTAAGCCTTCCTAAAAGATTGCGTTCTCATACACGTTCGCCCGCATATTGGGGTACAACTCAACGTGAACAATGATGGCCCGCCACGTGTTTGGCGGGCCTTTGGTTATTTGACGAAAGGATCGCAGCTATGAGCGAGTACGATTCCCAGCGTCCCCAGGATGCGGGCAACGCCGGCGAGACCCAGCAGCAGCCGCGCGTGCAGGTGGAGTCGACGCCTGCCGGCAGCAACATTCCCTACGTGCAGGCTTACGACACGCAGACCGGCAAGCCGCTGGGCGGCCAACAGGTCGTAAACAAGCACACGGTGGTCAAGACCAAGACCAAAAAGCTGCCGATTTTCATTACAGCACTCGCCGGCTGTGCCTGCGGCGCCCTGCTGGTCATTGCGCTCATTATGAGCGGCACGCTCAACATTGGTGGCGGCAAGAATGCCGTGACGGCGGGTGCTTCGGGTTCATCGACGCAAAAGATTACGATCGATTCCGAGGACACCACGCTGGCCGAGGCCGTCTCTGCCAAGGCCTTGCCCTCCGTCGTTTCCATCACCGCCACTTCGAGCGGCAGCCAGAATGGCTCGCTTTCGCAGTCTGCTGATGAGTCGGATAGCTCGGGCAGCGTCGGTTCGGGCGTGGTGCTCGATACCGAGGGTCACATCCTTACCAACAACCACGTGGTCGATGGCTATGACCAGTACGTGGTGACCATGGACGACGGCACCACCTATGAGGCCGAGTTCGTGGGCAACGACGCCTCGAGCGACCTAGCCGTCATCAAGCTCAAGGACGCCGACGCCTCCAAGCTTACGCCGATCGAGATCGGTGATTCCTCCAAGCTCAACGTGGGCGAGTGGGTCATGGCGATCGGCTCGCCGTTCGGCAACGAGCAGTCCGTCTCCACGGGTATTGTGTCGGCGCTGTATCGCTCCACGGCTATGAGCTCTACCAGCGGCAACACTATCTATGCCAACATGATCCAGACCGATGCCGCCATCAACCCGGGCAACTCCGGTGGCGCGCTCGTCAACGACAACGGCGAGCTCGTGGGTATCAACTCGCTCATCGAGAGCTACTCGGGCTCCAGCTCGGGCGTGGGCTTTGCTATTCCCGTTAACTACGCCAAGAACATTGCCGACCAGATTATCGACGGCAAGACGCCGGTGCATCCGTACATGGGCGCTACGCTTTCGAGCGTCAATGCGCTCAACGCCCGCACCAACAAGCTGAGCACCGATAGCGGCGCGTATGTGGCGAGCGTCGTCGAGGACGGTCCTGCTGCCAAGGCCGGCATTCAGGAGGGCGACGTCATCACCAAGCTGGGCGACGACGAGATCACGAGCGCCGATGGCCTGATCATCGCGCTGCGCAGCCACGAGGTGGGCGAGAAGGTCGAGATCTCGCTTATGCGCGGCAAGGAAGAGAAGAAGGTCACCGTCGAGCTGGGTTCCGATGAAGAGCTGCAGAACCAGCAGCAGGACGACAGTTCGACCGACACCGGCAATGGCGGTATTACCGACGAGCAGCTGCGCCAGTATCTGGAGGAGCTGTTGGGCCAGCAGGGCCAGGGTCAAGGCTACGGTCAGGGTTTCTAACGAGCTGTATCGCACATACCGATGCCAGAGGGGGCTGTTCCGCCAACGCGGGACAGCCCCTCTTTTCTTATTGATCCGTTGGACGGAGGAAAACGGATCATTTAGAACTGGCAAGGGCATGGTTTGATCGCGCGATCCACCTCGGTCCGTCGGCTGCCGATTCGGTGCGGTTCGAAAGGGGTATTCGGCGCCATGGTGACCGGTGGTACTCTAGTATCCGTTTGAAATCGAGCGAAGGAGTGCCGCTATGGAGCAATCGAGCCTGTTTGGTGACGGTGTGGACATCGATACCGAAACGTCCGCGAGCGCGGATGCCGCCGCACCGACCGACGCCCGTGCCCAGGCGGCAGCGCGCGCGGCCGAGCTGCGCCACGAGCTCGATTACCACGCCTATCGCTACTACATGCTCGATGCGCCCGAGATCACGGACGCCGCCTTTGACAAAATGCTCGTTGAGCTGCAGGAAATCGAGGCGACCTACCCCGATCTGGTAACGCCCGACAGCTATACCCAGCGCGTGGGCGGCTACGTGAGCGAGCAGTTTACGCCGGTCACGCACATGGCACGCATGTATTCCATGGACGATGCCATGGATCTGGACGAGCTCGACGCGTGGCTCCAGCGCACCGAGGATGCGCTCGGCGCCGGTAGCGTCACCTATACCTGCGAGCTTAAGATCGACGGTCTGGGCGTCGCGCTTACCTATCAAAACGGCACTTTTGTGCGCGCCGCCACGCGCGGCGACGGCACCACGGGCGAGGACGTGTCGCTCAACGTGCGTACCATCAAGGATGTGCCCATGCACCTGTCCGAGCCGGCGCTCGCCCACATGGGCGCCGATCGCGAGCGCACCATCGAGGTGCGCGGCGAGGTCTACATGCCCAAGGGCAGCTTTGTGCGCCTGAACGACGAGGCCGATGCCGAGGGGCGCGACCCCTTTGCCAACCCGCGCAACGCCGCCGCCGGCAGCCTGCGCCAAAAGGATCCCAAGGTCACGGCGCGCCGCGACCTGGCTACCTTTATCTACGCCATCGCCGATACCGACCCGCTGCATGTTCACAGTCAGCGCGAGTTTCTGGACTGGCTGCGCAGCGCCGGCTTTAGCGTCAACCCCAACGTGGCCCGTTGTGCCACGCCCGCCGAGGTTCACGAGTTCTGCGCCCAGGCGCTCGAGCATCGCGGCGACCTGAACTACGACATCGACGGCGTGGTCGTAAAGGTGGACAGCTTTCAGCAGCAGCTCGACCTGGGCTTTACTGCCCGTGCGCCGCGCTGGGCCATTGCCTTTAAGTTCCCGCCCGAGGAAAAGCAGACCGTCCTGCGCGAGATTCGCATCCAGGTGGGCCGCACCGGCGTACTCACGCCGGTCGCCGAGTTCGATTCGGTGACAGTCGCCGGCTCCACCATCGCGCGCGCCACGCTGCACAACATCGACGAGATCCGCCGCAAAAACGTGCGCGAGGGCGACACCATCATCGTGCACAAGGCGGGTGACGTGATCCCCGAGGTCGTGGGCCCGGTGCTCGATAAACGCCCGGCCGATTCGGTCGACTGGCACATGCCCGAGGTCTGCCCCGTGTGCGGTAGCCCCGTGGTCCACGAGGATGGCGAGGTTGCCTACCGCTGCGTCTCCATCGACTGCCCCGCGCAGCTCAAGGAGCGCTTGCTCCACTGGGTGAGCCGCGGCTGCATGGACGTCGACGGCCTGGGCGACGAGATCGTCGACAAGATGATCGCCGCCGGCTTGATTCACGATGTCGCAGACTTCTACCAGCTCACGGTCGATGACATCGCAGGCCTGGACACGGGGCGCACCTATGCCAGTTCCAACAGCAAAAAGGGCGTCAAGAAGGGCGACCCCATTCCGGTAGGCCTCAAGACGGCCGAGAAAATCATCGCCGAGCTCAACAAGTCCAAGAGCCAGCCGCTCGGTCGCGTGCTGTTTGCCCTGGGCATCCGCCACGTGGGCAAGAGCGTGGGCGAGGTTATCGCCGAGCGATTCCTGTCGATTGATAAGCTCATCTTGGCGAGCGAAGAGGACATCGCCGAGTGCGAGGGCATCGGTCCCAAGATTGCGGCGAGCGTCAAGCAGTTCCTGGCCGTTCCCGAAAACCTTGCCGTCCTGGAGCGCCTGCGCCAGGCGGGTCTGTCGCTCGAGGTCGACCTGGGTGCCGCACACGCGCAGGCCGCAGCCGATGCCGGCGTGGCAGGCGAGCTCGCCGACGCACAGCCGCTCGCGGGTTTGACCTTCGTGCTCACCGGCACGCTTGTCAACCGCACCCGCGACGAGGCGGGCGCGGCGCTCAAGGTGCTTGGTGCCAAGGTCTCGGGCAGTGTTTCAAAGAAGACGAGCTATCTGGTCGCCGGTCCCAAAGCGGGCTCCAAGCTCACCAAGGCCGAGCAGCTGGGCGTACCCGTGCTGGACGAGGACGCACTCGAGCAAATCTTGGCTACTGGTCAGGTGCCCCAGGCTTAGTGCATCAATAGTCAAATTGAAGAACCTCCCGGAAGCACGATGCCTTCCGGGCGGTTCTTATTTGGACGGGGCAACCGGCACCGTGATCTGTGTCATTTGGGTCGCCGGGTCGTCGCTGACGATATCGTCGATGAGGGCGATCTCGCGTGAGGGGCCAGCGGGGGACAGCCTGTGTTCGCGCATATAGCCGAGCAGCTGCTTATAGCGCGGGCCTGCTTGCCCGTGCGTGCCGCGGAAGCTTATGGTCAGGCAGCGCGCGGCGGGTCGCGTCTCGACGTCGCCCATGTACTCATCGGTGTCATCGAGCAGCAAAAAGACCTCGTCGTAGCCATCAAAGTCGCCGGCGGCCAGGCGCTCGGCGC
>CABUOF010000084.1 GCA_902493125.1 uncultured Collinsella sp. | reverse complement strand
GAAGGACGTGGTGATTACCGATTTGCCGGGCATCTACTCCCTCTCCCCCTACTCCATGGAGGAGATCGTGGCCCGGGACTTCATCGTGGGAGAGCGGCCCGACGCCATCATCGACATCATTGACGCCACCAACATCGAGCGCAACCTGTACCTGACACTGCAGCTCATGGAGCTTGACCGTCCTATGGTCATCGCGCTCAACATGATGGACGAGGTGACCGCCAACGGCGGCGCCGTAGACGTCAACTTGCTCGAGAGTCTGTTGGGCGTGCCCGTTGTCCCCATTAGTGCTGCCCGCAACGAGGGTATCGGCGAGTTGGTGGATCATGCCTTGCACGTGGCGCGGTTCCGCGAGCGCCCTGGTCGCCTGGACTTTTGTGCGCCCGACGGTCCAGACGGCGGTGCGCTGCATCGCTGTATTCACGGCATTGCCAACCTTATCGAGGACCATGCCGCGACGGCGCACATTCCCGTGCGTTTTGCGGCGACCAAGCTGGTTGAGGGCGACGAGCTGGTGACCGAGGCGCTTCACCTGGATCGCAACGAGCTCGACGCCATCGAGCACATCATTACCCAGATGGAGGGCGAGGCCGGCACCGACCGCCTGTCCGCGCTGGCCGATATGCGCTTTAGCTTCATCGGCGACGTGTGTGGGCGCTGCGTCGTCAAGCCGCACGAGAGCCGCGAGCACGTGCGCTCCGTCAAGATCGACCGCATCCTGACAGGTCGTTACACGGCCATCCCGGCGTTCCTGGTGATCATGGGTCTCGTTTTTTGGCTGACGTTTGGCGTGATCGGCGCGGCGTTGCAGGGACTCATGGAGGACGGCATCGCTGCCATCATCGCCTCGGCCGATGCGGGCCTCAAGGCGTTCGGCACCAACGACGTGGTGCGCTCGCTGGCTGTCGACGGTGTGCTTACGGGTGTGGGCAGCGTGCTGACCTTCCTGCCGATTATCGTCGTGCTCTTCTTGTTCCTCTCCATTCTGGAAGACTCGGGCTACATGGCGCGCGTCGCCTTTGTCATGGATAAGGTGCTGCGTCGTTTTGGCCTGTCGGGCCGCAGCTTTGTGCCCATGCTCGTCGGGTTTGGCTGCACCGTGCCGGCTATCATGTCGACCCGTACGCTCCCATCCGAGCACGACCGCAAGATGACGGTCATGCTCACGCCGTTCATGAGCTGTTCGGCCAAGTTGCCGGTCTACGGCCTGCTGTGCGGGGCGTTTTTCCCGCAGGCGACGGTCCCCGCCATGGTCTCGCTCTATCTGATTGGCATTGCGGTTGGCTGTATCGCGGCTTTGGTGCTCAACCGCACGGCATTTAAGGGCGACCCGGTGCCGTTTATCATGGAGCTGCCCAATTACCGCCTGCCGAGCGTCAAGACGACGGTGATGCTGGCATGGGATAAGGCCAAAGACTTTATTACCAAGGCTTTTACCATTATCTTTGCCGCGACCGTGGTCATCTGGTTCCTTCAGACGTTCGATATCCGCTTTAATGTGGTCGCCGATCAGTCGCAGAGTCTGCTTGCGGGCCTCGGCAGCATCATCGCTCCGCTGCTGACGCCGCTTGGGTTTGGCGACTGGCGTGCATCCACGGCGCTCGTCACCGGACTTATCGCCAAGGAGAGTGTCATCTCGACCCTCACGGTACTTTTGGGCGCGACCTCGCCCGCGGCACTGTCGACCATGTTTTCGCCGTTTACTGCCTATGTGTTCCTGGTCTTTACGTTGCTGTACCCGCCGTGCGTGGCTGCGATCGGCGCCGTCAAGAGCGAGCTGGGCGCGCGCTACGCCGTTGCCGTATTCGCGTTTCAGGTGACGGTCGCCTGGATCGTAGCGTTTGTCGTGCATTCGGCGGGCATATTGCTGGGGTTGGCTTAGTTATTTATTGACGGTGCAACCTCTGTGTATCGAATTGTTTTCGGCCCCGCATCTGTTGCTGACGGATGCGGGGCCGTTGCTATATAATCGCCTCCGCTCAAAATGATTGGAGACGTTATATATGAGTCGGGCAAGGCAAGACGGCATCACGCTCAGGCAGTGGCTCCCGCTCGTCGGGCTCACCTGCTGTGCGTTCGTGTTCAACACGTCGGAGTTTATGCCCATCGGCCTTTTGACTGATATCGCCGCGTCGTTCTCGCTCACCGAGGCCCAGGCGGGCATCATGATCTCGGTCTACGCCTGGGGCGTCATGCTGCTGTCGTTGCCGCTCATGGTGTTCGCTTCGCGCTTTGAGTTCAAGCGGATGCTGCTGGGCGTGCTGGCCGTGTTCTCGCTCGGTCAGTTCCTGTCCGCTGTGGCGCCGACCTATCCCATCCTGGTCTGCGCGCGCCTGGTGGTTGCCTGCGCGCACGCCGTGTTCTGGTCGGTCGCTTCGATTATGGCGTCGCGCCTGGTTGACACGCGTCACGGGGCGCTCGCCATCAGCATGATCGCCACGGGCTCTTCCATCGCACAGATCTTCGGCCTGCCGCTCGGCCGCGCCATTGGCCTGGCCGTGGGCTGGCGTATGACGTTTGCCGTGGTCGGGGTGCTGTCTACTGTCGCGGTCGTCTACCAGGCCACGGTCTTTCCTGCCATGCCAGCGGGCGAGCGTTTTACGCTCAAGCAGCTGCCCGAGCTGCTCAAGAACCCGTTCCTCATCGCGCTCTATGTGGTCACGGTGTTCATGGCGACCGGCTATTACGCAAGCTACAGCTATATCGAGCCCTTCCTGGCGCAGGTCGCGCACGTCGATGCGGGCGCCATCACTATGACGCTGACGGCGTTCGGCTGCTCTGGTCTGCTCGGAAGCTGGCTGTTCGGCCGCCTGTTCGATGGGCACCGGTTCCCGTTTCTCGCGATTACGCTCTCCGGCGTGCCGGTGGCCCTGCTGCTCATGGGCCCGGCCGCATCGTCGCTCGCCGCGGTTCTCGCTGTTTGCGCACTGTGGGGTTGCTGCGCCACGGCCTTTAACGTGGCGTTTCAGGCCGAGCTCATCAAGCACACGCTGGCGGACTCGTCGGCCGTCGCCATGTCGATCTTCTCGGGCCTGTTTAACCTGGGAATCGGCACGGGTACCGCGATCGGCGGAGCCGTGGTTTCGGGCCCCGGTATCGCCTGGATCGGCTGCGCAGGTGGCGCAATCGCCGCCGTGGGCGTCATCCTCGCCATCACGGTGATGTTCCCAGCCATCCGCCGCGCCAAGCCCGTCGCCTAATCACGCTCCCTCATCAGTTGCGGTGGAATAGTTCCTGTTTAAGGCCTCTGAAGGCCCAAGCAGGAACTATTCCACCGCAACTTATTTTGGGGAAGAGGATACAAGCCGGGCATACAATGGATGTCGTTGTGTTGAGCTTACCGGGAGGTTGCTATGTGGGCATACGAGACGACGTTCTATCAGATTTATCCGCTGGGCTTTTGCGGAGCTCCGCGCGAAAACACCGCCCTCGTTGCCGAGGATGAGCTCGCCCAGGCCGCCGATGCCACAGCTAGCCCCGATGCCCCCATCATGAAGATCGCCCAATGGGCCGACTACCTGCAGGAACTCGGCGTTGGCGCCGTGCTCATCAACCCGCCGCTCGAGTCCGATAGTCATGGCTACGACACGCGCAGCCTGCGCCATATAGACCGTCGCCTGGGTGGGGACGCCGACTTTGCCGCCGTGTGCGAGACGCTGCACGCCCATGGCATCCGCGTGGTGCTCGATGCCGTCTTCAACCACGTCGGTCGCGGCTTTTGGGCCTTCCGCGATGTGCAGGAGCGCAAGTGGGACTCGCCCTACAAGGACTGGTTCCACATTAGCTTTGATGGCGACTCCTGCTACGGCGACGGCTTTTGGTACGAGGGTTGGGAAGGCCATTTTGAGCTCGTGAAGCTCAACTTGCAAAACCCCGCCGTGGTCGATTACCTGCTTGAGTCCGTGCGCCGCTGGGCCGAGGTCTTTGGCGTCGACGGCCTGCGTCTGGACGTCGCCTATATGCTCGACCGCGACTTTATGCGCCGCCTACATACTTTTACCCGTGAGCTCAAGCCCGACTTTGTGCTGATTGGTGAGACGCTCCACGGCGACTACAACCAGATCGTCAACGACGAGATGCTCGACTCCTGCACCAACTACGAGTGCTACAAGGGCCTGTACTCCAGCTTTAACTCGGTCAACATGTTCGAGATTGCCCACTCGCTGCATCGCCAGTTTGGCGGTGACCCGTGGTGCATTTATCGCGGCAAGCATCTGCTGTCGTTTGTCGACAACCACGATGTGCCGCGCCTGGCGAGCATCCTGACGGACAAGTCCTGCCTACGCCCCGCCTACGGCATGCTCTTTGGTATGCCGGGTATCCCATGCGTCTACTATGGCAGCGAGTGGGGGATTGCCGGCGAAAAGGGCGGCCCCGATGGCGATTGGGCGCTGCGTCCTGCGCTCGATGAGCCTGCGCCCAACGAGCTGACGGCATTTGTCAAGCGGCTCGCGCACCTGCGCTCGGCAAACGACGCGGCAGCCCGTGCCCTCAACTACGGTGCCTATCGCAACGTGGTGATCCAGAACAAGCAGCTGCTGTTCGAGCGCGCCTGCGACGATGCGACGGTGCTCGTGGCGGTCAATGCCGTGAACGAGCCCTACACCTTTGGAGCTGGCGAACTCAGCGGCTCCTTCGTCGACCTGCTTGCCGACGATGCGCCCACGGTCGAGCTGTCGGGTGCCCTTGAGCTTGCACCCTACGAGGTGCGTTATCTGCTGAGGGCCTAGGCCATGGCAGCGTCTGACGAGGGCTATCAACATATTGAGCATGGGTTTGAGCCCGTGTTCGACCAGCACTCGCGCGTTTTGGTGCTCGGGTCGTTTCCCTCGGTGCTTTCGCGCGCCAATGCCTTTTATTACGGCAACCCTCAGAATCGCTTTTGGCGCGTGATGGCCGCGTGCCTCGGTGTGCCCGTGCCGCCCAACGAGGGCGATCCTTTGGCAAGCGGTGAGCCCGCGACGCTCGATGCCTCGATTGCCGCCAAGCGGGCCATGCTGCTCAACGGCGGTGTGGCCCTGTGGGACGTGATCGAGAGCTGCGATATTAAGGGTTCGAGTGACGCCAGCATCAAAAACGTTGTGCCGGCACATATCGAGCGCATTACCGACGCGGCTCCCATTGAGCAGGTGATATGCAACGGTGGTACAGCTGGCCGGCTCTACAAGCGCTATCTACAAGAACGCACCGCGCTGCCCGCCATCGTTCTGCCGTCGACAAGTCCCGCCAATGCGGCGTGGCGTCTGGAACGCCTTGTCGAGCGCTGGAGTGAAGCCGTTGATTGGCAGGCTTTTTCGATTTAGCAGTTTGAGTGCTCGGCAAGATGCCTCATAACGGCGTGCCAGATCGGTGTGGGCAGCGCAGACGTGGCGCGCACCATGCCGTCGGTGTCGACGCCACCCGTTGCGGCGCCACCGAGCTTCTGCGCGTGTTCGACGGAACACCCCATGCGAACGGCGCCCACGAGCTTGTCCATGGCCTCCGAAAACGGTCGCCGCAAGAGTCCCATGCGCGGGGAGCGACGAAGCGCTGCGATGCCGCTGCCGGCGCAGATGGCAACGCCGCCACACCACAATTGGTCATGGCGCTCACATGCCTTGTGCAGGCGAACGGCGGTCCCACGCGCCTGCTCAGTGCTCTCTTGTGCGGCTCGAATCGCGGCATAGACGCGCGTTCCCGTACCGCCAAAGCGCTCAAGCGCCTGCTCGATGGCTGTCAACGTCTCATCGTCAGCCACATCTTCAATGGCCAGCACGATGCCATCGGCAACGCTGCCGGCGTCATTTGCCTTCAAGTCGACCGGGCGGGGGAGTGCGGTGCCGGAAAGCTGTGCATAGGCGGCGATGGCATCCTGCAGGTCCCAGAGCAAAAACTCAAGATCGGCACTATTGGGAATGCTGATATACGCAATGGTTTGCAGCGTTTTTGGTACATCGCTGCGCGCGGTCGGCTCCATGCTGCCTCCTTTCCGGTTGGTTTCCGTTTAGGTTACACCGTCCGGCGGCGCCCCACCGCGCTATCCTAGTGCAACCCTTACGAAAGGAACGCCATGCGACTGCCCATGAATACCTCGCTTGCCACGCTCAAGCCCTCCGGTATCCGCCGAATCAACGCGCTCGCCGCCCAGCACCCGGGGTGCATCGCGCTTGCGCTTGGCGAGCCCGATTTTCCCACGCCCGATGTGATTAGCGCCGAGGTGACCGCCGCACTGGACCGCGGTGACACACACTATCCGCCCAACAACGGTCGCCCCGCCCTGCGTGAGGCGTTATCTGCCTACATGGGGGATGCGGGCCTTACGTTTTCGGCCGACGAGGTCATCCTAACCGACGGTGCGACCGAGGCCCTGTCGGCAGCATTCATGGCTATGCTCAACCCCGGCGACGAGGTCATTATCCCCACGCCGGCCTTTGGCCTGTACGAGAGCATCGTCGTGGCCAACCACGCCAAGGCGGTCTTTTTGGATACGGAGCCTGCGCAATTCCAGATTGACGAGGACGCACTTCGTGCTTGCGTGACGCCGGCGACCAAGGCCATCGTCATCTGCACGCCCAACAATCCTACGGGTTGCATCCTCAACGCGGCTTCGCTCGACGCCGTGGCGCGCGTGGCAGAGCAGGCGGGCATCTACGTGGTCTGCGACGACGTATACAACCGCCTGGTTTATGTGGATGGCTACGAGCGCTTTGCCCAGCGTCACCCGGAGCTGCGTGAACAGACGGTCATCATCGAGAGCTTCTCCAAGCCCTGGTCCATGACCGGCTGGCGCCTGGGCTGGCTCGCGGCAGCGGCACCCGTCATCGCCGAGATCGCCAAGGCTCACCAATACTTAGTATCGAGTGCCGTCTCCTTCGAAATGGACGCCGCAGCGCGAGCCCTGACCGTCGACCCCACCCCCATGCTCGAAGTCTACCGAGCCCGCCGCGAACGCGTGCTCGCAGCCTTAAACGCCATGGGCCTCGACGTAGTTGAACCGGCGGGAGCCTTCTACGCCTTCCCCAGCATCAAACAGTACGGCCTAACCAGCGAAGCCTTCTGTATCAAAGCCATCAAAGAAGCAAACGTAGCCCTAGTCCCGGGCGACTGCTTCGGCACCGAAGGCCACATCCGCTTAAGCTACTGCGTAAGCGATGAAAATCTGGACGAAGGCCTCCGCCGCCTGTCCGCCTTCATTTCAACTTTGTAGCCCTAAGGGATGCAACACATCAGCCCACCGACCCAAGCATTATGAGTGGGGCGCGCCGGCCAACGGAAAACCGGGCTGCCCCATAGTTGACGCAGGCCGCGCCGCCGAAGGCCAGGCGCAAGGTTTTCGCTCGGTCAAGTCCTGGCTCG
>CABUOF010000083.1 GCA_902493125.1 uncultured Collinsella sp. | reverse complement strand
TCGCGCGCCAGGGTGGCCGGGTCGCAGCTCACATAGGCGACATCGCGAGCGCTTGTGCTGGCGATGAGGTCGATGGCCTCAGGTGCTAGGCCTGCACGCGGCGGGTCGACTACTAGGACATCGGCGTCCTGGTCGGGGAACTCGCGCACCGCGTCTCCGCCAATGACGTCGACGTTATCAAGCTTGTTGATTTCCAGGTTACGGCGTAGATCGCGCACGGCGGGGCCGTAGGCCTCGACGGCGGCAACAAAGTCGCAGCGGCGGGCGAGCGGCAGGGTAAAGGTTCCGGCACCGCAGTACAGGTCCACGGCAAGCTCGTCTTCCTGCGGATCGAGCGCCTCCATAACGAGCTCGATCAAAATCTCGGCGCCCTTGGTGTTGACTTGGAAAAACGATGGGGCGGACAGGCGCATCTGGCCGTCAGCGATGTTCTCGGTCCACGAGCCCTCACCGGCGAGCATCTCCACCTTAGAGACACGGCGGGCCTTCTTTTCGCCCTTGCTCATCACGCGCACGATGCTCGTGGGATGAGCGGCGTCCGCCAGCACGCGGGAGACCTGCGAGCGCGGAAAAGAGCCTGTCGGCGTCCAGAGTGCGACCTCGAGTGCCTTGGTGCGGCGCGATGCGCGAATGCCCACGCGTTCGAGCCCCAAGTCATGGCTGCCGCTTAGATAGTTAAGTGCGCCGACGACCGATTTGAGTGCCTTCGGGAAGCGCTTATCGAACAGCGGACACATATCGACGGTCACGATTTTGCTGGGGTCGACACCGTGCATGCCAAGGCGCACGCGACCGTTGACGACGGTCGGTTCGAGCTCGATTTTATTGCGGTAGCCCCAGTCGTCCTTGGTGTGGCAGATGGGCTGTACCAACTCATCGACCTGCTCAGGAGCGAACTTGCCGATGCGCTCGAGCGTGGAGCGCAGGTTTTGCTCCTTGGCGGCGAGCTGTGCCGTGCGTGAGAGATTGCCCCACGAGCAGCCGCCGCAGATGCCCACGAAGGGGCAGGGAGGCTGAATGCGATCGGGGCTTGGCTCCAGAATCTCGGTGGTGCGGGCGCGCATGAACGACTTGCCGTCCTGTACGACCTCGGCCTCGACGATGTCGCCTGCCACGGCACCCTGCACAAAGACGGCCTTGCCGTTGTCGGCGTGCGCCAGCCCGTCGGCGCCGTAGGTCATCGATTCTATAGTGAGCTTCATATTCCTGCCTGTCATTCGCGTTGTTGTTCGCACCATGGTAGCAGGGAAAAGCGCCCCGCATCCGAGGCTTTCCTCAAATGCGGGGCGCTTCTACAAACTGCTTCTACAAACGACTATTTCGTCTTGCCGGTAATGAGCGTCTTAAGACCCAGGCCGATCAGACCCAGGCCCATGCGCACACGACCGGGGCGATGGCGCTCGATGGCCTTGGTCTTGCCAGCGGGCTTATCGCGACGGGCACTCGTCTCGGGTGCGGGCTTGGTGACCTGCGGCTCGGGCCGAGGTACAGGTGCAGGCTCGGGCTCAATGACGGTCGCCTGGACCTCTTGGACCTTGGGTGCTACTGGCTGCGGCTCGGCCTCGGAGGCAGGTTCCGCCTCAATGACGGGCTCGGGCGCGGCCTCGGCGTTGCGATAGGCACGCTCCAGCAGAGCTTCCTGCGAGTTGAAGGGTTTTTCACCCTCTGCACGCTCCACGGGGACCCAGGTGCCGTCGCTCGTGAGGCTGCGGGCCTTCACGTTGTCCCGCAGCTGCATGCCCATGTACTCGTGCACTAGGGCGCGGCAGGTGGGGTCGAGCACGGGGAAGGCGATCTCCACGCGGTGCTCGGTGTTGCGCGTCATCATATCGGCTGAGCTCAGGTAAATCATGTCCGAGTCCACGCCGAAAGCATAGACGCGCGCGTGCTCCAAAAAGCGTCCGACGATGGAGCGGACATGCACGTTCTCGGTCTTGCCCGGAACACCGGGCTTGAGGCACGAGATGCCGCGGATGATCATGTCTACGCGCACGCCGGCACACGATGCCTCGGCGATCTTGTCGATAACCTCGCGGTCGGTCAGTGAGTTGAGCTTAAAGAACACGCGGGCGGGCTCGCCGGCAAGGGCGCGCTGGATCTCGCGGTCAAGCCCGCGCATGATGAGCGGTTTCAGTCCGACGGGCGCCACACCCAGGAAGCGGTAGTCGCCGCGCAGGTTGCCCAGCGACAGATTGCGGAAGAACAGGTTGGCGTCTTCACCGATGCCGGGATGGGCTGTCATGAGCATAAAGTCGCTGTAGAGTTTGGCCGTCTTCTCGTTAAAGTTGCCGGTGCCCAAAAGCGTGAGGCGGGTGAGCGCCATGCCCTCGCGATAGGTGAGCTGGCAGATCTTGGAGTGGCACTTAAAGCCTTCGGAGCCGTAGATGACGGTGCAGCCTGCCTCTTCCAGACGCTCGGCCCACTCGATGTTGTTCTGCTCGTCAAAGCGGGCGCGGAGCTCCATGAGCACCGTGACCTCTTTGCCGTTCTCGGCGGCATCGATCAGCGACTCGCATAGGCGGCTCTGCTTGGCCACGCGGTAGAGCGTGATGCGCAACGAGATGCACTCGGGATCGTAGGCTGCCTCGTGTACCAGATCCAGGAACGGATTCATGGCCTCGTAAGGGTAGAAGAGCAGCTTGTCGTGCTGCAGCACCTGCTCGCGGATGGAGCGGGTCATGTCGATGGTGGGGTTGGGCTGTGGCTTAAACGGCGTAAAGAGGAGCTCGTTGCGCAGGTGCTCGGGAATCTTGCCCTCAATGCCAAAGACGTAGCCCAGGTTGAGCGGGATATCGCAGGTAAAGACAGAGCGGCGCGAAAGCTCGAGCGCCTTGCGGATAGTCTTGAGCGTCGCCTTCTCGAGCGACCCCGAGACCGCGAGCACTACCGGCTGCAGGCGCAGGCGCTTCTTGAGAATGCGCTTCATGTGCTGGCGGTAGTCCTCTTCCTCTTCGATGCCCTCGCCGTCCGGATCGATGTCGGCGTTGCGGGTGACGCGGATCAGCGCACGATCCAGCGGCTTATAGGAGCCAAAGCAGCTGTCCAGGCAGGCGAGGATGACGTCCTCGAGCAAGATGTAGGAGTAGGTGCCGGTGGGCGAGGGGATCTCGACCACGCGGTTCATCGAGGCGGGAATCTCGATAAGGCCCAGCAGGCTCTCCTCGTCGGTGGCGCCGTCCAGACCACAGGCCAGATAGAGCGCGCCATTGCGCAGGTTGGGGAAGGGGTGGCGCGGATCGATGACCAGCGGCGAGATGACCGGCGACACGTAGGCCTGGAAGTAGCGGGTTACAAAGGTGCGCTCCTCGGGCGTAAGCGAATCGATGCGGGCGCGGTGAACGCCCAAGGTGTCGAGCTTGCCCTCGATGCTCTTAAAGATGGACTCCCAACGGGTAAGGAGCCCGGGCATTTCGGCCATGACGGCATCGACCTGTTCGGAGGCGGTCATATTGCTCTTGTTGTCGACAGGTTGTTTTTTGAGCTCCGCCAGATCGGACAGGCCGCCCACGCGCACCATAAGGAACTCGTCGAGGTTGGACTCGAAGATCGAGACGAACTTTAGTCGCTCGAATAACGGAACGGTTTCGTCGAAGGCTTCGTCGAGCACGCGGTTGTCAAAGCGTAGCCAGCTGAGCTCTCGGTTTTGCGTGTACGAGAAGTCGCGCGGCGGTTTGCGCAGCTTTGCGGCGGCTTGCTTCTTTTCGATTTTGCTCGGCATATGCATCTGTCCGTTCAGTCCCCACAAGGGACGGTAGCCTAACACTAATCACTATTGTCTCAATTTAGTCGACCTGTAGCACGGACGCATCGCGCGAACGGTATCTTTACCTACTTCTTACGCTGCCAAGGCATGCAACTAACTGCCCAACTCGTTTGGAAACAATCTATATCCATACTCAACTGGTGAGGATGTATGAATAAGAATGATTGCGAGCTGAATATAATCGAATCCAAATTGAATCATGGACAAACGACATATATATGCAGAAAACCGTTTTAGCTATGCAATTCCTAAACATGAAAATATTTGTGCAATCTAGCTTAATTCCTTAGAAAAAAGAACATTTACCTTTGAAAACCTGCTTTAGAGAACCGAAGTGCATCATGGGGGAATCATATGCGATATACCGTTCATCGCACTTTGCTGACCGTTCGGGGGCGAGGTGGAATTGCAGGTGGTTTTTGGATATAACTAGAGCTGTCAGCAAGCAGCGTCCCATACGGAGGGGCGCTGATACATTCGGCCAGTAAGGCCCGAAAGAAAGGTAGGAGGCCATGACGAAAGGTCTGCACGTGCCTTCCGAGATCGGCAAGCTCAGGAAGGTCTGCCTGCACCGTCCCGGCGACGAGCTCCTCAACCTGCCGCCCGACGAGCTCGAGCGACTCCTGTTCGACGACGTCCCGTTCCTGGAGGTCGCGCAGCAGGAGCACGACACCTTCGCCCAGATCCTGAGGGACCAGGGCGTGGAGGTCCTCTATCTCGAGAACCTCGTCGCCGAGGTGTTCGACCAGGTCCCCGGCGCCCGCGCCGAGTTCACCGACCAGTACATCGCCGAGGCCGGCATCCGCGGCCAGCGCATGCCGCAGATCGTCCGCGAGAAGCTGGACTCCATCGAGGACAACCTCGAGTTCGTCAAGAAGACCATGGCCGGCATGACCAAGTCCGAGATCGACATGCCCCTCACGGCGTCCACGACCCTCGACTCCCTGGTCAACTCCGAGTCCGAGTCCGACCTGATCATCGACCCGATGCCCAACCTCTACTTCACCCGCGACCCGTTCGCGGTCGTCGGCGAGGGCGTCAACCTCAACCGCATGTACTCGGTCACCCGCAACCGCGAGACCCTGTACGGCAAGTACGTCTTCAAGTACCACCCCGACTACAAGGACGTCTCGCTGTACTTCCGCCGCGACTGCCAGTTCCACACCGAGGGCGGCGACGTGCTGAACATCAACGAGAAGACCCTCGCCGTCGGCATCTCCCAGCGCACCCAGGCCGCCGCGATCGACGTCATGGCCCAGAACATCTTCTGGAACTCCGACTCCAAGGTCGAGCGCATCCTGGCCTTCGACATCCCGGTCTCGCGCGCCTTCATGCACCTCGACACGGTCTTCACCCAGATCGACGTCGATAAGTTCACGATCCACCCCGCCATCATGGGCACCCTGCGCGTCTACGAGCTGACCGCCGGCAAGAACCCGGGCGACGTGAACATCCGCCTGATCGAGGACACCCTCGAGCACGTCCTGGAGGACGCCACCGGCGTCGACCAGGTCAAGCTGATCCCCTGCGGCGGCGGCGACCCGATCGCGGCCTCCCGCGAGCAGTGGAACGACGGCTCCAACACCCTGTGCGTCGAGCCCGGCAAGATCTGCGTCTACGCCCGCAACACCGTCACCAACGACGTGCTGTACAAGGAGGGCCTGGACCTTCTCGTCGTGCCCTCCGCCGAGCTCTCCCGCGGCCGCGGCGGCCCGCGCTGCATGAGCATGCCCTTCTGGCGCGAGGACCTCTAAGGTCTTCAAGGACCCGTACAGGTCATAATACATACATCTAGCTGCCATTAGATGTCTTCCATTGGGGCGGTGCGGGTTTTCGCACCGTCCCAATCTTGTATGAGGAACGTCAACACGGTTGGATGACTGCTTTTGTAAGGAGCTTGGCCATGGACATCAAGACGATTGGCGTTGAGGAATGGCTCAACGTTTGGGAGAAGAGCGCCACGTGGGACATCGCCCAGTCGACGATCTCGTCGCTCACCATGGGCGAGCTGCGCGCGCTCGATGAGCAGGACGGCGCCACGTTCTACGAGCGCCTGGACCGCGAGAAGATGAACTACGGCTGGATCGAGGGTTCGCCGGAGTTTAAGGCCGTGGTTGCCAAGCTGTATCGTCGGGAGGTCAATCCCGACCACATTCTGCAGACCAATGGCTGCACGGGTGCGAACCTCAACGCCATCATGGCCGTGGTCGAGCCCGGCGACCACGTTATCGCCGAGTGGCCCACCTACGCGCCGCTCTACGAGATTCCGCGCACGCTGGGCGCCGAGGTCGAGTATTGGGAGCTTCGCGAGGAACTCGGCTGGAAGCCCGATATCGAGGAACTCAAGCGCTTGGTGCGCCCCAACACGAAGCTCATCTGCATCAATAACGCATCGAACCCCATCGGTACGGTGCTCGATGCCGATACGCTCGGCCAGATTGCCGAGATCGCCCGTTCGGTGGGCGCCTATGTGCTGTGCGACGAGGTGTATCTGCCGCTCGAAAACACTGGGTCCTTTATGTCGATGGTCGACGTGTACGAGAAGGCCATTGTCACCAACTCGTTGTCGAAGACCTATTCGACGCCTGCGGCCCGCGTGGGCTGGGTCGTGGCCGACGAAGAGGTGTCCAACCGCATCCGTACCTATCGCGATTACACCATGATCTGCGGCGGTGTGTTCAACGACGCCCTGGCGACCTATGTGCTTGAGCACAAGGACAAGATCCTCGAGCGCAATCGCAAGATCGTGTTTGGCAACCGCGATATCGCGCAGGCTTGGATCGATACGCAGCATCGCGTTTCCTGGACGGCCCCACAGGGCGTGTCTACCTCGTTTATCCAGCTGGATATTCCCGAGGACGACGAGGAGTTCTGCAAGCGACTGCTGTCCGAGAGGGGAGTGCTGCTGGTACCCGGCAGCCGCTTTGAGCTTCCCTGTGGCGCACGCCTGGGCTACTGCGCGAGCGAGGACGTTCTGCGCGAGGGCCTGAGGCTTTTGGGCGAGGCGCTGGCGGAGTTTGATCGCTAGGATTCCGATGATCTTCGAGGGCGTTATCTAAATTGGCCGAAGATAATCGAAAACGGACCCGTTTCCCTAGTGAAGCGGGTCCGTTTTTCTATACCGAGAAGTCAAGTTGTTACAAATGGGGCCGTAAAGCGAGTCGGTATCCGCGGGGCCTTATACTGAGTTTCCGGTGAACGGTATCAAGCGTCTGGTAAACGGTAATTAATTTACCAGAAATGAATAGGACAAACTTTTTTCTGAATAAAAATGAAAATGGTTGAGACGCGGTATGAACCGCTAATTCTATTCATAGCTTTAGTGGAAATATGCAATTTGAGGATGGTTTAACAAAGTTAAGTTCCATTTGATTCTAGGATTGAAAACGCGTTTAAGCACGTAAATACGCTTTATTAAGATGAAGTGTGCCATGCGTGAAGTATATGTGTATGCCGTTCACCCCCTATAAAAAACCGTTCGGGGGCAAGGTGGAAGTATGAGCTGATTTTGGATATAAATATGTCGTCAGCAATAACGCCTCACACGGAGGGGCGCTAACGAATCGGCCCTGACAAGGGCCCGAAAGAAAGGTAGGAGGCCATGACGAAAGGTCTGCACGTGCCTTCCGAGA
>CABUOF010000082.1 GCA_902493125.1 uncultured Collinsella sp. | reverse complement strand
AGCCTCAAGCTTCGTAGCAACCGTCCAATGGTGGGCCTGGCATAACTTCCAAGCAGATAAGGCCGAAGTAGCCAAAGACTACCTATCAGCCATTAAGCCTCTCTTCAACTGAGTAAACCCCTCATCCCAAAGTTCCGACCTCATCTCAAAGCGCCGCCCCAACCCAAAGCACAATCCATCCCAAAGTGTCGACAGAAGCCCAACGCCCCTACCAGCAACAAGCCCCTCCCATCCAAATTCAGATATATGTTGGGTTGCTTGTACGAACGCAACAAAGATCCCGCAGCTGGCCGCATGGGGTAACTTCCCAGCGCATTCCGCAGGACGCAAAAAGGCTCGCCGCACGAAGTGCGCAGCGAGCCTTTTTGCATGTCCGAGGACGCGCTGGGAAGTTACCCCATGCGGACAGCGGACAACCTATGTAGCCTCAGACTAGAACATGCCCAAGAAACCATGCACAAACAGCGCGGCCAGAGCGGCACCGACAAACGGCGCGATGCCAGGAACGAGCAGGCCGTACTTCCAGTTGTTGTCGGCCTTGTTCTTGATCGGCAGCACCTGATAGGCCATGCGAGGACCAAGGTCACGAGCCTGGTTCATGGCGAAGCCGGTGATGCCGCCCATGCCCATGCCAACGGCCCAAACGATCAGGCCGACGCAGATGGCGAGCATCAGGACGTTCTCGCCAGCACGGTTAGCAGCAGCAAGGATGGCGCTGATGAACACAAAGGTGCAGATGGCCTCGCAGAAGAAATTACGGGCATAGTTCGTACCCTCGGTGGTGGGGTTGGTCGAGAAGATATTGCGCTGGGCAATGGGATCGACGACACCATCGGAAGCCTTGAACTCATCGGCATACATCAACCACGCGATCACGGCACCCGCAAAGCCGCCGAGCATATCGGCAATCATGAAGGGGATGCAGCTGCTCCACGGCACCAGGCCGACGATGCACTGGGCAAGCACCATGGCGGGGTTCATGCACACGGCACCGCCAAAGACAAACAGGCAGACCGAGATGCCAAAAGACCAAGTGGTGATGGCAAACATGTGGCCTGAGCCCTGATACTTGGTGCCCTTGAGCACCGTATCGCAGTGCACGCCCACGCCAAAGATGATCATGAGGGCAGTTGCGCCGAATTCGCAGAGGAGTTTGGTAAGCATAAAACCTTATCTTTCTTGTCGGTTAAAAACGATTCGTTTAGGCCGCGCACTAGTGCTGCGCGACGACAACGCCCAGGCCATCGGGAATGACGGCCACCTTGGCATCGGCACCCTTCATCTCAAAGGCGAGCTTGAGCGCCTCATCGAGGGTGTTGACCGGCGTCATGTGCATATCCTTGATCATCTGGTGATCGCACAGGTCGGTGACCATGATCACAGGGTGATGCGCCAGGATACGGGCAAAGATCTGGCTCGTCCACTGGTCGGGCAGGGTCTCGTCCTTAGGACGGTCGATGCAGGCACGCTCAAACTCCGCCGGATCGTTGTCGGCGATGTTGTGATAGAAGCCCTCGCCACCGTGGCCGTCGGCACAACCGGCGACATCGATGATCACGCCGCCCTCGGGAAGCGTGGCCTCGGCAGAGCACATGCCCTTCACGGCCTGATAGATGTTCTGGTCGAGCGGGTAGCCGCCGTTGGTGGTGATGGCGATCTCGCACTCGACGGGCTCAACGCCGGCAAGGCTCTTCACGAACTCGCAGCCAGCCTCGTGCGCCTTGTGGATGTCGCCGGCAAAGGAGCCGATGACCTCGTGCTTGCCGTTGAGCACCACGTTGAGCACAAAGGCAAGGTGAGCCATCTCGGCAGCGGCAAACATGTCCTCGCTCACGTGGTTGTGGCACAGGTTGCCGGCACGCGAATGGGAATCGTTCACAAACTGACCGTTGTGGTTGTACATGATGGTCTTGTAGCTGGCGATGCCAGGCAAGACGGACTTGCGGCTACCAGAGAAACCGGCAAAGAAGTGCGGCTCAATAAAGCCCTCGGCAAGCAGCAGATCACAATCGGCGGCAATCTTGTTGATGATGCACTCGCCACCAGAAGGCAGGGTGCCAATCTTTTTCATCATGCTGTCGTCAGTCGCGACGTGCATAACGATTTCCTCGTTGGCAACAATCTCCTCGCCATACTTGTTGACGAGTTCCTCGTGCGTCGACGGACGGTGCATACCCGTAGCAACCAAAATACGCACTCGAGCCTCGGGCGCAGCGGAATGGATGTGATGCAGCAGAATAGGCATCGTCACACGCGAGGGAACGGGGCGCGTATGATCGGAGCTAATAATGACGATATCCTTCTTGCCAGCACAAAGCTCCTCGAGCGAAGGCGAGCCATACGGGTTGGCAAGCGACTCCTCTACCAGCTCTTCCTGCGATTTTGTAGTCTTAAACTCGTTTTGATGACCTTCCATCACACCCGCGAAGTTCTTATCCTCGAGCTCCAGATGCAACGTCTTGTGGTCAAACGGTAGTTCACATTCAAACAATGACGAGCGCCCTCTTCCTTTCAACTGACACACTAGATAAACCGTTGGAAGGATACGCCGCTCACCGAAAAACACCACCGTCCACCGACTCATTAACACAACGTTCATATTTGACCCACAACAAAACGGCCGCGACCCCAAACGGGACCGCGACCGCTACAGTCGTAAGGCGAGAAGCACCAAATGCGCCACCGGGATAGACCCCATCCAAAACGCGCGAAGCGCGCCATTAATTCCCCCAGCCAGTAATCCGCCGAAGACCGGACATCGCAGGGCCCGCCATCAGTTTACTTTTAGGCACACTCCGCAGGACGCAAGAAGCCCTCGCCGCACGAAGTGCGCAGCGAGGGCTTCTTGCATGTCCGAGGACGTGCCTAAAAGTAAACTGATGGCGGGCCCGGACGACTACAGGGCTATCGATTACCCCGTGTTCTGCAGTCCTGCCGAGACGCCGGTCACAGTCGAAAGAATCAGGCTCATGTACTCGGCCTTCTTCTCCTCGGCCATCTCGTCCTGATTCATGCGCACCTCGCGAAGGGCGCGGACCTGGGCGATGGACAGAGCGTCGACGTAGGGGTTACGCACGCGAACGGCGCAGCCGAGCACGCGACGACGCTGCAGCGGCCACTCATCGCCGACGATGGCAAGGACCCACTTACGCGTGAGCTGCATCTCGGTGAAGACCTTCTCGGACAAATCATCGCGGTCGCCCAGGTGCAGATACATCTTGGCGATACGCTGGTCGGTCTTGGCGATCGACATCTCGATGTTGTCGATAAAGGTGCGGAAGAACGGCCACTCCTGGTAGGCAGCCTTGAGCTGGTCAAGATCGCCCAGCTGCTCGCAGGCGGTACCCAGACCGTACCAAGCGGCCAGGTTAATGCGCGCCTGGCTCCAGCTGAAGATCCACGGGATGGTACGCAGGTCGTCGAGCGACTTGGCACCCAAGCCGCGCTTGGCCGGACGCGAGCCGATCGGCAGCAGACCGACCTCGGTCAGCGGCGTCACGGTCGAGAACCATGGCGTAAAGTCCTCGGTGTTCAGCAGGTCCAGATAGCGCTTGTGGCTTGCGGTGTTGAGCTTCTCGGCCATATCCCAGAACTTCTGCGTGGTCTCAGTGTTGGTCTTCTCGACACTCGGGGCCGACTGCAAAAGCGTTGCGGCGGCAACGGACTCAACATGGCGCTGAGCCAGCGTGCGGTTGCCGTAACGGGCAAAGATGACCTCGCCCTGCTCGGTGAGCTTAAAGAAGCAGTTGACCGAACCCTTGGGCTGCGCCAGCACGGCCTTGTTGGCCGGGCCGCCGCCACGGCCCACGGCACCGCCGCGACCGTGCATGAGCACCAGGTCGATATCGTTCTTCTCGGCCCACTTGGCAATGCGCTCCTGCGCGGAGTGCAGCGCGAGCATAGCCGTAGTAGGACCGGCATCCTTGGAGGAGTCGGAATAGCCCAGCATGACCTCCATGCGGCGGTTGGTCTGGGCAAGGCGCTTCTGCACCACGGGCAGCGTAAGCATCTGGTCGAGCACGTCGACACAGCCCTCGAGGTCCTCGAGCTGCTCGAACAGCGGGATCACGTCGAGCTCGGGAACGTCCTCCTCGTGTGCGAAGGACAGGTGGGCCAGCTCAAAGACGTCGGCCACATGCTGGGCGCTCTTGGTAAACGAGATGATGTAGCGGTGCGCCATCTTCTTGCCGTAGCGCTTTTGGATGGAGCCGATAGCGCGGAAGGTATCGATGACCTCGCGCGTCATGGGCTGCAGATCGCCATGGATACCGTTCTCGTGGATATCCTTGAGGGCGCGGGCATGCACCACGGAGTGCTGACGGAACTCCATCTCGACCATATGGAAGCCGAAGGACTCGACCTGCCAGATGATGGTTTGGACCGGGCCGTAGGCAGCACGGACGGCACCGCAGGCGGCCAGCGAACGCTGGACGACGCGCAGGTCCTCCAGGAACTCATCGGCGCTGTGGTACATGGTGTCGGTGATACGACGGACGGTGGCGTTCAGGCGGTCGGCCATGACGAGCATGACGGCGCGATGCGGCTCGTGCTCGGAGATCAGCTCGGCGCGGGCCGTGTAACGAGGGCTCATCTCGACCTGATGGTTCCACAGGTTAATGAGCTCGGCCGACGGCTTGCTGTAGGTAGCCTCGAGCGTGAGGTTGCGGCCGATGTGGCGGCACTTGTCCTCGAGCTTGAGCACCATGTGCGTAAAGTACTTGGCGGCGACCTCACGGCTCACCTTGGCGGTGACGTTGGGGTTACCGTCGCGGTCGGAACCGATCCAGCTGCCGGGATGGAAGAACGCCGGGCACAGCGGCGGCACAGTACCGGCCTTGTCGCCCAGCACCCAATCGTCAAAACGACGATAGATAACGGGGATAACGTCGAACAGCGTGTTATCGAAGATGTCGATGATGGTATCGGCTTCCTCGACCGGCGTGGGCTTCTTGAGCGCGATGGGGCTCGTACGCACCAGGGCGTCGATCTCCTGCAGCATATGGCGCTCGTTCTCCACCAGGTCGGAGCCGCCCAAACGCGGACGCTCCTCCAGCAGGTTGGAGATACGGCGGATCTTGCCCTCGACGGCCTTACGACGGGCCTCGGTGGGATGTGCGGTAAAGACAGGGTGGAACTCGAGCTTGTCGAGCAGCTCGTTGGCACCCTCGACACCCAGCTCATTCACCAGCTGGTGATAGGCAACGGTAAGCTCGTTGGCAGGATCGACCTCGGTATCGGTCGACGCACCGGCCTCGCGCTCGCGCAGCTGCGCCACACGGTAGTTCTCCTCCGACAGGTTTGCCAGATGGAAAAAGCTCGTAAAGGCGCGGACAATGACCTGCTGCTTATCGAGCGGCAGGCTGTCGATCAAATCGACGACCTCACGAAATGCCACGGCAGTGGGCTCGTCGGCGGTGGGCACGCCCTGCTCGTCGACGGCTTCGTCGGCAGCGCAGGTACCGGGGTTGCCGGCATTGACCACAATCTCGGCTGTCAAAATCTTGTCGAACAGGTCCGCGATCTCGGGATCATACTCGCTAAGCACACGGCGCTCCAGGCGCAAGAACAGCGCCAGATTGTCGCGCAGCTCCTCGGGGATCTCGATCTCGGCGAGACGCTCCCTGGACTCGGCATTCGAGCCGATTCGGTTAACGAGGCGGTTGACCACGGCAGCGACGCGCGCCGCGGCTTCGGGTACAGACTGGTTGCTTAGGTTCTCAGCCACGTTTCCTCCCATTCCTCCTTCTATGCACGTAACATGCGGTATTCATTATAGGCGCTTGAGAAATACTTTCGACACTGATTGCGCTTTATCACACAAAAGTATTTTCTGCATTGCAAAGGTTTTTGCCCTAAATGGTCGTATTTCTCGGTGGGCGGCATACGTAAACGGGGGCATTCCGCATAAAAGCGAAACACCCCCGTAACAATCGCTCTCCATGAGCAGGGCACGTTAGCAGGCCCGAAGCTCAAAAAGATGCGCTACAGGCGCTCGCGAACCGCCTCGACGACGTTGTCCAGATCGGCGAGCACCTCGTCATGGCTCTGCATGTCGCGCACTTTGACCTTGCCGGCGGCAAGCTCGTCGCCACCCAGGACCAAGATGAGCTTGGCGCCTACCTTATCGGCCTGCTTAAACTGGGCCTTGAGCGAACGACCCTGATAGTCGGCCTCGGTCACGATACCTGCGGCGCGAAGCTCCTGCGTAATGGCAAAGACGTTCTGACGCAGCTCCTTGCCGGCGTTGGCGACATAGACGCACGGGGCCTCATCGGCACCCAAATCGCTGCCAAAGGCCTGCAGGGCCAGCAGGGCGCGCTCAAAACCGACAGCAAAGCCGACGCCCGCCGTGGGCTTGCCACCCTCGAGCTCGACCAGGCCATCGTAGCGGCCGCCGCCGCCGATGGAGCCGACGCCGGCGCCAGGGGCCTCGACCTCAAAGACAGTACGGGTGTAGTAGTCCAGACCACGTACCAGGGTGGGATCCTCTACATACTCGATACCAGCAGCATCCAGATAGCGCTTGACCTGCTCGTAGTGCTCGCGGCACTCGTCGCACAGGTTGTTACCCATCAGCGGAGCGTCGGCCATGATCTCGCGGCAATGGTCGTTCTTGCAGTCGAAGGCACGCAGCGGGTTAAGCTCGGCGCGCTCGCGGCACTCATCGCACATCTCGTCGGCGTGATCGAGGATGAACTGCTTAACCTGCTCGCGATAAGCCGGACGGCACTGGGCGTCACCCATCGAGTTGATGAGCAGACGAAGCTTGGAAAGATCGAAGCCCAGGCGCTTGTAGAACTCCATGAGCATGATGATGCACTCGGCGTCTGCCGCCGGATCGGGAGCGCCGAGCCACTCGATGCCCACCTGGTGGAACTGGCGCAGGCGGCCCTTCTGGGGACGCTCGCCACGGAACATGGCCTCGGCGTAATAGGCCTTAAACGGCGTGGAGCCCTGGGGCACTAGGTTGTTCTCCACGACGGCGCGCACCACACCGGCCGTGCCCTCGGGACGAAGGGCCAGGCGCTGCTTGGGCTTAAGCTTGGTATCGGTGCCCTCGGTAAAGACGCGCTCCAGGTTGGCGCCGCTAAACACGCGGAACATCTCCTTGCGCACGACGTCGGTCGACTGGCCGATGCCGTGGACAAACACGTCCACCTGCTCGATAGCGGGCGTCTCGATGGGTTTAAAACCAAACGGCTCGAACACGCCGGCCGCAATCTGCTGCATCTTTTGCCAGGCGCGCATCTCGGCGCCGATAAGGTCGCGGGTTCCCTCCGCCTTCTGTGCCTGCATGGGCAAACACCTTTCTTTTGTATCGCGTCATAGGTAGTGGTCATTATACGGCACAAATACAAACAGCGGCGGCGCGTCTGGCCGAACGAGTCCCCATACCCTCGTTC
>CABUOF010000081.1 GCA_902493125.1 uncultured Collinsella sp. | reverse complement strand
GGACGCCATCGTCGAGGCACACCCCGAGATCGATACCCTCGACGTGAAGTCACTCGGTAAAAACGAGTACCCCGACCTGCACGAATACCATCTGATCGGTGTCGCCACGGGCATCTATTACTCCGAGATCGACAAGGACATGGCACGCGTGCTCACGAACGTGCTGCAGCCGCAGGACAAGGTGTTTGGCCTTATGACCTACGGTGGCAAAAACAAGTGGTACGGCAAGGATATCGATGGCATCTGCCGCATGAGGCAGGCCATCTTTATGGGCGTCTACGGCTGTCCCGGCTTTGATACGTGGGGGCCGTTCAAACTCACCGGCGGCGTCCAGAAGGGACACCCGACCGCTGAGGAAATTAAGGGCGCCGTCGACTTCTTCGACAAGATCGAAGACGAGTATGGCGACATCATCGTCGAAGAGTACGCCAAGCGCGAGAAGCGTCTAGCATACGAAAAGGAGCATCCCGCGGGGGGTCTTGTGGCCGGCGTCAAGCGAACGGCAAAGAAGATCGTTAACAAGCTGTAACTGTTAAGGTGCTTTTGAGCGTTTAACCCATACGGCGGGTCCGAGCAGATTCGGGCCCGCCGTCTTTTTCTATCGTTAATCGGTAAAGGCGTTGCCGACGCTCTGGCCGCCAACATACGTCTCGACGAGGGTGAGCTCATGGTCGAACACGACAAAGTCGGCGTCGCGACCCGGCATGATGCTGCCGCACTTATCCTCGATGTGCGCAGAGCGAGCCGGCACCTCGGTTGCCATGCGAATGGCGATATCAGCGCTGGCGATGCCCCAATCGACAATGTTCTTGACGCCCTGGGCAAGCGTGAGCACCGAGCCGGCAATGCTTTTGCCGTCGGCGAGCCAGCACAGGTTGTCCTTCATGATGACGTCCATGCCACCACTGGTGTAGCTGCCCTCGGGCATGCCGCCGCAGCCCAGGCAGTCGGTGATGAGCACCGTGTGCTGCCAGCCCTTTGCCTGCAGCAGTGCCTTGATGGCGGCAGGGTTTACGTGCTTGCCGTCACAGATGATCTCGGCGTAGGTCTCGGGCGTGGACATGGCAGCGCCCACGACACCGGGCTCACGGTGATGCAGACCGCGCTGGCCGTTATAGGTATGCGTAAAGCAGCTGGCACCGGCATTGATAGCGGCGATGCACTCATCGTAGGTGGCGTCGGAGTGACCGATGCTGGTCACCACGCCCTTGGCGTTCAGAGCAGCCGCATAAGCAGCGGCACCGTCGCGCTCGGCGGCCATGGCGCTCTTAACGATGCGACCGCCCGCAGCCTCCTGCCACTGGTCGAAAACCTCCTCGGAGGGGTCAATCAGGTAAGCGGGGTTCTGCGCGCCCACGTGCTTCATGGTAAAGAAGGGGCCCTCCAGGTAGATGCCCTGAATGCGGGCACCGCAGAAGTCGGGGCCGCGGCCCTCGTCCGCCTTGGCGATAGCAGCGCAGGCGTCCTTGATCTGTTCGACGCCATCGGTGAACGTCGTGGGCAGCCAGCTGGTGGTACCGCGACGGGCGAGCTCGGTTGAGCTGATATCGATGCCCTCGGGATCGTTATCGGTAGTTGAGTGGTTGTAGAAGCCATGGATGTGAGTATCGACCATACCCGGTGCGATCCACGATCCCGTGTAGTCCTTAATCTCGCAAGAGGGCTCGTCGGCCTGCCAGGCGCCAAAAACGCCATCCTCGACCATAAGATAGCCGCCCAGTTGCGGGCCTGCCGGCAAGAAGAACTTGTCAGCCTTAATTGCGTACGTGCTCATATGCACTCCTCGCTTCTAAAGCAGTTGACTGTGGTAATGCTTATACCCAGCTCACGTAAAACAAAAAGCGCCCGCCCGCCGTTATGAGCGGACGGGCGCCCTTACAGGGGGACGCGATTAAGCGGTGAAGGGGTGAATCGTCACGCCCTTAACCACGCGGTTGACCGTGCCGGTGGGGCTCGGCGTATCGGGCGTGTTGCCCACGCGGACGGAGTTGAGCAGGCTGATAGCCTGGGCAAACATCACGAACGGCAGAGCAAGGTAACCCTCGGGAAGTGCCTCGTAGCCCTTAAAGGTGAAGGACTCACCCTCATAGACGGTGGCACCTTCCTGCTGAACGGCGATGGTGTGCTGAGCGATCTCGTCGCCACCGATCTCGTTGAGGATGTCGATGTCGTACTGACGGGTGTAGGCGTCGTTGTTGACGAACACGAAGACGAGCGTCTTATCGTCGACGAAGGACTTAGGTCCGTGACGATAGCCCATGGAGGTGTCGTAGGAAGTAGCGACCAGACCGTGAGCGAGCTCGAGGATCTTGAGCTGGCTCTCCTGAGCAAGGCCACCGAAGGAGCCAGAACCCAAGTAGGTCACGCGGTTGAAATCGCCAGCCAGGTAATCGGCGATCTCGGGCTCACGGGAGATGACCTCCTCGCCCATCTTGGCAATCGTCTCGACCCACTCGGCCTTCTGCTCGTCAGAGGCAGTGTCGAAAATAAGGGTGGAGAGCAGGGTCATGCAGGAATAAGAACCGGTCATGGCGAAGCCCTTGTCGTTGGCGCGCGGAATGAGCAGCGTCAGCGCATTGGGATCATCGGCAGACTCGACGGCAAGCTTGCCCTCGGGAGCGCAGGTGATGTTGAGGAACTTGACGTTGTGGACGAGCTCCTTGGCAACGGCAACGGCGGCAAGGCTCTCGGGGCTGTTGCCAGAGCGGGCAAAGGAAACCACGAGCGTGGGATCCTCGGCGCGCAGGAAGTCGCGCGGGGCGCTCACGATGTCGGTCGTGGCGATGGGCTTAAAGTCGTAGAGATCAGTGTTGCCAGCGTGACTCAGGTACGGGGCGCAGGTATCGCCAACGTAGTCGGACGTACCGGCACCGGTGAAGACAACGGACAGACGACCCTCGCCCATAGCGCGAGCCTCGGCCAGGAAGGCCTCGATGGCCTCCTTGTTCTCGCGATAGATGTTGAGCGTATCACGCCAAAGCTCGGGCTGCTGAGCAATCTCGGCCGTGGTGATCTGGGCGCCGAGCTCGGTGAGCTCCTCGACACTCTTCTCGAACATTTCTAATACCTCTCTCTAGAAGTAATCCTCTGACGTGCAATTATACACTTCGGTTGGTTATCTGGTAGTAACCAGTTAAATGCAAAGAATCACCATATGGAAACGATGCGAGCACTAGTTACTGCGCTGGTGGTAAACCTTGTATTTAAACTGATCGGCACGAGCAACCGAGAGTGTGTACTCCACTACCTCGTTTGACTCGTTATACGTAGTCCTGACCAAATCGAGCACAGGCGAGCCCTCGACAATTCCCAAAAGGTGGGCATCGGTGGGACGGGCTATGCTCGCATAGAACTCCTCTTCGGCCACGCGAATCTTTTGCTGAAAGTCCTGCTCAATCACATCGTAAAGCGGCTTACGCTCCAGCAGCGGTCGCTTTAGGGACAGAAATTGACGAACCGGTAGATAGCTGCGTTCGACCATCATGGGCATGTTGTCGGCAGAGCGAAGGCGCTTGAGCTTAAAAATGCGATCACCGATGCGCAATCCCATATGCTCGGCCAGATTCTTATCGGCCTCCATCTCGCAAAACTCGAGAATCGTGGTCTCGGGTTCTCGACCCATCGCGCGCATCTGCTCGGTAAAGCTGTAGGACTGCATAAGATTGGTTGCCTTTGCCGAACGGTCGGTCACAAAGGTACCGCGACCGTGCTGCCGAACCACCAGTCCTAAACGCTCCAGTTCCTGCAGAGCCAGGCGTACCGTAGTGCGCGAGAGACCATAGCGCTCCGAAAGTTCGCGCTCGGAAGGAATCATGTCACCGGCGCGATATTCATGGTCAATCTTTTCGGTCAGAATATCGACCAGCTGATCGTACAGCGGTTGCTTACGCGCTCCGATCGCCATCCTATCCTCCCTTTTGCTCGAATTCGGCTAACTACCTAGGGTGTTATGCATTATCTGTCTGCCACACCCGAATCATTAAGAAAACAAAAGCCGCGCGCTCTTTCGAGCACGCGGCTTTTAACATACACATGGCTTAAGGGGTCGGGGTGTGAGCCGCGTAGGGACACACCCCTCAAGCTAGAGCCTTACCAGATGCTCGGCCAGAGACCAAGCGGGCCAGCGCCCAGGATGCCAAGGACGAAGAGCAGGAGAATGCCCTTGGTCGGGGTCCAGCTGTGCTTAGCGAACATGTAGTAAAGCAGCAGCGTAAGCATAAGCGGGACGAGCTTCGGGACGATGGTGTTGAGGGTGTCGGCAACAGAGAAGTTGACCGGATCCTCGGTAACGGTGCCGTAGGTAACGGACTCCATGCCGTTGCCCAGATCGGTGACGCCGCACTCGACAGCGTTGCCGTCGGCATCGGAAGCGGTAAGGGCGTTGCCGTCCTTATCGGTCATGGCGATGGTACCGGCCTCAGCGGTCTCGGTATCGATGCCCTCCATACCGGTGAAGTTCTCGGCCTCCTTCTCGGAGACGATCACGGTAGTAGCGGAGAGACCACGGGTGGTGCCGTTGGGGATCTGGAGGTTGATCTGGGTGCCACCCATGGTGACGACCAGGCAACCGACGACGAAGACGCCCATGATGGAAGCGGCACGCGTGAAGGCCTGCATGTTGGCGGTCAGAGCGTCAATAGCGCTGGTGCCAAGCTTGTAGGACCAGTTCATGAGCCAGAAGCGCAGAGCGAACTGGACGACGTTGAAGATCACCAGGAAGATGATCGGTGCAGCGGCGTTGCCGTTGATGGCCATGTTGGAGGTGATGCCGGCCGTGATAGGCACGAGCGTCAGCCAGAACAGGGCGTCACCGATACCACCGAGCGGGCCCATTGCGGCGACGCGGACGGCGCGGATCGTGGGGATGTCAACCTTGTTCTGCTCGAGCGAAAGCACGATGCCCATAACAAAGGTGACAAGGAACGGGTGGGTGTTGAAGAACTCCAGGTTGTGGCTCATGGAAGCCGCGAGGTCGTTCTTGTTGGTGTGGATCTTCTCCAGACCGGGGATGATGGAGTAGAGCCAGCCAGCGGCCTGCATGCGCTCGTAGTTGAACGATGCCTGCAGGAAGCAGGAGCGCCAAGCCATCTTGTTGAGGGTCTTCTGGTCGAGCTGCGGAGCAGGAGTGAGATCCTCGTAGTGCTCCGGGATCACATACTCATTAGATGCCATCTTCGAAGTCACCTCCGTCAGAAACAGCTGCACCCTTCAGCTCGGTCTGCTGCTGGAAGTCCCAGAAAGCGATGCCGAAGCCGATGAGAGCGAGGATGAGCAGAGCAGGGGTTGCCAGCGAATCGTTGGCAACGGTGATGAGCGCGAGGCCAAAGCCCATGAGGAAGAAGCCCCACATATCGCGGTTCATCATAACCTTGAGCAGGACGGCGAAGCCGACGAAGCGCATCATGCCGCCTGCAGCGGACAGACCGGTCTGCAGCCAAGTCGGGATGGCAGAAGCGATGGTCTGGCCGATGGTAGCGCCAGCGATGAAGAACAGGGTGACGACGACAGCGAAGATCAGGCCGAGCAGAGCCATGGCGAAGTAGTTCAGGCGCTCGATGCCCTTGGTGTCCGCGTTGTGAGCCATGTTATCGGCCGTGGACATAAGCGGGGACATAAGCGTGAAGACCAGGGTAACGCCAAGCTGACCAAGCAGAGCGAACGGAATGGCGAGGCCGACTGCCGCGTTGGGCTCGAGGCCCGTGGCGATAGCGAGAATGGCTGCCATGATGCCGCCGATGACGGCGTTAGGCGGCTGAGCGCCTCCGATCGGCATGTTGCCGATCGTCATGAGCTGATAGGTACCACCCACGAGAAGACCGGTGTTGAGGTCGCCAAGGATAAGACCGATGACGGCGCCGGTGACGATGGGCTGATAGAGAGACTCGAGGAAGTCAAACTGGTCGATTGCCGCGATGAACGTGACGACGAAGACCAGAGCGATCTGGATGATCGAGTATTCCATCTTGCTCCTCCTTTCAAAATGTATGTACGCACTTTGGATTTCACGTACAGAACGTCAGGGTTTCACTCCTGACAACGTGGATCACGAGGATTACGAGAAGAGCTTGCTCGTGTCCTCAACAGGCGTGCTCGGAACGCGCCTGATCTCCAACTCCACCCCCAATTCCTGCAGCTCTTTAAACGCAGCGACATCCTCGTCGTTAACTGCGACGGAGGTGGCGACTTGGCGCTTTCCTTCCGACATGTGCATGTTGCCGATGTTTACCTTCTTTATAGGCACACCGCCCTTGACGAGCGTAAGCACGTCTTCCGGTGTTTCGGCCACGATGAAGATCTTCTGGCGCGGGCTCGCCTTGCCAATGACGTCGATGGTCTTCTGCAGAGAGAAGAAACGCGTAGCGACGCCGGCGGGAGCGGCCATCTTCATGAGGTTCTGGCGCATGGTGTTGGACGCCACGTCGTCGTTGGCGACGAGGATGAGGTTGGAGCCCAGGGTGGAGTTCCACTGGGTGGCAACCTGACCATGAACCAGTCGGTTATCGATGCGGGTAAGAAGAATGTTGGGTTCTGCCATGTTGATCAGCTTCCTTTCGTTATTTGCTGACGACAGTTACTTGATCTCCTGAATCGCGTAACGCGAAACATCTACGACGGCTCCGGATCGGACTTTGATCTGGACCTTCTCGCCTTCGATGCCTTTGACGGTTCCGTAGATACCGCCGGCGAAAAGAACCTCTTGACCCGGCTTGAGCTCGGTGTGCAGCTCCTTGAAGTACTTCTGCTTCTTCTTCATGTTGATTTGCGACCAGATGGTGTAAATCAAGCCCATGATGACAAGCAGGCCTAAAAGGGCGACCGAGGAGCTCAGGACGTTGGCTCCGAAATCGGCCATTAGATGCCGTCCTCGTCGCCGAAGATATCCTCTTCGTCGGAGCCGGCAACGGATGCGACCGTCTGGGCGGTGATGCCCGTCTGGCCAACGGTCACGGCCTGCTCGCCAAGCTCGGCGAGCGTGGCGTTGCCGCGGAGGAACAGAAGCTCAATAACCATGGGAAGGTTGGTGCCGGTCAGAACCTCGACGTTGTCGACATCCTGGGCAATCATCATCGCCTGGTTGAACGGGGTGCCACCAAGCAGGTCGGTAAAGACGAGCACGCCATCGCACTCCTCGCGCATGGCGGTAATAGCGGCGCGGAGATCCTCACCGTAGGAAGCAGCCTGGTCGCCCTCAAAAGGAACGACGGTAAAAGCGGGCTGGTCGCCAGCAACCATAGCGATAGCGCTTGCGAGGCCGGGTGCGAACTGTCCATGACCGGTAAGAATAAAGCCAACCATTCAAATTTCCCTTCCGAAGGTGTGTACGATCTGAGTCCGATGATTTTCGGAAGCCAGCGGGCGCTCGCCCTTAAAGCTTCTTAGAAAGCGTACTTTGAAGACCAGTGGTTTCTAAACTGGTAGTAACCACGTGACGTGTTGTTGTCACTATATCACCCCAGAAGAGGCCGCTTTCGTTGATTCATACGGTAAAACGTTTTTGCACCGCTCACGGTGATATTTCGACCGTTTACCGCTCGTTAACACTTCTACCTGCGGTTTTGAAATCGTTTCGAAATGCTTTGGCAAAAGTTCGGGACTTTTCCTGTGCCTAAACAACGCAGGGCGGCTAAAAATAGCGTAAAGAAAAATTGCAGGTCATTGTGAAGATTTGTGAATTGGTCTTTTTGGCTTAATACCAGTTAGAACCCAGTTTTGAGATTATCGGTGAACGGTAGTTTTCGACCGTTCACCGGTTACTTGTAATCGTTTGCAGTTGTTTCCCATATGAATCGGGGAAACGCGATGGAGCGCTTGCGCGATCACACAATCTACCTTTCCAATCTCAACAGATGGCTCTACAACGCAAAACCCCCTAGAACGATGTCCGTTCTAGGGGGTTTCATCAGATATTTCAGCTTCGCACTCGAAAGGTCGGGCAAACCTTACGCAAACAGGCCGTAGATGCTGATGTTGGCCTTGGCGTAGAGGC
>CABUOF010000080.1 GCA_902493125.1 uncultured Collinsella sp. | reverse complement strand
TGATGTTGTCATCGTCCTCGACGTAATAGATCATGTTGAACCCCTTTGCGGCCGGCATGACCGCATCTTAACCCTAAAGGTACCTTTACTAGATGGTATCAGCCAAAACGCCCCGTCAAATAATCCGCCGTGCGCGGATCGGTCGGATTCTTGAAGAGTTGCGCGGTGGGCGCGTGCTCCACCAGCTCACCCAGCAAAAAGAATGCGACCGAATCGGAGATACGCGCCGCCTGCTGCATATTGTGCGTAACGACCACGAGCGTACAGGTCTCTTTGAGCTCGCAGGCCAGCTGCTCCACCACCAGCGTCGACACGGGGTCGAGCGCCGAGGTCGGCTCGTCCATCAGCAGAATGTCGGGCTGCACGGCAAGTGCGCGGGCGATGCACAGACGCTGCTGCTGGCCGCCCGAAAGACCCAGACCCGACTCTTTGAGCTTGTCCTTGGCCTCGTCCCACAGGGCGGCGCGTCGCAGGGAGTCTTCGACCAGCTCGTCGAGCACGACGCGGTCGCGCACTCCCATTCCGCGAGGACCGTAGGCGACGTTGTCGTAGATGCTCATGGGAAACGGATTGGGGCGTTGGAACACCATACCCACGCGCTGGCGCAAGCGGCAGATATCGTAATCGCCCAGGATATTCTGGCCGTCGAGTGCAATCTTGCCTTCAATGCGGCAATCCTTGATACCGTCGTTCATACGGTTAAAGCAGCGCAGCAGCGTCGACTTTCCGCAGCCCGAAGGCCCGATGAACGAGGTGATCTGCTTGTCACGAATTTTGATGCTCACGTCCTTGAGCGCATGATGGTCGCCGTAAAACAGGTCAAGGCCCTCAACATCGATGCGCGTCGGCGAGGCGGCAAGGTCCTGCGCCGTGGGGCGAGTCGCATCCCCAACTTCGCGCTCGTGCGCGGCCTCGGCCTGCGCCTCTATGAGTTCCTCAAGCTCCGTAGGCCCCATCGCCGCAGCAGCCGTCATACCGCATACCTCCACATCGATATCAATTCAGCAGTATCGATAGTAGAAATCGCGGCTCATATGCACGTGAGCGCATTGTCAAGTGTTTGTAAGGGCACGCTGACTATGCGGCGGGCAGCTCGATGGTGAATATCGTGTGTTCGGGCGTCGATTCACATGCAACGGTACCGCCGTGTGCCGCGATGATCTCCTTGGCAATAGCAAGGCCCAGACCGGCACCACCGCGATTGGTCGCACGCGCCGCATCCAGGCGATAGAACTTCTCAAAGATCACCTTGAGCTTTGCCTCAGGGATGGGATCGCCCTGATTGATAAAGCGCACGCGCACGCCACCGTCGTCCCGGCGTCTGGCCTCAATCGTGATAGTCGAGCCCTCATAGCTATAGGCGACGGCGTTTTTCATGATGTTGTTGAACACGCGAGCCATCTTGTCGCCATCCACGAGCACCGTCAGGTCCTCGCGAATATCAACTTGGGCTTCCTTATGCTGCTCGTTGAGGATGGGATAGAACTCGTCAGCCACCTGAGCCAGCAGCAACCCCAGATCAACATAGCCGCGCGTGAGCACGATATCGTGGAAGTCAAAGCGTGTGATATCGAAGAACTCTTCGATGAGTGCATCGAGCCGGTGCGCCTTGTCGAGAGCCACGCCCGTAAAGTGCGCACGTTGCTCAACCGGCAGCTCAGGAGCCTCTTGCAGCAGCGAAAGATAGCCCACCACACTGGCAAGCGGGGTGCGTAGGTCATGTGCCAAGTACGTGACCAGATCGTCCTTGCGATGCGACTCGTCACGCAAGGCCTGTTGCACCTTGCGCTCACGGTCACGCACGCGGTTAAGGGCGCCCTCGACCTCCAAGAAGTCGCCGTCGATGTTGTCCCAGGTGTCGGGGTGATCGATCAGGCGATCTTGAATACGAGCGGCCAGCACACAATCGGCATGCTGCTCGCCCTGTTCGTAGCCCTGGTAGTACAGGGCGCGGCCACACAAGAACAGCACGCACGCGGCAAGCGCCAGCACAAAGCCAAGCATGTTGAATACAAAGCCGGCATCGAACAGCACCGGCCCTTCGATGCCGCCGAGCGCCATGGCGCCAATCGCCAACGTCATGGCCCACGCGGCGCCGCCAATCACCATGCAGCGGCGCACGATCTCAAATCGATCGATCAGCAAAAAGCCGACAAGCAGCACCGCCAAGATTCCAGCGATGTTATCGATGCCAATCAGCAGCAGGCTCAGCAAAAAGAGCAGCACCGTTGCAAGCGCGCGGTTGTCGACGACCGACCTCACGTATTCAAAGAGCCGATCGGGCACCTCGAACGCTTGCCTATCGTCTTTTGTCATATCAAGATCCTCACAAGCGAAAAGCGTTATTCGATGATGTAGCCGACGCCCCAGACGTTTTTGATAAAGCGTGGCTTTTGTGCGTCGTCGCCGATCTTTTCACGCAAGTGGCGAATATGCACCATCACCGTATTGTTGGAGCCGGGCATAAAGTCCTCGTTCCACACCGCGCGGAACAGGTCCTCCACGGCCACCACGCTGCCGCGATGCTCGACCAGATACAGCAAGATTGAATACTCGGTGGGCGTGAGGCGAACCGGTGAACCGTCCACTGTCACGGAACGAGCATCGCGGTTGATCTCCAAGCCGTCGAGCTGAATGGTCGGCGACTCAGCCGGCTGTGCACGGCTACCGTAGCTGGTGTAGCGGCGAAGCTGAGCGTGCACGCGCGCGATGAGCTCCAGCGGACGGAACGGCTTAACCACGTAATCGTCCGCGCCAAGCGAAAGGCCCCCGATCTTGTCTTGCTGGGCATCGCGCGCCGTCAGCATGATCACGGGATAGGTATGGCTGGAACGGATCGTACGCAGCAGCTCAAACCCATCGATATCGGGCAGCATGACATCAAGCAGCGCCAGATCGAACTCCTGCTCCAAAATCGCCTTGGCAGCATCGGCCCCGCTATAGGCAATCTGGACATCAAAGCCCTCTTTTGTAAGGTAGATGCCAACCAAGTCGGCGATGGCCTTCTCGTCATCAACTACCAAAATGCGCTCGTTCATGCGTGCTCCTCTCGCGCTCCATTATGCCTGAGGCGACGCACGCCATACACAACAAGCGTGGGTGATTAAGTCGGCCTTAAGCACCCTTGTGCCCGTTCGGGTGCGGATGTGGGCCAAGCGCGCACGCGATGATCGCCGACGCCGGCAAACGATATACTCTAGTTTCAGAAGAGACCATCCCGTCGAAAGCGAAATCTGTGAAGTCCCTCACCTCTTTTGCAAAGCGCTCAGCCCAGCTTGCCGCCGGCTTTGTCTGCGCTATCGCCCTTGCCGCTGGCGCGCCCACCGTCGCCGGCGCCCAAGTGCTCACGACCGACAATGTTTGCGGCAAAACCGCCGATGCGCGCGGCATCACGGCCGAAAACCTGCCCGATATCGATGCGACCAATGCCCTCGTCATGGGCAAAGACGGCACCGTCTACTATGGGCGCGGCGCCGATGAGCAGGTCAAGATTGCCTCGATCACCAAGGTCATGACCGCAATCCTAACCGTCGAGAATTGCAAGATGGACGAGAAGGTCACGGTGAGCAACGCCGCAGCCACCGTGGGTAATTCGACCGCCGGCTTGCTCGAAGGCGACGAGCTTACCGTGGAGCAGGCACTGCGCGGCCTGATGATTCCCTCGGGCAACGACGCCGCCATCGTGCTCGCCGAATATGTGGGCAAGAAAATCGACCCTAAGACCAAAGACGCCGAGGCCACATTTGTGAAGGCCATGAACGAGCGCGCTAAGAAGCTCGGCTGCACCGGTACGCTTTTTGAAAACCCGCATGGTCTGGACTTTGATGAGTGGGCTGGCAATATGCACTCAACCGCACACGACGTAGCGCTGATGATGCAGGAGGCCATGAAAAACGACACGATCCGCGAGGTCGTAGCGAGCGAGGATTCCTGGATCGAGGTCACGGGCGCCGACGGCACCGACCATTCGCATTCCATGGACACGCATAACTATTTGCTGGGACAAGATGGCAACATCGGCGGCAAGACCGGCACCACCGACGACGCGGGCTATTGCTTTACGAGCGCCTACAACCGCGACGGCGACGAGATCTACACCGTTATTTTGAACTCCACCACCACCGATCAGCGCTTTACCGATACCGCCACCCTTGCCAACTGGTACTACGGCCACAAGGTGACGGTCGCAATCGCCAACACGCAGGAAAAGACCGCCAACGGCAACCCGCTTATGGCGCGCATTGGCCAAACCGACTGGACGGATAAGACAATCGACGCCACACTCGCCGATCCTACGGCGCAAGCGACCGTGTTTTCCCTTGCCGGCGAGGTGACCGAAAAGGTTAGCTACGACGATCTTTCGGGCACGGTGCATGTGGGCGACAAGGTGGGCAGCGTTACGCTCAAGCAAGACGGCACCAAGATCGCCGTCATGGACCTGGTTGCTGACGAGGAAGGCGCAGGGCCGAATCCCATTGAGTGGCTCCTTGTGAAGCTCGACCGCCTGGGCCGCCGCATCGACAACCGCCCACTCACAGCCGAGAGCGAGACCGTAGCCAAGGCACCCGAGGTGTAAGGTCGAAGAACAATACACTCGCTGAAAGGAGGTGTCCGAAAGGATGCCTCCTTTTTTTGAGGGTTCGAATCCCCAGCGCCCTTTCTCGATAATAAAAAAGGGCCCCGATGGGACCCTTCTTTAAAGTTAAACTGGCGGAGAGCTGGGGATTCGAACCCCAGATGCCCTTTTGGGGCATACTCGCTTAGCAGGCGAGCACCTTCGGCCTCTCGGTCAGCTCTCCGTAACAGCCGTTCTATAGTAACCAAACAGCCAAGGATGGGCAAGAGGAAATTTTCTAATTGCCTAGCATCCTTTCCTCCTTGGAGGCTTCGCCTACCCCAGCGAGCGGTTGAGGGAGCCGAGCTCGTCGTTGCCCATGGTGCGCCACATTTGGAAGATGCAACCGCGTGCCAGGAAAAAGAAGCCGTTGTCGACCAGTTGCACAGCGGCATCTGCCAGCTGATTCGTCACGGCGGACACTGGCGGCAGCTCGAGTCCAGCCTTGCGGATGGTCTCGACCGCCTCCTCGAACGTCGGAGGCTCGCTGACGCCCATCTCATTCATAAGGCCCTGCATTTCTTCCAGCGCACTACTGCCCGATTCCTCACCGCGCGGCACCAGACGGTAACAAGCCAGCGCTAGGTCGAGCTGATCGCAATTCCAATAGGCAAACGCCAAGCGATAGAACAGGTAGCCGATTGCAGAACGATCGCTGGCAATACGTAGGCCGTGGCGCGCCACCTCGATAATCTCGTCAAAGCGCTCCAGACGCGCAAGCACGTTGATGAGCGCAAAGTGCGATTGCATGGACGAGCGTGCCAGATCGTAAAGATGGCGCACCTCGGGCAGTGCTCGTTCAAAGTCCTCTTGCTCGGCGTAAAAGCTGCAGATCTCGTGCTGGGCAAAGTACAGTGCATCGGGCGCACGAAGGATTCGCACAGAGCGGTCTTCTTCCAACACCGGTAGCACCATGCGCACCAGCTGGTTATCGCAAAACTGCGTTTGAACCGGACCTGTCGCCAAAAGCTCGGCGACGGCGCACTTAGCCTCCAACTCCTCAACAAGACGGGAAAAGCCTTCAAAAGCACCTGTACGGTCGACTTTTGCCTGCTCGCGCAATTCAACAACACGGGCCACGTATGGGTCGTCGTCCTCTTCCATGACCCCCAACTCGTCAGCCGTATCGGCAAGCAGCAAATCGCGCAGCGCCGGCGGAAGCGTGCGATGGTCATCACGCGGACGAGCATGAACCTCCGCAGGTTCAATCGTCTCCGGAGCAGTTGACTCATACGCCTCAAGTACACGCTTGCACGGCATATCGTCCATGTCCATGCTCTCAAGATCCTTGGCGACAGGCACGCAATCGGCCAGATAGGCCGCGCGCCCAAAGAAATACGTTGCGACAACGCGCTCGCCCTGCTCACTGTCGGGAGCAGCAATCTGCACATAGCAGCGCGTGATGCAGGTGCCCGCGGCAAAACACGCTGCCGCAAGCGTGAGTGCCACGCGCGCATCGTGTTCCGCGGCCCAGACCGCGCGCGTGTCCTCGTCCAGCTCGCGCCAGGCGTCATCTTGAGCGTCGTATTCACGTTGCGGCATGGCATCCACGACAGACTGCCCAAACCGAACGAGCATAATCCCCTCGGCAACGTTTGCCCGATAGGTATAGTCGAGCCGTGTGACAACGTTAAGTGCCTCGACGATACGCGCGAAGCGGGTACGCACATCCCACTCACCGCCCGGCTGGCAAGCCACCGTACCCGGTTTGCCCCACGGGTTATCGCTCGAGGCCGTATCGAGCAGTCGGGGAACATCGTTGGTCGTCTTGGCGATATGCCACGAATCAAAGAGCGCGCAGCCCTCAAGGCTCGGCGAGGATGCCGCAGGGACCAATCCGGCCCCGATGCGCTCAAGGATGCCGGAGAGGCGGTTGAGACGGCACTCGATGGCAAGCAGCATGTCAATCTCGTCCTGGTCCAGCAAGCTACGATCAAAATTGAGATAAAACAGCTTTGACCGGTCGATGCGCGCCAGGCTCATTTCGGACTTGGCGGCAATGGTGCGCAGACGGGGCAAGTCAATTTCGCTCATAAGGGTGGCGGCATAGCGCTCGATACCGCTCGGATTCTCGGCATGGTCAACGCGGTAAAGCAGCGTCTCGATAGCATCGGGGAGCGGTGACGTGTTAAAGCCCAAAAACACCTCGACCGGCTCGGGCAACTTTACGAGCTTGATCTTGTCGACAACGTTTTGCATGTCCGCATCGAGACCGTCGACGCCCGCCGTGTTCGCAATAGCGCTTTCGGAGTTGGCAAATATCACGTAGCGCAGGAACATCGACGCCATGAACTCGCCGTAAGGAAGGGAGCGGGCCGAATTCCATGTCTCGTGATCGGACTGCTCGCGCATGGGGCCTTCGGGAGAGCCGATGACTCGCGCCCGGGAGCGCATCGTCCCATCGGTACCCCTGACTGCAATCTCACCGATGTTGGAATCGGACTCGTCAAGAATCAGCTGCATGTCGGGATCGTCGGGCAGCGATACTTCGTTAACGGGACGGTCCACCTTATAGACCTCACCCGAAACGCTCACGTAGCCCAAAAGCGACACACGGCTTTTGCCGACGAATTCGACGACATAGCATGATTCATGCGGATCCTCGCCAAAGAGTTTCCAGACCACGCCATATGAGCGCCCCGCAGGCTGCTCGGGCATCGCCGGAAAGCGCTTCTTGGGATCGAGAAACCTGAGCTTGTATGTCGGACGCTCTGCCACGAAGTATCACCCTGATCGGTCGCTTGAAGAAGGAGTGGTCACGGATAAGTCGCGACATCTACTCGGAATCTTACACGAGTCGATGAGAAATAGTCCCCTTTGACCGAGGTTCGAATCCATGCAGTGCTTACGTAAAAGAAAAGCCCCCGTTGCCGGGAGCTTTAATCTCAAATGGTGCGGCGTATAGGATTCGAACCTATGACGTTCTGATTCGTAGTCAGACCCTCTATCCAGCTGAGGTAACGCCGCGACTTGATGATTATTATGCACATCAACTGAATATAGGTCAAGCATTTTTCGAAAAAAGTTATCAAATTTGATTTTTACTCATTTGTGACCACTTGATGCGATCTTCGACGCATCGCGATATAAGAAAAGCCCCCGTTTCCGGAGGCTTAAAACTCAATTGGTGCGGCGTATAGGATTCGAACCTATGACGTTCTGATTCGTAGTCAGACCCTCTATCCAGCTGAGGTAACGCCGCAACGCACGGATTATTATGCACGTGACCCCTCGATGGGTCAAGCGACAATTTGGAAAAATTTTACGAAGTGATGATTAAGACGCTCGCGCCTCGACTGAGATTCGAATCCATGCGGCGCCGGCATAAAAGAAAAGCCCCCGTTGCCGGAGGCTTTCAATTTCAATTGGTGCGGCGTATAGGATTCCGCGCATCCGCTTCGCGGATCCGCACCGGCTTCGCCCGCCTGCCGGCGGACTCGCCCGCGGGCTGAAAACGCTCCGCGTTTTCTTGACGCCCGCGCCTCGACCGAGGTTCGAATCCGTGCGGTGCCGGCGTAAAAGAAAGGCTCTGTTAGACCAGGATTGACATACATGTGTCCCCACGGTGCCATATCGTTGA
>CABUOF010000079.1 GCA_902493125.1 uncultured Collinsella sp. | reverse complement strand
CCTCGAGTACTTTATCAACGAGCTCCGCAATATCGGCAGACCGGTTGTCCTTGTCTTTTTTGGTGACCATCAGCCGAGCGCCGCAACGACTCTCAACGACGAGCTGTACCCCCAGGAAGATACGGCAAGCCACGCTTTCCGTATCTATCAGTCGACATATTTTGTCTGGGCTAACTATGAAATCGCCGGCAATACCGAGCTCAACGTCTACGACACCGTCGGGGCAAACGAGATTGCAGCCATTACCCTTAATAAGATCGGCGCCCCGCTCACCGACTATCAAAAGGCTCTGCTTGCAACAAGGTCAGATGTGCCCACCATCAATGTCGCCGGCTACCTTGGTGCCGACGGGCTGCGCTACGACTTGGAATCTGAAGACAGCCCATACGCCTCGACGATCGACAAGCTGCAGCGCATGCAATACCTCGAGTTCGCTAGCAAAGTTCAGTAAGCCCGCCCATTCGCTTGGACCCATCGTATTGCAAGCACGCTCGGCCCAAATGCATCGCAAATGACTCCCGCTCGCAAACGAGGGTACAATGACGCTCGTGTCACATCACGGGGCTCCGGCCCCAACATATACAAAGGAGTCATACATGGGTTGCGAGCACGCACAGGCCGCCGGCGGACAAACGTCGCCGTCGCAATTTGAGGAGAACACGCTGTCCGAGGTCAAACGCGTCATCGCCGTGCTTTCCGGCAAGGGCGGTGTCGGCAAGTCGTTTGTCACCGGTGCCATCGCCACCGAGCTTGCCCGTCACGGCCACAAGGTCGGCGTCCTCGATGCCGACATCACCGGTCCCTCTATCCCCAAGATGTTCGGCATGAGCGGACGCCACGTCCATGCCCTTGGCAACCTCATGCTGCCCGAAATCTCCGAGCACGGCGTCAAGGTCATGAGCTCCAACCTTCTGCTCCAAAACGAGACCGACCCCGTCCTTTGGCGCGGTCCGGTCATCGCAGGCGCCATTAGGCAGTTCTGGAGCGAGACCTCGTGGGGCCCCATCGACTACCTGCTGGTCGACATGCCTCCGGGAACAGGCGACGTCGCTCTCACCGTCTTCCAGTCACTGCCCGTCGACGGCATCGTCATCGTCACGAGCCCGCAGGATCTGGTCTCGATGATCGTCGCCAAGGCGGTCAACATGGCCGAGAAGATGAACGTCCCCATTCTGGGCATCGTCGAAAACATGAGCTATATTGAGTGCCCCGACTGCGGCAAGAAGATCGAGGTCTTTGGCAAGAGCAAGCTCCCCGAGGTCGCAGAGCGCTATAACCTCGACATCTTGGGCACGCTTCCCATCAATCCGTCACTCGCCGAGGCCTGCGATAAGGGCGAGGTCGAGACCGCGCTGCCCGATGGCATGTTGCCCAAGGCAGTCTCTGCCGTCGAGGCCATTACCCCGCACGAGACCGACGAGGCCTAAGTGAACACGAGCGCCTTCTATGACGTCCTGGTAATCGGCGGCGGGGCTTCAGGCCTCGCCGCCGCCATTACGGCCGCACGTGCTGGCAAAAGCGTCTGCATCGTTGAGCGCGATGTCGCCTGCGGCCTTAAGCTCCTTGCGACCGGTAACGGCCGCTGCAACCTCTCCAACGAATCGATTGATCCTCAGCGGTATAACCACCCCGCATTCGTCGAATCCGTCATGGGCCCCCAGCCCGAACAAGAGCTTATGGGTTTCTTCTCCTCGCTGGGCATCATGACAACCTCCGAGGAAGGCCGGCTGTACCCGCGCTCCCTTCGCGCCGAATCGGTGCGCGACGCGCTTCTCAACGTTTGCAACCGCCTAGGTATCACCTTAATCTGCGGAGCCAACGTTGCCTCGGCGCACAAAGTTTCCGAAGGCTGGGCACTCCAAATAGACCGTCCAGCGCGGGCGCTCAAGGCAAAAAAGCACGACGACCGAAAATCGGAGCTCCGCTCGCTTCGGAAAACGCTCGCCGATGTCCCTCGCAAGAACGAGGCCCTGCAGGCACATGCCGTAATTATCGCCACGGGCGGCAACCCCACCGGTATCGCCGATACGTTTAGCCTCCCCCTCACTTCGCTGCGCCCCATCCTCTGCCCCGTATCGGCAACGGTCGTTGGCGATCGGGCGGCACTCAAGACGTTGGATGGTCTGCGCGTCCGCGCCCGCTTGACGCTCACCCGTAACCATAGTGAGCTCTGGCACGAAGACGGTGAAGTACTGTTTCGAGCCTTCGGCATCTCGGGCGTCGCTGTCTTCAACCTCTCCCGTCGTATCCAGCGCGGCGATACGATCCTGCTCGACGTTTTCCCCGACCTCTCCAAAGACGAGCTGCTCGATATGCTCAACCGGCGCGTTGAGCTGCTCGGCGGCTTTTCGCCCCGCGATCCCCGTTGGCTCGACGGCATGCTCGCCCCGCAACTCTCCCGCGTCGTCTGTACAGCGTTCGAGCAGTGCCATCCAGGCTCCAACGATGTCATCCACCTGGTCTCGATCCTCAAGCACTTTAAGTTGCTCGTCGAGGGAACAGCCGAGGAGCGCTCGGCGCAGGTCACGCGTGGTGGCGTATCTGTCAAGAGCATCTCAACACCCAGTCTACGCGCGCGCAGCGTTGTCGACGCCCCGCTTTACGTCTGCGGCGAAGCGCTCGACATCGACGCCGATTGCGGAGGCTTTAACCTTGCGTGGGCCTGGCTCTCGGGCATTCGCGCTGCAAGCAGCCTGTAGCCGCTCAGTCTATAATCAAAAACGCATTCGGGCCGTCTGGGATACCGGACGGCCTCTTTCTTGCCTCTAAGGAGACCTCGATGATCGAAATCGCCCAAGTCAACGCGTCGCTCGATGAAGCCGGCGATGAAAATGCCTGCCTCATTGTTGGCAAGCGAGTCGCCAAGCGCGTCCTACGTTGCAAGGACTCCGAGATCAAGTCCATCGAGCTCCACCGCAAGTCAATCGACGCTCGCAAAAAACGAGACGTCCATTTTATCCTGAGCTTTCGTGTTGAGCTGACTAGTCCCCACCTCGAGCGAGAAGCGGTCGACAGCGTTGCCGAGCGTGACCGCTCGCGCGTACGCGCGATAGAAGACGATGAGCCTTCATTCCCCTCCCCCGTCTCCGACGCACCTCAAGAACGCCCTGTCGTTGTCGGCGCCGGATGCGCCGGCCTTTTCGCTGCGCTCACGCTCGCCGAAGCAGGTCTTAAGCCCTTGCTCATCGAGCGCGGCGACCCGGCATTTCGCCGCTCGCAGGCGATCGACCTCTTTCTAAAGGAGCGCATCCTCGACCCCGAGAGCAATATCCAGTTTGGTCTGGGCGGCGCGGGGACCTTCTCGGACGGCAAGCTCAATACGGGAACCAAAAATCCCGCCCATCGCCTTATCCTCGAAACCTTCGTCGAAGCGGGTGCGCCCCGCGATATTCTGTGGGATGCCAAGCCGCACATTGGCTCCGACATCCTTCCCAAGGTTGTCACCGCTATATCCCAGCGCATCGAGCAGCTCGGAGGTGTCGTCCGTTATCGAACGAAGCTCGTCGATATTCGCATCGACGCGTCTGGCGCCATCACCGGTATTGATGTCCAATCGTCCCAAGACGCCGCTTACGAGCCAATCGAGACAAAGCACCTCATCCTCGCCTGCGGGCATTCTGCTCGCGATATTTTTGAGCTCCTTAAGGACCACAACGTGGCCCTCGCACAAAAGACCTTTGCCATGGGCGTTCGCATCGAGCATCCGCAACGCGACATCGACCGAGCCCAATATGGAGCCTCGGCGGGACATCCAGCGCTCGGGGCGGCCCCCTACAAACTTGTTGCCCATCTTCCCAACGGCCGCAGCGTGTTCTCGTTTTGCATGTGCCCCGGCGGACAGGTTGTCGCCGCCTCTTCCGAGCAGGGCCACCTGTGCGTCAACGGCGCCAGCCTCAATGCCCGCGACGGACGCAACGCAAATGCCGCCCTGCTCGTTAACGTCACGCCTGAGGACCTTCCCAACGATGACCCGCTCGCCGGCATCGAGCTCCAGCGTGCCTGCGAGGCGGCCGCCTATCGCCTGGGCGGTTCCAACTGGAACGCACCGGCACAGCTCGTCGGAGATTTCCTCGCAGGACGCGCCAGCAAGGCGCCCGGAAAGGTAAAGCCCACCTATCCGCTCGGTGTGACCTGGACGGCAATTGACGAAGCCCTACCGCAGCATATCGTCGAGTCGCTCCGCCTGGGACTTCCCCTACTCGGAAAAAAGCTACGAGGCTACGACCGTCCCGATGCCGTTCTTACCGGCGTGGAGACTCGTTCGAGCTCACCTGTCACTGTCATCCGAGACCGAACGTGCCATGCCGTGTCGACCCCGGGCCTCTACCCTTGTGGCGAGGGAGCTGGATATGCCGGCGGCATCATGAGCGCGGCCACCGACGGCATCCGTTGTGCCGAAGCTCTGATCGCGGACCTCTAACGCACGAATTTCTGCGCGCAAAAGACACAGGCCCCGAGCTCCACAGGGAACTCGGGGCCTGTTCGCTATTTCTTAAACCGTGTACCCTGGCGTTTTCTGCCCGATGCGAACGTGGAACCCTTGCGGGCCTGCGAACGTAAGCGCTCGATCGTCTCGTCCTCAGACGCGCCCTCGAGCATCGCCCGAATCTGAACGACGGCATCGCGCAGGCGCGCCGCCTCCTCAAAGTCCATGGTGGCAGAAGCGTTGCGCATATCCTCTTCCATGGTTTCGACGATCCGCACAAGCTCGTCATGCGGCAGTTCTTCCAACTGCTCCGCAAGTGTCTGCTCGGGCGCCACCGTTTCCGGCACGCCGCCCTCGCCCGACTCATCGGGCGTATAGAATGCGCCATGACCAAGAGAGTCGCCCTTCGAGCGCCCCTTGGAACCCACAGTTTTTTCGGCCTCGGCAATAAAACTTGAGATGTCGTTGATGGCCTTGCGCACTGTCTTGGGCACAATGCCATGCTCTTCGTTATATGCCATCTGAATCTCGCGACGGCGCTGCGTCTCCTCGATGGCCTCTTTCATCGAATCGGTCACAACGTCCGCATACATGATGACTTCGCCATCGGCGTTACGGGCCGCGCGGCCAATCGTCTGAATCAGCGAACGGCGGTTGCGCAAGAATCCTTCCTTATCGGCATCGAGAATTGCCACCAGTGAGACCTCGGGAAGATCCAAGCCCTCGCGAAGCAGGTTGATGCCAACGAGAACATCGATCTTGCCCTCGCGCAGCGTTCGCAGGATCTCGACACGGTCCATTGTCGCCGTATCAGAATGCATGTAATTGACCTTAATGCCCGCATCAAGCAGATGGTCGGTCAGGTCCTCGGCCATGCGCTTGGTCAACGTGGTCACCAGCACGCGCTCCTTGCGGGCAACGCGCTCGCGAATCTCGTCCTCAAGATCGTCAATCTGACCGCGAACCGGACGCACATCGATCTTGGGATCGAGCAGACCGGTCGGACGAATAATCTGCTCAACGTCGTTCTGGCTAACCCGCAGCTCATAGTCGCCCGGTGTTGCCGAAACGTAGATGAACTGGGGTATCCTTGCCTCAAACTCATCGAAACGAAGCGGGCGGTTATCGAGCGCCGAGGGCAGGCGAAAACCGTGTTCCACCAGCGTCACCTTACGCGAGCGGTCACCTTCGTGCATGCCGCGAATCTGCGGCACCGTCACATGGCTCTCATCGATGATGCAGAGCATATCCTTGGGAAAGTAATCGATTAGGGTAAACGGCGGCTCACCCGGCTTGCGACCGTCCAGATGACGCGAGTAGTTCTCGATGCCGTTGCAAAAGCCCATCGTCTCGAGCATCTCAAGATCATAATCGGTGCGCTGCTGCAGACGCTGCGCCTCGAGCAACTTGTCGGTCGCCTTGAGCTCCGCCACGCGCTTCTCGCACTCTTCGCTGATCGATTTCAGAGCCGCCTTGACCTTCGGCTTCTCGGTCACATAGTGTGATGCCGGCCATACGGGGATGGCCTCGTACTCACGAAGCATCTCACCGGTGACCTCATCGATCTCGGCAATCAGCTCGACCTCGTCGCCAAAGAACTCAAACCGCAACGGATGCTCAGCATAAGGCGGATACACGTCGACAACATCGCCGCGCACGCGGAACGTGCCACGCGCCAGGTCATAGTCATTGCGATCATATTGAATGTCGATAAGCGCATGGATAAAGTCATCGCGCTCGAGCGGCACCTTCTTGTCGACGTTTGGAGCCAGACCCGCATAGTCCTCAGGAGAGCCAATGCCATAGATACACGAGACCGATGCGACAACGATCACATCGCGTCGAGAGAGCAGCGATGCGGTCGCCTGATGTCGCAGCATCTCAACCTCTTCGTTAATCGAGGAGTCTTTCTCGATATATGTATCGCTTTGCGGCACATACGCCTCGGGCTGATAGTAGTCGTAATACGAGACAAAGTAGACCACAGCGTTATTGGGAAAGAACTCTTTGAGCTCGCTCGCAAGCTGAGCAGCGAGCGTTTTATTCGGAGCCATGACCAGCGTCGGCTTTCCCAGGGCCTCAATAGTCTTTGCCATCGTGAAGGTCTTGCCCGAACCAGTCACGCCCAGCAAAACCTGATAGCGGTCTCCGTCCCTCACGCCCTGCACAAGCGACTCAATGGCTTTAGGCTGGGAACCGGCAGGCTCATAGGGAGAAACGACCTTAAACGGCACGTCAGAGCCTTCAACGCCAAAGCGCTTAAGTTCACCACCAACGCGTTCTACTTCAAATTCCGCCATGGATACTCCTAACTCATATATCTGCAGTATACGCAGGCGGCAGGCATAGTCCTATACGAACCGATCGGGATAGAGGGTCTTGTAGCGAGCCCAGGCATTATTGACACGAATCAGATACGCCTGCGTCTCGGGAAAGGTAATTGCATTATGAAGCGACGTACCCTGCTGCGCCCATCCGTCGACATTGCCCATGCCGGCGTTATAGGCGGCGATGGCACTATCCGTCGACCCGTTGAAATAGGCGAGAAGATACGAGAGGTATGCGCAGCCAAACTCGATATTCGTAGCCGGATCGTTAAGATTGTCGGCCGAATACTCCCCTCCGTCGACAAGGCCCTTGGCAATCATATCCTGGGCAGTCGCGGGCATCAGCTGCATCAATCCCTGAGCACCCTGATTCGACTCGGCCTCGGGATCCCAATTCGATTCCGACTTAATGACAGCGCACACCAGACACGGATCCAGATTATGCGAAATACTGGATTGCTTTACATACGCCTCGTAGTCAATCGGATACAGCGGCTTAAAGAAAGCGGCAGGGGCACACGAGTAGACGAGCGAAATAAGGCCGAAGACGAACACAACGGCAAGTGGCGCCACGCGATACCACGTAAAGAAACGTGCCTTAGGCATCGGCCTCCTCCTTATCCGGAGTATCTATAAACCCGTGGCATGCAAGCCATGAGTCAAGCTGCTCAAAGAGCGAATTATCGCCTGCGGCATTATCAATCACCGTTGTAGCGAGATTGCACAGCGCAGACTCATCGGGCTGGCAAGCAGAACGAGCATCGAAATCGGATGGCTCCATGCCACGTTGAATAGCGCGCTCGCGACGAACTGACAAAGGGGCGCTGATGACCAGAATTTCATCAGCCAAGCCAAATGCGTCCTCAAAACCAGTCGGAGCAGAAACCTCGACCACCGCAAAGGGATAACGGGGAGATGAAACCGTACAACAAACCGGATCGAGAATCCTAAGCGAAAGCTGTTCAATCAGAACGGGATGCACGATGCCATTGAGCCGTGCGACCGAATCAGGAGAAGCGAAAGCTCGAGAAGCGAGGATGCTGCGGCGAATGCCGCCTTCCTCATCCAAAATGTCCCAACCGAATTCATCCGCGAGAGTATTGACGATATCAGAACCCGGCACATACAGAGATTTTGCAAGCTCATCCAGATCGATAAGCATAGCGCCACGAGATTCGAAATAGCGGCAGGCCGTCGACTTACCCGAAGCAATATTGCCCAAGACAAATACGGTAAACATCAAGCCCTCCCTAACGCCAATGCGAGTAATTATCGCTCAAATACACTAGAAGGACTCAAAATACAGCCAAAGAGTAAGAGCGCATACGGGGGAGGTAGGTCCCAAAGCACAACGTGTATACAACGCAAAAAGGGGGAGGCCGCGAGGCCTCCCCCTTCTCAGTTCAAGCGTACGGCTCGGTGCCGTCCACCGGTCAGCGGCGCCCTGGCCTCCCACGGGCTGACCC
>CABUOF010000078.1 GCA_902493125.1 uncultured Collinsella sp. | reverse complement strand
CGTAGCGGGTGGTTTAAAGCTGGCCGCTGCGCGGCCAGCGGACTAAAGTCTTGAAACGAAATACGGCCCCGCAGCTCAATAAGCTGCGGGGCCGTACTATACACCGACGAATCAACGACGGAGTGCATCCACTATTTGGCCAGCTCCTGAACGATCCAGTCAATTGCACCTTCGGGATCGTTGGTAAGGTCGATATACTCCTTGCCCCTTGTGGTGAGCAGTTTAATTCCAAGGCGATCGGTATCGGCCTTCATAGCGTCATAGTACATGCGTGCCTGGGGCGCCAGAACAATCACGTTGTACTGATCCATCGTCTCATAGTGGCTTCCGTACGCACCGGACTGAGAAACCAGATCGATACCCTTAGCAGCGGCGCCTTCGCGAAGAGCATTTGCCAAGAGAGTCGAAGTGCCGGCACCCTGGCAAAGCACAAGCACGCGGATCTGCTCCGCCTTGTCCTTTACCGCCTCGAGAGCTTTTGCGACATTTTCCTGTTCGGCAATAGCATCTGCATCCGAGTTTCCTGCAGTCTCCTTTGCAGACTCTTCCAAACAAAGCTGATGGTCATACGCCTTGCAGAACGGATAGTAAATCACAAAGTCAACGACCAACAGCACTGCCATCAATACGAGAGAACGCAGATCGAGACCCGTGGTGAGGAATGCACCGATTGGGCCGGGAAGCGCCCACGGCATGGTATACATGGGGGCGTTCATTCCAATGACGTCAATGAAAAATTTACCGATAATGGCGTTGACCATAGGAGCCACTAGGAAGGGCACGAACATATAGGGATTGAGAACAATCGGCATACCGAAGATAACGGGCTCGTTAACTCCAAAAATCACCGGGATAATCGATGCCTTGCCCATAGCTTTAAGCTGCTTGGAGCGCATAAACATGATCAGGATAATAGGAACGATGAACGTGCAGCCAGAACCGCCCAGACCGCCGATGAAGCTTGTAAAGTCCTGCGTGAGAGCAATTGACGGGTGTCCACCTGCTTGGAAAACCTCAAGATTGGTAACGGTATTGCCGTAGAGCGCAGCATTGATCGGACTCATGACAACCGAAGCACCGTGGATACCCATAAATTGGAAAAGCGCGACCGCGCCTTCGATAAGCGCCATGCCAGGATAGGTGTCGACCGCGGAGAACAGCGGCGAGATGAGAGCGGATACCAAATTGGCGAACGGCACAGCAAGCAGCTTGCGGCTCGCAAGATCGATAAAAGCGCACGCAAGGATCGAAAACCCAAATGCAAAGATATCGCGAAAACTCTGCGCAATAGAGCCAGGGACCTCTTTGGGAAGCTTGATCGTCACATTATGGCTAATGCACACCTTATAGATATTAACGGTCAAGAATGCGGCTACGAACGCAGCGAGAAAACCCTTGGTTCCCATATAGCCGGTTTCAAAAACAGATGTATCTGCTCCGCCAATCGAGACAACATCGTTCGTCACCGATAGCAAGAGCATGCCGCACATGGCACAAACCATGCACGAGGTGGGGTTGAGAGATTTACCCGAAGGCATGCGACGGTTCATCGACATGGCAAGTGAGCTCGCCGTGGTGCCGGCCACCATAATGCCAAGAAGTCCCATGGTATATGCATAGATTTTATTGAAGAAATCCAGCACCTCAGACGGAAGCGTGATGCCTACATAGGCAGGGAGCGTCGAAAGAAGAAGGAACAGGCTCGAGAACAGCACAATTGGCATATTCGAGAGAAAGCCATCCTTAATCGCCACCAGATAAATGTTCCTCGAGATTTTGTCGAAGAGGGGCTGGTGTTTTTCAAGGAATTTGACGATAGCGTCCATAACACATCCTTTCATGATTCCCGGGCACACAACGATTTATCCGGACTCAACCGTCGTCGTCCCCGTTTGTATCCACTTATGTAAGTGAATACGTTCTTGTGCGAAATGTAATATCATTTGCGCGATTTGTCATAACCAATTCTTTTTCCGCTTTGTCGATATTTCAAGAATTCAAATACTTATTCGGTGAACGGTAGTTGATTAATTTAAGGTTTTCCCAGCTAGGGCCTATTTTTTCCGAGCAGTACAATAAGTTTGCAACCGTTCACCGATTGGATATAACATATTGAATATATTGTTGTAACAATATTAGAGACAATGTCACAAGCCTGTCGTTCTAGTCAAAGGAAGTAACAATGCCCAAACGATTACTGAACATGTCCGCATCCGATTTTGCCGCCACGTCACCCATGGATCTAAAACAGGCAATTCTGGCTTCCGAGGGACGTACCATCATGGCGGAAAACGTACCCTCTTCCCAATTTCTCGGCGGCGTTACTAATGCAGAAATCGAACGTGCCGCAGGTGCCGACCTGCTTCTGTTTAACGCGCTCGATGTGTTCGATCCAGTTATTGCCGGTATTCCAGATGATCTCAATGAAAACCCGGTCACTTGGGTGAAGCGAGCATGCGGAAGGCCCATTGGCGTCAATCTGGAGCCAGTTGATAACGAGGCAGAGATGTCTGAATCCCGAACGGAAATCCCCATGGGTCGTCGCGTCTCTCCCAAGACCTTAGAAAAGGCTAACGAACTCGGATTTGATTTTATCTGCCTGACGGGCAACCCTGGAACCGGCGTCTCCAACGATGCAATCGCCCATTCGATTAAACTCTCCAAAGAGCATTTCAATGGCCTGGTCATAGCCGGAAAAATGCATGGAGCGGGCGTTGCAGAACCTGTCATGACGCTCGAAATTGCGCGCAAGTTTGTTGACCTCGGCGTCGATATCCTTCTCGTGCCAGCCCCCTACACCGTCCCTTGCTTCCAAGAAGCAGACCTGCGCGCCATCGTAGACTTTGTACGATCCCACAACGTAGGCAAGTCAATTGAAGAGAAGGTTCTCGTCATGGCGGCGAACGGGACGAGTCAAGACTCCTGCGACAGCGAGACCATTAAGAAAATAGGCCTTGCAGCAAAAGCAGCCGGCGCTGACCTCCAACATATCGGGGACTCCATGAACGGTATTTGCCTGCCCCAGAATATCTTCACGCTCGGACAAGCCCTTCGTGGATACAGGCATCAGATCGTCATGCTGAGCCGCTCTGTGATACGTTAAGGTTACCTTGCCCACGTTACATCCCGACTGAGGCAACCATCAGGTATAACCAACATGCAAACTGAGGCTCTAATGCTCGATACACACGAAAAACGGCCACTCTATTTACAGCTCACCGACGCGCTGCTCAAGCAGATCGTCGATGAATATCAAGCAGACGATAAACTTCCAACAGAAATGGAACTCTGCGACGAATACGCCGTAAGCAGAACAACCGTCCGACTTGCCATGAGTGAGCTGGAGCGTCGTGGAAGTATCTATCGAATCCAAGGTAAGGGATCGTTTGTTGCACCGAAACGCGTTAGCGAGCTCAATTCACTTTTAGACTTTGACTTTACAAGCCATTGCGATGGCGTTGATCCGGATGCCATCACCAAACATTTCGGCGGCCTCACATCAGGTCGTCCAATTTCCGTAATGATGCTCCAACAATTTGGATGTCAAAGTCGCGATGAAATTCAGCGTCTTGAATTGACCTACGAACTTGAAGGCAGCTTCATAGGCGCTGATACGTTCTTCATTTCAAAGTCACGCGTTCCGAATAACCAGTTAGATTTTCAGGCATTTAGCAGAATCATGGACGACTTGTCCAAGTCTATCCAATCTGTTAGGGAAAGCTATAGAGCACGTCAGCTTAGCGATTCCGAAGCCAGTAATTATGGTGTTGTAAAACTTCCGGTCATCGAACTGACTCATTATGCTTACGACTCCGGAGGCAAACTAATCTCAATTGTCTGCCGCACCGTCTTAACTGGGCGAATCCCTTATCAAAACTTTATTTTCAAGTCCTAATGTTCTTTTTCTTTTGTCTCGATCTGTAACACGTAGCCGAGTTTTTAAGTCCTAACCGTTACAGATCGAGACAAACAAGGTAGGCCCCGCCGAATTGTCTCAATCTGTAACATCTGGTTGGTGGTTTCACCCCTACCTGTTACAGGTTGAGACGATTTGATAGTGGAGTCCTTATTTGCGCGTCATATCGCGTAGCGCTGACACGCTGGTTTCCACAATGACAGGAGGTAAAAGTCCTCCCGCATCACCCGTTGGCAATCCCGTAGCGATAACTAGCAAATAACCTGCGTGTGTTCCTCGATGGCGGCACGATCCTCGGCGGCGATGCCCGGCTCGCACACCACGGCGTCCAAATTGTCCAGGCGGCAGAAGGTGTAGAAGTCGCGCTTGCCAATCTTGCTGGAGTCGGCGATCAGATAGCGCGAGTCGGCCTTGCTAAAGGCGAGCTGCTGGATGCGGCCCTCTTCCATATTGGATGTAGACACGTCGCCGTCCAGAATGCCGTTGGCACCGATAAACGCCGCGTCGATGCCCAGCGCACGCAGGGCATCCTCGGCCGTTGGCCCCACAAAAGCGGCGGTGCGGCGACGGTACATGCCGCCCACCAGGCACAGGTCGCAGTCTTCGCGCGCCTCGAGCAGGTTAAACACCGAAAGCGAATTGGTCACAATGCGCAGGCGAAACGCCGGCAGCATCGAGGCCATCTGCTCAACCGTGGTGCCCGTGCCCAAAAAGATGGTCGAGCCTTCCTCGATAAGCTCCACAGAACGGCGCGCAATCTGCAACTTTTCCTCGGCATGCTTCGTGCGCTTTTCGCTGTGCGAATACTCATGACGCAGCATAGCGTGTGGACGGCCCTGCGCACTGCGGGCTCCGCCGTGCACGCGCTCGATCTCGCCCAGGCTCGCAAGCTCCTCAAGGTCACGGCGGATCGTCATATCCGAGACACCTAACGCATCCGAAATCTCCTTGACCGAGACCGTTCCCTGTTCCTCGAGCAGCTGCCGAACCTTATCCTGTCGCTCCGCTTTAATCACGATGAGTCCTCGCTGTTCCACGCTCACGTCAATTCAAACAATAACGAACAAATTGTATCAGACTCGCGCGCGTCAGAAATGAACGCCCGCACAGCTCCAATCATCACTTTTTTGAGAAAAATACCCCCTGCTTTAGTGGGGTGTAGTGATAATCTTGCCTGTTCGCGTTACAGTTTGTCGGAAATACCTCGATGTTAGGAACCAAATGATCACTTCCGAGCTTTTCGGCACCGCGCCGTGCGGTACCCCCGTTCATCGTTACACCCTCAACGGGCCCGAGATCTGCGTTCGCATTATGGACTATGGCGCCACCGTGTTGGGCATCGACGTGCCCGACATCCCCGGCAACGTGCGCGATGTGGTGCTGGGCTTCGATAGGCTCGAGGATTACTTTGACAACCCCGCCTGCTTTGGCGCGACCATCGGACCTGTGGCCAACCGCACTGCAGGTGCCACGATCACCATCGCCGGCACGGACTGGCATATGCCCGCCAACGAGGGCACCAACAACCTGCACAGCGATCTTGAACATGGTCTGCACAAGCGCGTATGGGACGTTGAGCTCGACGAGGTCCACAATGCCGTGCGCATGACCACCTCGCTTGAGAACGGTGAGCTGGGCCTTCCCGGCAACCGCACCTTTACGGCCGTGTTTACCGTGACGCGCACCGGCTGCTTCCGTATCGAATATGGCTGTGAGAGCGACCGCGCCACGTACGTGTCCATGACCAACCACACGTACTTTAACCTTGCCGGTCACAACGCCGGCATGGACTGTGAGCACTTCTTTGTTGCTAACGCTGCCCACTACCTGCCCATCAACGAGCAGAACATCCCCACCGGCGAGATTGCTCCGGTCGAGGGCACGCCGTTTGACTTCCGTGAGCTGCGCCCCGTCGCGCCTGGCATGGAGGCCGACGATCCACAGATTAAGCAGGCACGCGGCTACGACCACTGCCTGTGCATCGATGACTATCAGTACGGTCGCAACCTGCGCCGCGCCCTGCATGTCGAGGAGATGTGGACCGGTCGCGAGCTGGACTACTACACCACCGCACCGGGCGTGCAGCTCTACACCGGCAACTGGCTGGGCGACGAGCACGCCAAGGACGATGCCAACTATGGCTGGGGCGCCGGCTTTGCCCTCGAGGCAGAGATGTACCCCGACACGCCGCACCAGCCGCTGTTCCCGCAGGGCATTGTGGGCCCGGGTCACCCCTACAGCAATGTGATCGAATACCACTTTATGAGGCACTAAGCCCACAGCGCGACATATCGCACAACAGCGCCCGCCGGCACCACCGCCGATGGGCGCTTTGCTACCTAGTCATTGGGGACGTTCTTAAATGACTAGTTGGATGGGGTCGGGATTGGAGCTGGGGAGATAGCGGATTTCTAGCTCTATGCCGAGCGCCTGCAGCTCTTTGAGGGCTGCGACATCTGCGTCGTCTACGGCGACTGCGGGCGTTATGGGGCGCTTGCCCTCCCCTGCCTGCATGTGACCGATGCTGATCTTAGTGATGGGCACGCCGCCCTTAACCAGCGCGAGCGCATCGGCGGGTGAGGCTACCATGATCAGAATCCACTGACGCGGCGTTGCGGTATGAATGATGTCGACGGTCCTTTGCACCGAGAAAAACCGCGTCCAAACGCCTTCCGGCGCCGCCACCCTCATGGGTGCCCATTGGCGCGAATCCGCCGCGATCTCATCGTTGACGATAAGGACAAGGTTGGAGCCCACGGCCTCGTTCCACAGCTCAACATCTTGCCCGTAAATGAAACGGTCATCGATACGCGTGAGAAGAATCTTGGGTTGAATCATCACTGCCCCATTCTGCTTGAGACCCGTAAGAGCAAGACATCACGTCTCCAATATTAGTGCATTTAAAGTGAGAAAAGCCGTCAGAACACTTGCGCGGATGTGCGATGTCCCGTATCATAGACAGCCGTTGACGCCTCAGTTGCGTCACCACATGGCCGCCAGCGTAGCTCAGTTGGTAGAGCACCGCTCTCGTAAAGCGGGGGTCACCGGTTCGAGCCCGGTCGCTGGCTCCATTGCACAAGATAGCCGCCTTCGGGCGGCTTTTTTTGTTACCGATTTCAGGCGCACATCCGCCGGAATTCGCCCACTCGGTGGACTTCGGGTTTAATGCTTAGGGGCGGGGATTTACCAAAGTGAAATTTTAATGAAAAGAAACCCAGCTGCAACAATTGCCATGGCGAGGGCTCGAATTGGCCATATAGATCTAAAATAGTCACGATACCTTCTCTTTTGCTGAAACGATATATCTATACAAGGTTGTGAGCGGAAAACAAAAAATACGTCGATTGCTATCCGACAAACGGGTCTGGAATTGCATTCACCGGCATTTCGGGGCAGATTGATACACATGTACGAAAGGGAACCTATGTGGTGCGTTGGGTTGGAGCTGCTGCAGGCCCGATATGGATTGCGGTCTTGCGCCCCGATGTCCAAATAGGTTTCTCTCTCTAGACGGGAAGTTGCTCATGGACGCCATATATGACGGAGATGACTGGGTCGATCATTATACTTGGCGCCTGGTCGGCTCGAACGACAATGGGGTTGTGGTGTTTGATGGACTATGTCCAAAGCATCTCCATCCTTTTGTCTCGTCGTTAATTGAGAGTTCCGCTCGTGTTGCCCCCTACAGCTCGGCATCGCTTCATGATACGGACGTTTTGAAGACCATAAGGGAATCAATTGACGATGGCACGATGAGCGGCCCGCTGTTTTCTCGGCTTGTGGGGCTAGATGAGATTGGCTCGAAACGACTGCTTGCGGGCGAAAAAGTGGAACTCACTTATCGGTCGATGATTTCAATCCTGCGGCTAGCCGATGTTCTTCGCAAATAAATCCAAGCAAAACGCCGCCGGAAACTCTCCTACTCAACAAAAGCCCCGCCAACCGCAATCCCCAAAGGAACCGCGATCAGCGGGGCCCAAGCGCGTTCCTCCAAGGGATAACGCTCGCAAAACGAACAGCTCAGCCGAGCGGCTCGTTACTCCTCCCAGTAAGCGTCTGCAAGCAGCTTAAAGCAGATCTTCTTGACCGGCTGTGCGCCATCGCCCGGGAACTCGAGCGTGGGCATGTGAGGCTCGCCGGCAACAAACAGCGCAAACTTGTCGTCAGCAAGATCGCCGGCGATCGAGGCGTCGGAATCGACCAGATCGTAGTCGTCCTTCTCGTCAAACTCCTGGACCAGCGTCAGGCTGCCCGTGGCGACCTTAAAGGCCTCGCGACCCTCGACATCGATCTGCAGGTCGTGATAGCGCTGATGCGTCTCATAGTGAGCCTCGGCCTCGGGACGCGTCGTAGGAGCCATGACGTTCGCATAGACCTTGTCGCCCAGAATCGGATGGCTGCCGACCTCGAGCT
>CABUOF010000077.1 GCA_902493125.1 uncultured Collinsella sp. | reverse complement strand
GGCATGGACGTACTCGAGGCCATCATGGCCGCCGGCATCGAGATTCACGCGCAGATCGTGTTGTGCCCCGGCATGAACGACGGCGAGGAGCTGGAAAAGACCCTGCGCTTTTGCGAGGAGCACGAGCAAATCACAAGCCTGGGCATTGTGCCGCTCGGTTTTACCAAGCATCAGAACCGCTTTAGCTGGTCATACAGCGACAAGCCCGAACTGGCGCGCGAGACCATTGCCATGATCCGTCCCTACCAGGACCGCGCCTTCGAGCGTTTTGGCCGCCACACCTTCCAGATGAGCGACGAGTTCTACCTGGACGCCGGCATCGATCCGCCCGAGGCGGACTTTTACGACGGCTATCCGCAGGCATGATCCGCTCATACCTAGACGAGACGGACGATGTGCTTGCCGCCGATGCCGAGCGACTGGCCCGCGTCCGCGAGGCCATCGCCGCTCGCAGCCAGCACCTGCTGTGCCTCTCGGGCGCCAGCGCACGCGACACCGTGGCACGTTTCGTGGAATCGCCGCAGGGGCTCGCCGGCACCGTCACGGCCATCAAGAATCGCTACTTTGGCGGCAACGTGGACGTGACCGGCCTCATCGTCGCCTGCGACATTCTGGAACAGCTGCCGCAGGACCTCTCGGGGGTTATGCTCTTTGTGCCTAAGCTCATGTTCAACGCTGACGGCATGACGCTTGACGAGTATCATCGTGACGATTTACTCGCAAGCCTTACCAGTCGCGGCGCCGAGGTTCATGTGGTGTCGACCATGCCGCATGAGCTGCTCGATACCCTGGAGCACTTCCTTGGCATTGTGCCTGCCGACTCTAACACTTCCACTGACCCTACCCATTAAAGGAGTGCAGATGAAACCTATCGTCGCCGTCGTCGGACGCCCCAACGTGGGCAAGTCCACGCTCGTTAACCGCCTGGCCCAGACCTCGGACGCCATCGTCCATGAGTCCCGCGGCGTCACGCGCGACCGCTCGTACCACACGGCCGATTGGAACGGCCGCGAGTTCACCATCGTCGACACGGGCGGCATCGAACCGCTCAAGAGCGATGACGTCTTCGCCACGTCCATTCGCGACCAGGCCCTCGCCGCCGCCGAGGAAGCCGCCGTCATCCTGTTTGTGGTCGACGGCCGCACCGGCGTCACCGAGGAGGACGAGTCGGTCGCTCGCATGCTCAAGCGCTGCGACAAGCCGGTCTTTCTGCTGGTGAACAAGCTCGACAACCCCGATCGCGAGAACGACAGCATCTGGGAGTTCTATTCGCTCGGCATCGGTGAGCCCACGCCGCTCTCGGCCCTGCACGGCCACGGCACGGGCGACCTGCTCGACGACATCGTGGCCCTGTTGCCCGAGGAGGAGGACGAGATCGCCGACGAGTTCCCCGACGCGCTGAACGTCGCCATCATCGGCCGCCCCAACGCCGGTAAGTCCTCGTTGTTCAACCGCATCCTGGGCGCCGACCGCTCTATCGTGTCCAACATCGCCGGCACGACGCGCGACGCCATCGACACCGTCGTGGAGCGCAACGGTAAGCACTACCGCATGGTCGATACCGCGGGCATCCGCAAGAAGAGCACTGTGTACGAGAACATCGAGTACTACTCCATGGTCCGCGGCCTGCGTGCCATCGACCGCGCCGACGTGGCGCTGCTCGTCGTCGATGCCTCCGTGGGCGTCACTGAGCAGGACCAGAAGGTCATGGGTCTTGCCATCGAGCGCGGCTGCGCCATCGTGGTGCTGCTCAACAAGTGGGATCTGCTCGACGACGACCGTAAGCGCGAGGCCTGCATGGAGACCATCGACCGCCGTCTGGGCGTTATGGCTCCCTGGGCCCAGTACCTGCGCATCTCTGCCCTGACCGGCCGCAGCGTCGAGAAGATCTGGGCGATGGTCGACGCCGCCGAAAAGACGCGCTCGCAAAAGATCAGCACCTCGCGCCTCAACACGTTCCTCACCGACCTGCGCGAGTTCGGTCATACCGTGGTGGACGGCAAGCGCCGCCTGCGCATGCACTACGTGACCCAGACGGGCGTCAACCCGCCGACGTTCACGTTCTTCGTCAACCACAGCGATCTGGTCAACGACACCTATCAGCGCTACATCGAGAACCGCATGCGCTCGACCTTCGACTTTGCCGGCACACCCATTCGACTCTTCTTTAGGAAGAAGGAGCAAAAGGATGCATAATCCGATTCTGCTGACCGCCATCTGCGCCGTGGTCTCGTTCTTTATCGGAGCAATTCCGTTTGGCCTGATCCTGGGCCGCGTGTTCAACCACACCGACATCCGCAAGGCGGGTTCCGGCAACATCGGCACCACCAACGCCCTGCGCGTGGCCGGCCCCAAGGTGGCCGCGCTCACGCTGCTGCTCGACTGCCTTAAGGGCGCCATCTGCGTCCTTATCGCGCGTCCGCTCATTGCCGACTTGGGCTATGGCTTCCCCGTGAGCATTATGGCCCCCGGTGCCGCCGGCGACTGGATGCTCGGCGTCATCTGCCTGGCAGCCGTGTGGGGCCATATCTTCTCGCCCTACCTCAACTTCCATGGCGGCAAGGGCATCGCAGTTGGTCTGGGCGTCATCCTCGCCTGGTACTGGCCCATCGGACTTTCGCTGCTGGGCATGTTTATCGTGGCCGTCGCCATCACCAAGTTTGTGTCGGTGGGCTCGCTTGCCGCGGCCATCGGTCTTCCCATCGCTGCCTGCGCGGTCTTTCCGTACAGCAGCCTCGGACTTAAGTTTTGCATGGCGCTGATCGGCATCACCGTGGTGTGGGCCCATCGTGCGAACATCAAAAAGCTCATGACGGGTAAGGAGTCCAAGCTCTCGTTTACCAAGCGCGTCACCGAGCCCGACGATAAGTAGGAGAGAGTCATGAATGTTGCGCTGATTGGCTCCGGCTCCTGGGGAACCGCCGTCGCGGGCCTTGCCGCCGCGCGGGCCGAGCGCGTGACCATGTGGGCCCACAGCGAGCAGACGGCCTCCGGCATTAACGGCGAGCACCGCAACCCCCGCTACCTTGTGGGCTACAAGCTGCCGGACAACGTGGTAGCAACGACCGAGCTCGCCCAGGCGCTCGACGGTGCCGATGCGATCATCTTTGCCGTGCCCTCCACGCACTTGCGCGACGTGTGCCATCGGGCAGCGCCCTATATCGCCGCCGATACCCCGGTGCTCTGCCTCACCAAGGGTATTGAGCCCGAGTCTGGCCTGCTCATGAGCGAGGTCATCGCCAGTGAGATCGGCAACGAGGCACGTGTCGCGGCGCTTTCGGGCCCCAACCATGCCGAGGAGATCTGCCGCGGCGGACTTTCTGCCGCCGTCATCGCCAGCAAAGACGCGCAGGTAGGGGAGACCTTTAAGAACCTGCTCCTATCCACGGCCTTCCGCATCTACCTGTCGCAGGACATGACCGGCGTCGAGGTTTGCGGCGCCATGAAAAACGTCATCGCCATCGTGTGCGGCATTTCCGCCGGCTCCGGCGCAGGCGACAACACGCTCGCCCTCATCATGACGCGCGGCCTGGCCGAGATCAGCCGTCTGGTGCACGCCCGCGGCGGACAAGCCATGACCTGCATGGGACTCGCCGGCATGGGCGACCTCATTGCCACCTGCACCTCAGAGCATTCGCGCAACCGCACCTTTGGCTACGAGTTTGCCCACGGCGTGTCGCTCGACGAGTACCAGACGCGCACGCATATGGTGGTGGAGGGCGCCGTCGCCGCCCGCAGCGTCAGCGAGCTTGCCCGTTCACTGGGCGTAGACATTCCGCTCACCTTTGCCGTCGAGCAAACGCTCTACAACGGTGTTACTTTGGATAGGGCGCTCGAGATTCTCACCGACCGCGTCCCTTCTCAAGAGTTCTACGGACTCACCGACTAGCGCAGAAAGGCTACTACCATGGGTTCCATTAAAATCGCTCCGTCCGTCCTCTCGGCCGACATGGCCAACCTCAAGGGCGAACTCGACAAGATCGCCGGTGCCGACTTTGTGCACTTCGACGTCATGGACGGCCACTTTACCGGCAACCTGACCTTTGGCGTCGACATCCTTAAGGCCGTCAAGCGCTCCACCGATGTACCGGTCGACGCGCACCTGATGGTGTCGAACCCCGACGAGACGGTCGATTGGTACGCAGACGCCGGCGCCGATATGATCACCGTACACTACGAGGCCTCCACACACCTGCACCGCACGCTCACGCATCTGCAGCAGCGCGGCGTCAAAGCCGGTGTGGTGCTCAACCCCGCCACCCCCGTGTGCGTACTCGAGAGCATCATCGACGTCGTCGATATGGTGCTACTCATGAGCGTGAACCCCGGCTTTGGCGGCCAGAGTTTTATCCCGGGCACTCTGTATAAGCTCCACGAGCTCAAGGCCATGTGCGAGCGTCACGGCGTGTCGCCCATGATCGAGGTCGACGGTGGCATTTCTTCCAAGAACATTGCCGAGGTCGTCAAGGCCGGCGCCAACGTGCTCGTAGCCGGCTCCGCCGTATTTAAGTCCGAAGATCCCGCCGCCGAGGTTGCGCTGCTGCAGAAGCTGGGCAACGAGGCCGAGCAGGAGGCATAAACCCTTATGACCGCAGGTCAAAACCGCATACCCGTGAATCTTGACTACGCCGCCTCGACGCCTATGCGCGCCGAGGCGCTCCTTGCGCAGCGCGAGTACGACGACAGCGAGCTTGCCGGCGTCAACCCCAACTCGCTGCATTCGCTCGGCCGCAAGGCCGCTGCGCGCCTAGAAGTGGCGCGTCGCGAGATTGCCCGCAGCTTTGGCGCGCGCGTCCGTCCGTCCGAGATCATCCTAACCAACGGTGGCACCGAGGCCAACCAGCTGGCCTTGCTCGGTCTTGCCGAGGGCGCTCGTCAGCGCGATCGCAAGCGTAACCGCGTGATCGTATCTGCCATCGAGCACGATTCGATTCTGGACAACCTACCGCTGCTGCGTGCCGCCGGTTTTACCGTCGACCTGGTGCAGCCCTGCCGCGCGGGCTACATTGAGCCTCACGCGCTGAACGACTTACTGGGCGACGACGTCGCGCTCGTGAGCATCATGGTCGCCAATAACGAGACCGGTGTGGTGCAGCCCATCCGCGAGCTTACCGCGGCCGCACATGCTGCCGGCGCCCTGTTCCACACCGATGCTATCCAGGGCTATCTGCACATTCCACTCGATGTCACCGAGCTGGGCGTCGATGCTATGACGGTTGCCGCGCACAAGATCGGTGGCCCCGTGGCATCTGGCGCGCTCTACCTTAAGAGCCGCACGCCGCTGCGCCCGCGCATTTTTGGCGGAGGACAGGAGGCCGGACGACGTGCCGGTACGCAGGACCTGCGTACACAGCTGGCTTTTGCCGCTGCCGCCTCCGCGCTGTTGCCGAATGTTGCCAAGGAGCGCACAACGCTGCAGGCCTTATCCGACAAGCTTTACGCCACGCTTACGGCTCATCCGCGTATTCATGCCACCATGGGCGACTACGCACAGGCCGATCGTCTGCCGGGTATGGTTTCGATCTACGTCGACGGCATGGACTCCGAGGAGCTCATCGTCAAGCTCGACGCCGCCGGCTTTGAGGTATCGGCAGGCTCGGCATGCTCGAGCGGCAGTATGGACCCCAGCCACGTTTTGAGTGCGATGGGCATCGGTCGCGAGCAGGCATTGGGCGCACTGCGCATTTCCTTCGATGACCGCGTGAATCCGGGAGATCTGGACGACTTTGCCCAGACGCTGCTCTCGATCGTAGGTGCCGCATGATCGTCTCCGAGCTTGAACGCGCCCTGCTCGCACGATATCCCAAGACGGACGCCGAACTCTGGGACCATGTAGGCCTTTCCGTGGGAGATCCGGCCGCGGAGATTACCGGCGTTGTCTGTGCGCTCGATGCGACCGAGGCTAATGTCCGCCGCGCACAAGAAGCCGGCGCCAACGTGCTGCTGACGCATCATCCTATATACATCAAGGCACCCGAGGCCTTTTGTCCCGCGGATGCCACGCGCCCCCAATGCAGCGCGGCACTCTACGAGGCAGCGCGTTGCGGCGTGAGCATCATATCGCTTCACACCAACCTGGACCGCTCACTCGAGACGCGCACCTGCCTGAGCGAGCTGCTGGGCGCTGAGCCTGTCAGCTCGCTGGAGCACGTGGACGACCCCAAGGCTACCGGCCTGGGCGTACTCGCGATCCTCGACGACCCCTGTAGCCTGCGCGATCTCGCCACCCGTGCCGCAACGGCATTTGGCAGCGACCCGCGTGTGTGGGGCGAAGCCGATCGCCCGTGCCGCACCGTCGCTATTTTAGGCGGCTCCCTGGGCGACTTTGGAGAGCTCGCCATCGCCGCGGGCGCGGACGTTGTCGTGACAGGCGAGGCGGGTTACCACGTGGCGCAGGACCTTGCCTTACGCGGGCTGCCGGTGATCTTGCTCGGCCACGACCGCTCCGAAGAGCCGTTCGTTGATATATTGATGAACTCTGCAGTTGACGCCGGGGTCGACCCCCGTCATGCGATTAAAATACTGAACCCTTGCCAATGGTGGACTGTGACAAAAGGAGAGAACTTATGAGCGCCGGCGCTACGCTACTCAAGCTGCAACAGATCGATTTGGAGCTCGCCCGCAACAAGAGCGAACTTGCCAATATGCCGGAGCTCAAGGAGCTCGCTTCCAAGCGCAAGACCTATGTGAAGCTCAAGTCCGAGATGACCAAGCTCTACGCCCAGCGCAAGGATCTGGACATTGAGCTCGATGATCTCAACACCACCGAGATTCAGACCGACAACGCCATCGAGGCTGCCAAGAAGCGCCATGTCGACGGCTCCGACTACCGCGAGGTTCAGGACCTGGAGAATGAACTCGCCACCCTGGCCAAGCGTCTGGACAAGATTGAGCACACCCGCAAGGACGTCGTTGTCGCCCATAAGGAGGCGCTCGACCGCGAGGCCCGCGCGCAGGCAATCATCGCCAAATTCGAGGAGGGCGTGAAGGCCGATACCAAGGCCGCCCGCGCCAAGGCTGCCGACCTCCAGGCCCAGATTGACGCCGCCACTAAGGAGCGCACCGCGCTTGCCGCCACGCTGCCGGCCGAGGTGCTCACCGACTACGAGCGTCTGCTCAAGCAGTTCCGCGGCCTGGCCGTCGAGACCATCCAGGGCAACATCCCCACGGTTTGCCACACCGCGCTGCAGGCATCGTCCATGAGCGACCTCAACCACGACGGTAGGTCAATTACGCACTGCCCGTACTGCCACCGCCTCCTGGTACTCCCGAGCAAGGAAGCTTAAACGATGGCGGCACCCAACAATTCAATGCAACTTGAGGGAAAAACGATCCTGCTGGGTATTACCGGCGGGATCGCCGCCTATAAGTCGTGCAATATTGTGCGCCTGCTGCAAAAGCGCGGTGCCCGCGTCAAGGTCGTTATGAGCGAACATGCCACGGAGTTTGTGGGCCCGCTCACCTTCCGTGCGCTCACCAACGAGCCCGTTGCCGTGGGCCTATTCGACGATCCCTCCGACCCCATCCACCACATTTCGCTGGCGCAGGAACCCGACCTGGTGGTCGTGGCGCCCGCGACGGCCAATATCATCGCCAAGATGGCCAACGGCATCGCCGACGACCTCATCTCCACTACGCTGCTTGCAACGCCGCGACCCATCGTGATCGCGCCGGCCATGAACAGCGGCATGTGGAAGGCGCCGGCCACACAGGCCAATATGGCCACGCTGGGCGAGCGCGGTGTCCATGTGGTGGGACCCGGCAGCGGCTACCTTGCCTGCGGCGACGTGGACACGGGACGCATGAGCGAGCCCAGGGACATCGTCGAGGCCGTCTGTGAGGTGCTCAACCCCGCGCCTCAGGACCTGGCAGGCAAGCGCATCGTCATCACCGCCGGCCCAACGCACGAACCGATCGACCCGGTGCGATTCATTGGCAACCGTTCGTCGGGCAAGATGGGCATAGCCCTGGCAGGGGAGGCCGCTCGCCGCGGTGCTGCGGTCAAGCTTGTGCTGGGACCGACATCGCTCGATGTCCCCCGCGGCGTGGAGTGCGTGCGCGTGCAGACCGCCGCTGAAATGCTGCAGGCAGCGCTCAGCGCCTTCCAGACGGCCGATGCGGCAATTTGTGCGGCCGCCGTCGCCGACTATACCCCCGCCACCCCTGCGGACCATAAGCTCAAAAAGGCCAACGAACGCCTGGATCGCATCGAACTGGTCGAAACGGTCGATATTTTGGCCGAGCTCTCGCGCCAGAAGGGCGAGCGGTGCGTAATCGGATTTGCGGCCGAGACCGATAACGTTGTCGAGTACGCCGAGCGCAAATTGGCCCGCAAGGGCTGCGATGCCATTATCGCCAACGATGTCTCGCGCGCGGATTCGGGCTTTGGAACC
>CABUOF010000076.1 GCA_902493125.1 uncultured Collinsella sp. | reverse complement strand
GTTCGATCCCCCTCGTCTCCACCCGAGCATTGAATGAGGCTCCAACGCAAGTTGGAGCCTTTTTTCATATTGGCACACAAGGTCAAAGGCGGCACCATGATCCTCCTGGTCGACAAGATCGAAAAAAGCTTCGGCGCACGCGTCCTCTTTAGCGGCGCGTCCTTCCAGATCAACCCCGGCGAGCGCTTTGCGCTCGTGGGACCCAACGGCGCCGGCAAAACCACCATGCTCAAGATCATCATGGGCATCGACAGCCCAGACGCCGGCCAGGTCCAGTACGCCAAGGACTGCCAGGTAGGCTACCTAGAGCAGGAAACTAATCTGGAGCAAAAGGACACCACCATCCTTGCCGAGGTCATGGCCGCCGCCAAGGAAATCCGCCGCATGGGCGAGCGCGCCAACGAGCTGCAGGCCCAGATCACCGAGCTCTCCGAACAGGGGAAGGACGTCAACGCGCTCCTCAACGAGTACGGCCAGGTCCAGGACCGCTTTGAGCACCTGGGCGGCTACGAGCTCGAGAGCAACGCTCGCAAGATCCTGTCCGGCCTGGGCTTTAAGGTCGCCGACTTTGAGCGCCCGTGCTCCGAGTTCTCGGGCGGCTGGCAGATGCGCATCGCACTTGCTAAGCTCTTCCTGCGCCACCCCGACCTACTGCTGCTCGACGAGCCCACCAACCACCTGGACCTCGAAAGCGTCCAGTGGCTGCGCGGCTTTATCGCCAACTACGACGGCGCCGTGCTCATCGTCAGCCACGACCGCGCCTTCATGGACGCCTGCGTCGACCACGTCGCCGCACTCGAAAACCGTCGCGTAACCACCTACACCGGCAACTACAGCAGCTACCTCAAGCAGCGCGAGGACAACCTGGAGCAGATGCGCGCCAAGCGCGCCGCCCAGGAGCGCGACATCGCCCACATGCAGGTCTTCGTCGATAAGTTCCGCTACAAGCCCACCAAGGCAGCCCAGGCCCAGGAGCGCATCCGCAAAATCGAGCAGATCAAAAAGGAGCTCGTCATCCTGCCCGAGGGCCACAAGCATATCGACTTTAAGTTCCCCGACCCGCCGCGCTCGGGCGATATGGTCGTGGGCCTCGAGGGCGTCTCCAAGTCATACGGCGACAAGCACATCTACAGTGACATCGACCTCAAGCTCTACCGCGGCGAGCATGTGGCGCTCGTCGGCCCCAACGGCGCCGGCAAGTCCACCCTCATGAAGATCCTCGCCGGCCTGGAGCCGCCCACTACCGGCACGCGCGACCTGGGCACCAACGTGGGTGTGGCCTATTACGCCCAGCACGCGCTCGAGGGCATGACCGAGTCCAACACCGTCCTGCAAGAGATCGACACCGTTACGCCCAAGTGGACCGTGCCGCAGCAGCGCAGCCTGCTGGGCGCCTTCCTGTTTAGCGACAACGATTCCATCGAAAAGCAGGTACGCGTTCTTTCCGGCGGTGAAAAGGCGCGTCTGGCCCTGGCTAAGATGCTCGTGGCCCCCGAGGCACTCCTGTGCCTGGACGAGCCCACCAACCACCTGGACATCGACTCGGTGGACATGCTCGAGAACGCCCTGCAAAACTTCCCCGGCACCATCGTGCTGATTAGCCACGACGAGCACCTGGTACGCGCCGTGGCCAACCGCGTGATCGACATCCGCGACGGCAAGGTCACGGTCTATGACGGCGACTACGACTACTACCTCTACAAGCGTGAGGATCTCGCAGCCCGCGCCGCCGCCGAGGCAGCAGGGGAGAGCACACCTGCCACGACCAAGGCAACCAAGTCGACCAGCTCCACCCAGCCCAGCGCCGCCGCCCCCAAGCCTGCCGAGGGCAAAAAGACCAAGGAGCAAAAGCGCGCCGAGGCCCAGGCCCGCGCTGCGCTCAACAAAAAGCTCAAGGGCGTGCGCAACCAGCTAAAGAAGATCGAGACGGAGCTCGACAAAAAGCGCGCCCGCTATGACGAGCTTATGGAATTGATGGCAAGCGAAGAGCTTTATGCCGATCAAGACAAGTTCAACGCCGCGCTGGGGGAATATAACGGCCTTAAGCAAGAGCTGCCCAAGCTCGAGGACGAATGGCTGGAGCTTTCCACACAGATCGAAGAGGAGACCGCGCGTGAACTCTCGTAAGGCCGCTGCCGTGGCGATGAGCATCATCGCCATCGCCTGTCGCATATGCGGCATCTTTATGAGCGCGATGACTGTGCTGCTGTGCTTTAGCGGCCTCACCGCCAAGCTGCAGATTGTCGGCTTTGTCGTCGAGCTTTCTTGCGCGCTGCCGAGCGCCATCGCCGGCTACGGCGTCATCACCTCGCCCTTTGGCGGCGTCTTCCGCCTGGATTACGCCATCGTCGCTGTGATCCTGTTTGTAATTGACTACCTGCTCACGCGCGCTTCGCGCCGCGTCCGCTAGGAGAGCGCCATGTCCAGCAGCTACATCATGAACCTGCTCGCCAGCGCCGTTGCCGTCATCATAGGTATCGTCATCCACGAGAGCGCGCACGCCGCCGCGGCCTGGGCACTCGGCGATAAGACGGCCCGTTCGCGCGGACGCGTGTCGCTCAACCCGCTCAACCATATCGACCCGTTTGGCACCATCATCCTGCCGCTGCTGATGCTCGCCGCCGGAGGCCCGGTGTTCGCCTTTGCCAAGCCGGTGCCTGTCTACCTCAACAACCTCAAGCACCCCAAGCGCGACGAGGTCCTGGTGAGCGTGGCCGGCCCCGCATCAAACATCGCCCTCGCGTGCCTCGCTGCCGCTCTCATGCAAGTAACGTACGGCAACCTCTATGCAAGCATATCCTTTGCCGTAGCGTCACAGATCATGAACTTCGGCGCCACGTTTATCGTGGTCAACCTGTCGCTCGCGTTCTTTAACCTCATCCCGATCCCACCGCTCGACGGCTCGTCGATCATTGTCCCATTCCTCAAAGGTAAGGCGCTCGCCAACTACTACCGTCTGCAGCAATACGCCATGCCGATACTTATCATCGTGCTATATCTGCTGCCTATGTGGACCGGCATCGACGTGATCGGACGGTATTTCGACGTTACCGTGTATCCGCTTGCTGAGCAGCTGCTCAACTTCGCAATCGCCGGCATCTAAGGTAAACTTACAGGTCGACCGTGCAAAACGGTCGCAATATGCACCCAAACCGCGCCGCGAAGGCGCCGTCAAAGGAGGTCGAAGATGTCGTATCGCGTGTCGACGCAGGTCTACAGCGGACCGTTCGACCTGCTGCTGCAGCTGGTAACCCGCCAAAAAGTTGATATCGGCGCCATCTCCATCAGCGAGGTGGCCGAGCAATACCTTGCCGAGGCCGAGCGCATCGAGGCGCTGGACTTAGACGTGGCGAGCGACTTTTTGCTGGTCGCGGCAACCCTTTTGGACATCAAGGCCGCCTCACTGGTGCCCCAGGAGGTCCCGCGCAAAGTCGATGACGACGATGACGAGTTCGACGAAGACCTCGAGGAGCTCAGCACGCTCGACGGCGACGCCTTGCGCGAGGTCCTGATCCAGCGCCTAATTGCCTACAAGCAGTTTAAGGGCGCGGCTGCGGCCCTCGGTGCTCGCATGCAGGCCGAAAGCCGCATGCACCCGCGTGTGGCCGGTCCCGACCCGGAGTTTTTGGGCCTCATGCCCGACTATCTGGCCGGCATCACCCTGCGCGGCCTTGCTGTCATCTGCGCCGACCTAGACGGTAAGCACCAGACCTTCCTGCTGGAGGCCGAGCACGTGGCTCCACATCGCGTGCCGCTCGACCTGACGGTGGCCTCCGTCGACCGCTTTACCATGGCGCACCAAACCTGCACCTTCCGCGAGCTGTTGGACGGCGATGCCACCACCGAGCAGCTCGTCGTCACCTTCCTGGCTATGCTGGAGCTCGCCAAGCGCGGCTCGCTCACGCTGAGCCAGGACGAGATCTTTGGAACCATCCGCATCAACCGCGTCGAGGGCGCCGAGGCCTATGTGCCCGGCGAGGGCCCCGAGCTCACCGAATAGGAGCCGCAACCATGTCAACCCTTTCCACGCTGGAGGCAAACAGCCTCAAAGGCGCCCTCGAGGCGCTGCTGCTGGTGTCGAGCGACCCGGTGAGTGCGCCCGCGCTGGCCGGCGCACTGGATATCGCCCCCGGCGAGTGCGCGTCGCTGCTCGCCGAGCTCAAGGTTGAGTACGAGGAGGCCAACCGCGGCTTTCAGCTGCGCGAGGTCGCCGGCGGCTGGCGCCTGTTCACGCACCCCGCTTACCACGACATGGTCGAGGCCTATGTGTTGAGCTGGGACACGCAAAAGCTGTCCCAGGCGGCACTCGAAACCCTGGCCGTTATCGCATACCACCAGCCCGTAACGCGCGAGGTGGTCAAGGGCATCCGCGGCGTCAACTCAGACGGCGTCATCGCGTCGCTCGTGGACAAGGGTCTGGTGCGCGAGCTCGGCCGCGACCCCCAGCGCGGTCAGGCCATCATCTATGGCACGACCAACGCCTTCTTGGAAAAATTCGGCCTGCGCTCAACCCGCGATCTGCCCGATCTGGAGCAGTTTGCCCCCGACGAGCAGTCGCGTCAGTTTATCCGTGAGCGCTTGAGCGGTCGCAGCATTCAGTCCACGCTCGAGGAGCAGGCCGAAGACCTGGACGAAGAGCGCGAGCTGCTCGATACCGATGTTGTGAATGTTGAGGCAGTCGAGGGCGAGGACAACCTGGTCGTCGACAAGACCTCGGAGGATATGCATGACGAGAACTAACGAAGCAGGGGAGACACGCATCGTCGGCGCCACGGACTCGCCCGCGACCGACGCCCAGCCCGTCTACCCGCACACCATGCGCCTGCAGCGCTTTTTGGCGCGCGCGGGCGTGGCGAGCCGTCGCGGCTCGGAGGACCTGATGACCGCCGGCCGCGTGACCGTCAACGGCCAGGTCGCGACCGAGCTGGGCACCAAGGTCGACGTCGACCACGATCACATCGAGGTCGACGGCATGCCCGTCAAGCTCAACCAGGGCGCCGTGTACTTGATGCTCTACAAGCCGACCGGCTACCTCACCACCATGAGCGATCCGCAGGAGCGCCCTTGCGTGGCCGACCTGGTCCCCCGCGACCGCTTTCCGGGGCTCTTCCCGGTGGGCCGCCTGGACCGCGACACCACGGGCCTTTTGCTCTTTACCACCGACGGCGACCTGTCGCAGGATCTGCTGCACCCCAGCAAGCATGTCTACAAGACCTACCAGGCACTCGTGGACGGGCAACTGACCGACCGCGATCTGGACCCGCTCCGCCGTGGCATCGAGCTCGACGACGGCCTATGCCAGCCGGCAATCTGCCGCGTCATCACCGCACGCGAGGCCGAGGCCGTGGCGCCACAGGGCGTCAGGCCCGGCACCACCGCCGTGGAGGTCATCATCCGCGAGGGTCGCAAGAACCAGGTCAAGCGCATGCTGGGCAAGATTCACCACCCGGTGATCCGCCTGCACCGCTGCAACTTTGCCGGCCTGGAGCTCAAGGACGTGGCCAAGGGCTCGTGGCGCGAGCTCACCGACCGCGAGGTGCAGATCCTCAAGGCCGGCGGCATCCCGCCCAAGCAGGCGAGCTCCAAGCGCAACGGCGGCAAGCCCCAAGACACGCCTGCCAGCCGCACGCGTCACCACGGCAGCCATGGCTCAGCACCCAAGCGCAACACCTACCGCGAGCGCTACACGGGCTAGGCAAACCCGCCGCGCCCCAACGCCCGCGAACCATACCAGCACGTCAACCATCGAAAGGAAGCATTGCATGATCGTCGCCATCGACGGCCCCGCCGGATCCGGCAAGTCCACCATCGCCAAGGAGATCGCCCGTCAGCTTGGCTTTAACAAGCTCGACACGGGCGCCATGTATCGCGCCGTCACCTTCGCCGCGCTCGACCGCGGCATCGATCTGGATAACGAGGCGGCCATCGACGCTCTCGCCGAGCAGATTGAGATCCGCTTTACCAACGGCACCGGCGAGGACACGCGCCTGACCATCGACGGCCAAGACGCTTCGGCCGCCATCCGCACCCCGCAGGTCGACGCCAACGTGTCCAAGGTCTCGGCCTATCCGGGCGTGCGCGCCGCCATGCTCATCCATCAGCGCCGTGCCGCCGAGGACCGCGATATCGTGGCCGAGGGTCGCGACATCGGCACCGTCGTGTTCCCTAACGCGCAGGTCAAGGTCTTCCTGACCGCCGACCCGCGTGAGCGCGCCCGCCGCCGCGTGCTGCAGCGTCACCAAAACGACGCCCAGCCGCTCACGTCCGAGCAGCTCGAAGCCGAGGTCGACGAGACCCTCGACGCCCTCAAGCAGCGCGATAAGCTTGACAGCAGCCGCGAGGTCGCCCCGCTCGTGCCCGCCGAGGACGCCGTGCACGTCGACTCCACCGCCCACACCATCGACGAGGTCGTCTCGATAATCGAGGACCTTATCAACCAAAGGAGGTAGCCCATGCGCCTGTTTCAGCAGACGCCCGAGGACTATTACAACGCCCCCTACGCCGAGTTTCCAGCGCTCATCCGCGGCACCGTCGTCGTAGTCATGGCCATCCTTTGGGCCTTCTCCAAGCTCATGTGGCGCTGGAAGGTCGAGGACGCCGATCTTCTGTTTGAGCGCCAGGAAGGCCGCGGCAGCGTGGTCATCTGCAACCACACCTCGATGGCCGAGCTCTTGGCCGTGGAGACGGCGCTGTTCTTTGGGGGCCGCCGCATTCGTCCCATCTTTAAGTCCGAGTTCGCCAAGAGCAAGATTGTGCGCTGGGCCTTCAGCCGCGTTGGCGGCATCCCCGTGGAGCGTGGTACTGCCGATATGAAGTGCCTGCGCGCCGCCCAGCATGCGCTGCAGCGCGGCGAGGACGTCCTGATTTTCCCCGAGGGCACGCGCATCCGCTCGCGCGATATCAAGCCCGAGGTCCACGGCGGCTTTGCACTCATCGCCCAGATGGGCAAGGCGCCCGTCAACCCGCTCGCCATCTGCGGCTGGTCCGATATTACGCCTACGGGCAAAAAGCTCATGCGCCCCAAGAAGTGCTGGATCCGCGCCGGCAAGGCCGTCTCGCTTTCCGACGCACCGGCCGGGCTTAAACGCACGGAGCGCCTGGAATGGTTTGAGTCCGAGGCCATGAACCGCGTCTACGCTATGCGAGACGAGCTGTGCGCCGAGCATCCGGGCAGGTTCTAGCCATGAGCGAGAATGTGACGAACACCGCCGCGACTGCGTCCGACCAGGCAACCGCGCCTACCATCGAGATCGCCGCCCACGCCGGTACTTGCTACGGCGTACAGCGTGCGCTCGATATGGCGCTAGCCGCCGCGCCGCAGGCAGGGGAGAGCACTCAGGTTCATACCTTGGGTCCGCTCATCCATAACCCCATCGTGGTGCGCGAGCTTGCTGAGGCAGGCGTTGGCCTGGCCGAGAACCTGGACGACGCCGCATCGGGCACCGTAATCATTCGCGCGCACGGAGTGGTGCCGCAGGTGATCGATGCCGCTCGCGAGCGTGGCCTTAACGTCGTCGACGCCACCTGCCCTTACGTGAAGAAGGTCCATATGGCAGCCGAGCGCCTGGTGCGCGAGGGCTACCGCGTGGTGGTCGTAGGCGAGCCAGGTCACCCTGAGGTGGAGGGCATCCTGGGCCACGCCGGCACTGATGCGCTGGTCGTGAGCTGTGCCGCCGACGCCAACGCCTTGTCGTTCAAGGGCAAGGTAGGCCTCGTCGTGCAGACCACCCAGACCGCGCAGAACCTCGCCGAGGTCGTGGCAGCTATCACCCCGCGCGTGCAGGAGCTGCGTGTGATCAACACCATCTGCGCCGCCACGAGTGAGCGTCAACAGGCAGCAGCCACACTTGCCAACCGCTGCGACTGCATGGTCGTCGTGGGCGGCAAGAACTCGGGCAACACCCGCCGCCTGGCGCAGATTTGCGCAGACGCCTGCGAGCGCACGCATCACATCGAGGAAGCTTCAGAGCTTGAGACCGCTTGGTTTACCGACGCTCACCACATCGGCATCACCGCCGGAGCCTCCACCCCGCAAGAACACATCGAGCGCGCCGTCGAGCGCATCAAGGAGCTTTGCCGCTAATCATGGACCAGACCGTACCCGCATACGCCGCCGAGGTGGCCGATTACGGGCGCAGCCGCGACCCCGAGCCGGGTGAGGGCGCGCTCGTAAAGAACGTGCGTCCCGAATCGCCCGCGTGGGATGTGGGTATCGAGCCGGGCATGCGCGTGCTCACGGTCAACGGTGAGGCGCTCACCGACATGATCGTGTGGCTCTGGGAGGCCGACGACGACACCGTCGACCTCGAGGTTTTCGACCCGCGCGACGGCACCGTCACCCCCGTCGAGCTCGACCGCTTCCCGGGCGAGGACTGGGGTTTGGAGTTCGATGGCCCC
>CABUOF010000075.1 GCA_902493125.1 uncultured Collinsella sp. | reverse complement strand
GAACCATGGGTGTTAACCTCTCCGGCCGTAGCTTCCTCAAGCTTCTCGACCTCACCACCGAGGAGATCGAGTACCTGCTCAAGCTCTCCAAGAACTTCAAGGATATGAAGCGCGCTGGCGTTCCGCATCGCTATCTCGAGGGCAAGAACATCGTTCTGCTCTTCCAGAAGACCTCCACTCGTACCCGCTGCGCCTTCGAGGTCGGCGGCATGGACCTGGGCATGGGCGTGACCTATCTCGATCCCGGTTCGTCGCAGATGGGCAAGAAGGAGTCCATCGAGGACACCGCCCGCGTTCTCGGCCGCATGTATGACGGCATCGAGTTCCGTGGCTTTGCCCAGGACGACGTCGAGGAGCTCGCTGCTAAGTCCGGCGTGCCCGTGTGGAACGGCCTGACCACTGAGTGGCATCCCACCCAGATGCTCGCCGATATCCTGACCGTCCAGGAGAACTTCAACTACGACATCAAGGGCAAGACCCTCGTCTTCATGGGCGACTGCAAGAACAACGTCGCTCGCTCCCTCATGGTCGTCTGCTCCAAGCTCGGCATGAACTTCGTGGCCTGCGGTCCCGAGGAGTGCATGCCCGCTGACGACGTCATCGAGGCCTGCAAGCCCATCGCCGAGGCCAACGGCTGCACCATCAAGCTGACCACCGACGTCAAGGACGGCGTCACCGGTGCCGACGTTATCTACACCGACGTGTGGGTCTCCATGGGCGAGCCCGACGAGGTCTGGGCCGAGCGCATCGCTCAGCTTACCCCGTATCGTGTTACCTCCGAGGTCATGGCTATGGCCAACCCGGGTGCCATCTTCCTGCACTGCCTGCCCAGCTTCCACGACACCAACACCACCATTGGCGCCGAGAAGTGCGAGCAGTTCGGCATCACCGAGCAGGAGGTCACCGACGAGGTCTTCGAGAGCCCCGCTTCCAAGGTCTTCGACGAGGCCGAGAACCGCATGCACACCATCAAGGCTGTCATGTACGCCACGCTCAAGTAAGAACATCTAGCATCTCGCTCGGGGTGTCTTGCTGCACACCCCGAGCGGCTTTGTCTGGTAAATATCTCGCGTCGGGCGGTGGGCACGGCACGGAAGATCCGCTTCGCGCGAGAAAGTTAAATGATTTATGAAGGGGGGATGAGAACCATGACTGAGACCGCTAAGAAAAAGCGCGGTATGCCTTCATCGTTCACCATTCTTCTAGCTCTGCTGGCAATTGTTGCAGTGATTACCGTTATCGTCTCCGGCACGTCCGGCGGCGCGGTTACTGCAGCCCGCCTGAGCGATTTCTGCACCGCCCCGATCCTGGGCTTCGCTGACGCTCTGCCCGTCTGCCTCTTCGTTATGATCCTGGGCGGCTTCCTCGGTATGATGACCGAGACCGGCGCCCTGGACAACGGCATCGCCGTTCTGGTGCAGAAGCTTAAGGGCAACGAGATCATGCTCATTCCCGTGCTGATGCTCATCTTCTCCCTCGGTGGTACCACCTATGGTATGTGCGAGGAGACCGTTCCCTTCTACGCCCTGCTCGCCGCTACCATGATGGCCGCTGGCTTCGACCCCATGGTCGGCGCCGCTACCGTCCTGCTCGGCGCTGGCTGCGGCTGCCTGGGCTCCACGGTTAACCCGTTCGCCGTCGGCGCTGCCGTCGACGCTCTGACCGGCGTTGGCATTGAGGTCAACCAGTCCATCATCATCGGCCTCGGTGCCGTCCTGTGGATTGTCACTACCGCTATGTCCATCTTCTTCGTGATGAACTATGCCAAGAAGGTCAAGGCTGACAAGGGTTCCACCATCCTGTCGATGCAGGAGCTCAAGGACGCCGAAGAGGCTCACGGCAAGGCTGCTTCCGAGGTCCACAAGGAGGTCAAGCTCACCGGTCGTCAGAAGGGTGTTCTGATCGCCTTCGCCTTCACCTTCGTCGTCATGATCGTCGGCTTCATTCCGCTGGCCGACCTCAACGAGGGCGTCGCCAACTTCTTCGACGCTGGCGCTGTCTACGACGCCGACGGTAACGCCGTCGTCCAGGGCTGGTCTGCCCTGATCACCGGCCTGCCCATTGGCCAGTGGTACTTCGACGAGGCTTCCACCTGGTTCTTCCTCATGGCCGTCCTGATCGGTATCATCGGTGGCCTGTCCGAGAAGCAGATCGTCAACACCTTCATCACCGGCGCTGCCGACATGATGTCCGTTGTTCTCGTTATCGCCCTCGCCCGTGGTATCTCCGTCCTCATGGCTAACACCGGCCTCGACGTCTTCGTCCTCGACGCTGCCGCCAATGCCCTGGCTGGCCTGTCCGGCGTGATCTTCGCTCCCATGAGCTTCCTGGTCTACTTCGGCCTGTCCTTCCTGATCCCCTCGACCTCCGGTATGGCCACCGTCTCCATGCCCATCATGGGACCGCTGGCTGTTAAGCTCGGCTTCTCGCCCGAGGTCATGGTCATGATCTTCTCCGCCGCCATCGGTGTCGTGAACCTATTCACCCCGACCTCCGGCGCCATCATGGGCGGTCTCGCCCTGGCCAAGATCGAGTGGACGACCTGGCTCAAGTTTGCCCTTAAGCTCATCGTCGCGCTCTCCGTCGTCTGCGCCATCATCCTGACCGTCGCCTGCGTGCTGCTCTAAGTACCCAACGGGTACCCCACGGAAACCTTGACGATCCTGTAGAGGATCACCTGGTCATCGTCTGTCCGGCGGGGTAAACCCACCGGTAGACTCCTACCTTTAGCCCCCTTCCGTTCCGTGCGCGGGAGGGGGCGACTTTTTGTTCCGCGGTTTTACCAAACCGCGGAACCGGTCGACGCTACGCGCCGTCCAGAACGACAATTTGTCATTCAAAAGGCAAGGCATGACCAAAAGGTCTATGCCTCGCCTTTTTCATGCCAACTTGTACGTTCTGGACGGCGCTCGCTGTCCGTCCTCTGCCTGCGGCGCTTTCCATTGTTGGTGCAGAGGGCGCTTTGCCTACTCTGGCGGGCTTTCGCTGGCTTATGCTCAACCTGCGACGTTTCCATTATTGATACAAAGGCCAGGTTTGTTTGAACCAAAAAGGGGAAGTTGCGGTGGAATAGTTCCCGTTTGGCCGTCTTGAGGGGTTAAACGGGAACTATTCCACCGCAACTTATCGATGGCGTGTTTGGTTGGTGCCAGTTGATTGCTTGGGCGTTGGGGAGGGTCTGCTCCGTTATAATCGCCTAGAACATTAAATGGAAACGGGACGGGAGCCATATATGCGCCAGGGTTTCGACAACGCGAAGTATATCGAGCTGCAGGCTGCTCACATTAAGGAGCGCATCTCGCAGTTTGGCGGCAAGCTCTATTTGGAGTTTGGCGGTAAGCTATTCGATGACTATCATGCGAGCCGCGTGCTACCGGGTTTTGAACCGGACAGCAAGTTCCGCATGCTCAAGAGCATCGCCGACGATGTCGAGGTTATCATCGCGATCAACGCGAACCACATCGAGAAAAACAAGGCTCGTGGTGACCTGGGCATTACCTATGACGAGGATGTGCTGCGCCTGGTTGACCTGTTCCGCGGCAACGGCTTTGCCGTCGCGGCTGTGGTCATCACCCAGTACGCCGGCCAGCCCACTGCCGATGTGTTCCGCAACCGCCTGAACGCGCTCGGTATCCCCGCCAAGCTGCACTATCCCATCGAGGGGTATCCGCACGACGTCGACCTGATCGTGTCCGACGACGGCTATGGCAAGAATGAGTTTGTCGAGACCACTCGTCCGCTCGTCGTGGTCACCGCTCCCGGCCCCGGCTCAGGCAAGCTCGCCACTTGCCTCTCGCAGCTCTATCACGAGCACAAGCACGGCACCGCCGCCGGCTACGCCAAGTTCGAGACTTTCCCGGTCTGGAATCTGCCCCTCACGCATCCGGTCAACATCGCCTATGAGGCAGCAACGGCCGATCTCGACGATGCCAATATCATCGACTCCTTCCACTTGGAGGCCTACAACAAGACCACGGTCAACTACAACCGCGACGTCGAGGCCTTCCCGGTGGTCCGTGCTCTGATGGAAAAGATCCTGGGCAAGAGCCCCTATCAGAGTCCTACGGACATGGGCGTCAATATGGTCGGCTTTGCCATCACCGATGACGATGCCTGCCGCGACGCTTCCAAGATGGAGATCGTCCGCCGCTACTTTACCGCGGTCGAAAATGTGCGCCGTACCGGCGTGGGCGATGAGCAAGTCGACCGTCTCAAGATTATTATGAAGAAAGCCGGCATCGATAAGAACTACTCACCGGCGCGCTCGGCGGCCCTCACCAGGGAGCAGCTGACGGGTGGTCCCGTGGGTGCCATGGTCATGCCCGATGGCTCCGTGGTGACCGGTAAGACCTCCACGCGCCTGGGCGCCGCAAGTTCGCTCATTATGAACGCCCTCAAGCATGTCTCGGGCGTCGACCTTGAGCTCGAGGTCATTAGCGATGAGGCGATCGAGCCCATCAGCAAGCTCAAGACGCATTTCCTGGGCAGCAAAAACCCTCGCCTCCACACCGACGAGACGCTTATGGCGCTGTCGATCACCTCGGCCACGAGTGAGACGGCCGCTCGCGTCCTTTCGGGCCTGGAGCAGCTGCGCGGTTGCGATGCCTTCTTTAGCGTGATTATCTCGCCGACGGACGAGACGGTACTGCGCAAACTGGGTATCAACGTGTGCTGCGAGCCCAAGTTTGAGCGCCGCGGTTTCTTCCACCGCTAAGTTTGAAGCACCGCGGTAATTGCATTGCATTTTGGCCGTATCGGGTTGGCGCCCGGTACGGCTTTTTGATCAATAAAGCGCCTATTTCGGCGAAAAATAGCCGTTTACCTGCCTAGAAACAATTTGAGCGGTATACAATAACCGTAACTGTTTCATCCTTAGCGGGATGCCGCATGATGGATATTACCTGCCATCGTGAGGTGTGTCGGTCGCGCACGGCGCGTTAGATGCTCGTGCTCGGTTTGAGGAGGCTGCTATGGCGGGCAAGGGTCGTGCGAGTGTCAACGATATGAAGCGTGTTGAGGTGCTGGTGTTGATGGAAATCGACCAGCAAACCGAAGACAATGGCGGGCCGTATGGTTTCTCGCGCAAAACGCTTGCCGAGCGCGTGGGGGTTTCGCCGTATCGTGCCCGCGCCGCAATCGATCGCTTGGATTCCGAAGGCATGATTGATGTCGTCTCGCGTTATAGCGACGACGGCGGTCAGCTTGCAAATGGCATTTGCCTCACCGAACGTGGCGAGTGGTATCTTGAGGGCGTCCGTACCGGCATGCTCGTTCAAGAAATGCTTGAGGACGAGGTTGCTGATCGATAGCAGCATGTAACCCTTGCCATAGCGACGCCGCCTGGGAAACCGGGCGGCGTTTTGTTTCAAGATTGAGAAATGCAATCGCACGCGAGAAAAATTGCGAACGGTCCGCGGCGCGAGTATTACAATGAAGACCCGTAAGATGTGGATAAACAACTTCTACGGGAAGCGCAGGTAACTCAATATGACCAAGCATGTGTTCGTAACCGGTGGCGTGGTTTCGTCCCTGGGCAAGGGTATCACCGCGGCCTCGCTGGGCCGTCTGCTCAAGTCGCGTGGCTACAAAGTAACGATGCAGAAGGCCGACCCGTATCTGAACGTCGACCCCGGTACCATGAGCCCGTTCCAGCATGGTGAGGTCTTCGTTACCGAGGATGGTTACGAGTCCGACCTGGACCTGGGTCATTACGAGCGCTTTATTGATGAGAACCTGACCCGCGATTCCAACTTTACGACCGGTGCCATCTACAAAAGCCTAATCGCCCGCGAGCGTCGCGGCGACTTTTTGGGCGGTACCGTGCAGGTGATTCCCCACGTCACCAATGCCATTAAGGACAAGTTCCGCCGCATCGAGGAGCAGACCGGCTCCGATGTAGTCATCACCGAGCTGGGCGGCACGATTGGCGACATCGAGTCCCAGCCGTTTGTCGAGGCCATCCGTCAGTACCGCAAGGAGGCCGGCCCCGAGAACGTCTGCTACATCCACGTGTCGCTCGTTCCCTATATCGCCGCCGCCCACGAGGTCAAGACCAAGCCCACACAGCATTCCGTCAAGGAGCTCCGCAGCTTTGGCATCCAGCCCGATATTATCGTGCTGCGCTCCGACCACCATATCGATGACGCTATCCGCGGAAAGATCGCAAGCTTCTGCGACGTCGACACCGATTGCGTCTTTACCAACGAGGACTGCGCGAGCATTTACGATGTTCCGCAGCTGCTTGCCGAGCAGGACTTTGACCTGCGCATTTGCGAGCGCCTGGGTCTGGACCCGCGTGAGCGCGACATGAGCGAGTGGAACGAGTTCCTGCGCAAACAGAATCACGCCAACCATCACGCCGACAAGGTGAAGATCGCCGTCGTGGGCAAGTACACGCAGCTGCCCGATGCGTACCTGTCGGTTATCGAGGCCCTGCACCATGCGGGCGTCTTCTACGATCGCCATGTGGACGTCCAGCTGGTCGACGGCGAGAGCCTCGACGAGCAGAATGTCTCCGAGGTTCTGGGCGACGCCTCGGGCATCCTGGTCCCCGGCGGCTTTGGCAAGCGCGCCCTGGAGGGCAAGATCCTCGCGGCCGAGTTTGCCCGTGAGCACAAGATTCCGTATCTGGGCATTTGCCTGGGTATGCAGGTGGCCGTGTGCGAATTTGCGCGCAATGTCGTCGGCCTTGCCGGCGCCAGCTCCTCTGAGTTCGATCCGGATGGCCCGTATAGTGTCATCGATCTGATGAGCTCGCAGGAGGACGTGACCGAGAAGGGCGGCACCATGCGCCTGGGCGCCTATCCGTGCAAGCTCGCCGCCGATACCCTTGCTCGCGAGGCATATGGCGAGGAACTCGTCTACGAGCGTCACCGTCACCGCTTTGAGTTCAACAACGCCTTCCGCGACCAGCTCGAGGACGCCGGTTTGGTTATCTCGGGTCTGTCGCCTGACGAGCGCCTGGTCGAGATGGTCGAGCTGCCGCGCGACGTGCATCCGTGGTATGTGGCAACCCAGGCTCATCCCGAGTTCAAGAGCCGCCCGACCAACCCGCAGCCGCTGTTCCGCGAGTTCGTACGCGCTTCGATCGGCCAGCACGAGGGTGTCGACCGTCTGCAGGTGACGCCCATGAACCTCGCTACGGACTAAGGGTGCCGGCGAATAAGGAACATACCGAAGCTACCCCCTCGTTGCTCGCCGTGGCGGCGGGGGAGTATCTCGATTACCTCGCGGTCGAGCGGGGTTTGGCGCGCAACACGATTGCGGCCTATCGTCGTGACCTGACGACGTACTGCGCCTATCTGGAGCGGGCGGGTATTGTGTCTTTTGAAGAGGTGACTCGTCAGGTCGTGGAGGGCTTTGTCGCCGACCGTCGCGATGGGGGCTATTCCGATGCCTCGGTGGAGCGTGCGCTTGCAGCCGTGAAGGGCCTGCATGCCTTTTTGGTGCGCGATGGGGCTGTAGCCCAAAATCCAACGGCGGCGTTGCGCCTGCCTAAAAAGGCTGAGCGTTTGCCGGAGTATCTATCGGTGGAGGATGTCTCGGCTCTGCTCGATCAAGACTTCCCCGAGGGCGAGATGGGCTTGCGCGACCATGCCATCTTGGAAGTGCTCTACGGATGCGGTTTGCGTGTGAGCGAGTTGGTGGGGCTCGATGTGGGCGATATCCATATTGACGATGGCTTTGTACTCGTTCGCGGTAAGGGCTCAAAGGAACGCCTGTCCCCGCTGGTGGGAAGCGCGGCGCGAGCTCTGATGCTCTATGTAACTGAGGGACGTTCTCGCTTGGCGGCCCATGCCCGCGGAACCGAGACCTCGGCGGTCTTTTTAAATAAGAACGGACGTCGCCTGTCGCGCCAGGCCGTGCATGCGATATGCGAGCGGTATGGGCGTCAGGTGGGGCTGGTGGGGCTCCATCCCCATACCTTGCGCCACTCCTTTGCCACCCACATGCTCGCGGGCGGCGCAGACCTCCGTGTGCTGCAGGAGATTTTGGGCCATGCCGATATTTCGACCACGCAGGTCTACACGCATGTCGACCGCACGCAACTGACCGAGGTCTATCTGGCGGCGCATCCGCTGGCGCATCGTTAACACATCGCTGGCCTGCATATTTATAGGTACTTGGGGACGGGCCCCAGATTGCCGCGGCGTGCTTTTGCGCGCGCATGGGCAATCTGGGGCCCGTCCCATTTTTCGCCACTTGTCGTCGCGGTGGTGGGCCGCACGTGCCTTGGGTGGGGGAGTTTGGGGGCGATGTGAACGCCATGTAAAAGGACGCAAAAATCGCCTCAAGGTCAACTTGAAGGTTGAGGTTGAAAGGCGGGGTGCCACAGGTGGCATCCCGCCTTTGCTGTAAACACAACATATTGTGTTTTCGAACATATGCTCGGGGGTGTTTTA